>NZ_JADKSB010000038.1:0-7785 GCF_015350935.1 Curtobacterium sp. VKM Ac-2887 | reverse complement strand
GGTGCCGGTCTGCGGGACCGGCACCGGGCCTCCCGGTCGTTCCGTCCACCCCGTCGACGCCTGGCGCAGATCATGCCTGGTCATGACCAGTCGCGTCAAGCGTTGGCGACGATCTGTTCGCCATCCGTGATCCCCCGGAAACACGCGGATCGAACCCGCTCACAGGGACCGATCCAACGGTTGACAAGGGCTCTCGGAAGGTCTTCTATTGCGAATACGCAACGACCTTTCATAAAGGCCGGACCAAGGGAGTCAACGTGACACGCACGCGTTTCGCCGCACTCGGTGCGCTCGGCCTGGCGGCCGCGCTCGCCCTCACCGGGTGCTCCGCCGGAAGCAACGGAGCTTCCGACGGTGGCACGAAGGCCATCGGCACACCCGATGGCAAGGGCAAGACCATCACCGTCTGGATGATGAACGGCGACCTGAGCGACAAGGTCCTCGACGCAGCCCAGAAGCAGTTCACGAAGGACACCGGGGCGAAGGTGAAGATCCAGACCCAGCAGTGGGACGGGATCACCACGAAGCTCACCACGGCGCTCGCCCAGGACGACGCCCCGGACGTGGTCGACCTCGGCAACACCCAGGTGCCGGTCTACGCAGCGGCCGGAGGTCTCATGGACCTCACGCCGTACCGCGACGAACTCAAGGACGGCCAGACCTGGCTCACCGGGCTCGAGGGGCCGGCCACGGTGGACGACAAGCTCTACGGTGCTCCGCTGTTCGCCGGCAACCGTGCCGTCGTCTACAACAAGAAGGTCTGGAAGGACGCCGGCGTCACCGACGTGCCGACCACCTACGACGAACTCACCGCCGACCTGGACAAGGTCAAGGCCGCCAACACGGCGAGCGACTTCTCCGCCTTCTACATGCCCGGCCAGTACTGGTACGGCGGGCTGCAGTGGGTCTGGGACGCCGGCGGCGAGATCGCCTCCGACAAGGACGGCAAGTGGACCGGGAAGCTCGACTCGGCCGATGCGGTCAAGGGTCTGACGGCGTGGAAGACGTTCCAGAACGACTACTCCGCGAAGTCGACGCAGGACATCAACACCGACAAGCCCTCGCAGAGCGACGTCTTCGCGCAGGGCAACACCTCGGCGTTCCTCGGCTCGGCGTGGGAGATCGGTTCGATCACCACCGCGAAGCCCGCGCTCGCCGACCAGATCGGCACGTTCCCGATGCCCTCGCAGACGGACGGCAAGACGCAGCCGGTGTTCCTCGGTGGCTCCGACCTCGGGATCCCGGCGAAGGCCGCCAACCAGGACCTCGCGCTGTACTACCTGAAGATCCTGACCTCGAAGGAGTTCCAGCAGGACCAGGTGTTCGGCGTGGACGGCTGGGAGCCGAACTCGACCGAGCTGCTCGACGCCGTGGCCGACGACGTCGACACCCTGCACAAGCCGTACTTCGCGGCAGCGGGCACGAGCCGTCCGACCCCGGCGACACCGGGCTGGGCGACCATCGAGGGCGACGCGTCGTTCCAGTCGATGTTCGCGGACATCGCCACCGGGCGGAAGTCGCCGGAGCAGGCCGCCGAGGGCTTCTCGAAGCACCTCACGACCGCGCTGAACGCGCAGCAGTAGTCGATGACCTCCACTGCAGAGCAGGCGACCGGTTCGGAGCAGTCCGAGCCGGTCGCCGGCGGCGGGGGGACCAGGGGCGCGGGCGCCGGGGGCACCGGGGGCAGCGGCGGTGCCGGGTTCGGGCGGCCGGTTCGTCCCGGCCGCGGGGCGCGTCGTCGGTCGGCGGTGGCGTCGCGCGCACCGCTCGTCCTGCTGGCGCCCGCGGCGATCCTGCTGCTCGCGCTCGTCGTCTACCCGCTCGTCCGGCTCGTCGTCATCTCGTTCCAGGACTACGGGCTCCGGGCGATCTTCACCGGGGAAGCCGGGTTCGCCGGGGTCTCGAACTACACGAACGTCCTGACCGACGCGTCGTTCTGGCCGGTCATCCTGCGCACCGTCCTGGTCACCGGGGCGATGGTGCTCGGCACGATCGTCATCGGGATGGGCGTCGCGCAGCTGCTCACCCGGTTGGGCGTCGCGATGCGCACCGTGGTCAGCGTCGTGCTCGTGCTGGCCTGGGCGATGCCGAACGTCGCATCGAGCCTGGTGTGGCAGTGGCTGTTCCAGCCCTTCTACGGGGTGCTCAACTGGCTCATCACGCAGCTGCGGGTGTTCGGCGACCACACGCAGGACAACTGGGCGTCGCACCCCGGGCAGGCGTACACGATCGTGCTCACGCTCGTGATCTGGCAGGCCGTGCCGTTCGTCGCCCTGACGCTGTACGCCGCACAGTCGCAGATCGCGCCGGAGTACTACGAGGCCGGGGCGCTCGACGGTGCCTCGACGTGGACGATGTACCGCGCGATCACGCTGCCGGCACTCGCCCCGACGCTGCTGCTCGTGTCGATCCTGTCGGTGATCTGGGACTTCAACGTCTTCAACCAGATCTGGTTGCTCACGAGGGGCGGTCCGGAAGAGGCCACCCTGACGCTGGGCATCTGGACGTTCGTGAAGTCGTTCGTCTCCAACGCGTACGGCCAGGGTGCCGCGATCGCCGTCATCTCGACCGTGATCCTCGGCGCGCTCACCAGCTACTACATCCGCCGGCTCGTCCGCAGCGGGGAGGAGGACCTGTGACCGTCTCGAATGCTGCGCCGGTGCGGGCGCGGAAGCGGAAGCCGCGCGTGGTGGCGAACACCATCGCGGTGGTGTTCTGCGTGGTGTGGGTGTTCCCGATCTACTGGATGGTGAACACCGCCTTCAAGCCGGCGGACGAGGTCACCACCATGACCCCGATCTGGGCACCGCTGCACCCCACGCTCGACAACTTCACGCGCGCGCTCACCCAAGAGGGCTTCCTGGTCTACCTGCGGAACTCGACCATCGTCGTGGTGGCCGCCGTGCTGCTGTCGATCGTGGTCGGGTTCCTGGCATCGGCGGCGCTGTCGCGGTTCCGGTTCCGTGGGCGGCGGGCGATCCTGGTCGGCATCCTGTTCGTGCAGATGATCCCGTCGGGCGCGCTGCTCATCCCGCTGTTCCTGTCGTTCCAGACCCTCGGTCTGCTCAACAGCTACGTCGGGCTGATCCTGGCGTACGTCGCGAGCGTGCTGCCGTTCTCGATCTGGGTGATGCGCGGGTTCTTCGTCGCGGTGCCCGTCGAGATCGAGGAGGCCGCGAAGGTCGACGGAGCCGGCACCTTCCGGATTCTCTGGAGCGTGCTGTTCCCCCTCGTGATGCCGGGAGTCATCGCCACGAGCGTCTTCGCGTTCATCGCGGCGTGGAACGACTACCTGATCGCGTACGTGATGCTCAAGGACCAGGGGATGTACACGCTGCCGGTCTGGCTCGCGGGCTTCTCGACGAACAAGGGCACGGACTTCGGTGGGCTGATGGCGGCGAGCGTGCTGTTCTCGATCCCCGTGGTCGTCTTCTTCCTCATCGTGCAGCGTCGGCTGGTCAGCGGCATGACCGCGGGAGCCGTCAAGGGCTGACGTGCTCGACCGAACACCCCGTCGCACACGCGGCGGGGTGTTCGTGCGTGTGGGGCGTTCGTGCGTGTGGGGTGTTCGTGCGTGTGCCGTCCGTCGAGGTTCCACGACATGCCGCGTGCTGGACACCGAGGTTCCACGGACGGGCTGTGGGCGCCGCGAGATGCCGAGATTTCGGAACCTCGGGGGAGGGGGCGGGAGGGAGCGGGGAGAGGGACGCGGCGCGGGGTGGTTGTGTTTGTGTGGGTTTGTGGCTTATGGTTCCTGAAACCCACGGGAACGAAGGAGTTCGGGCATGTACGCAACCGAGCGGCACGACGCGATCGCAGCAGCGCTGCAGGACGCCGGCCGGGTCTCCGTCGCCGATCTGGCCGAGCACTTCGACGTCACCACCGAGACCGTGCGCCGTGACCTCGACACCCTCGAGTCCGCCGGGGTCCTGCGCCGCGTGCACGGGGGAGCGGTGCCCATCGGCCGCTCGAGCGTCGTCGAACTCTCCGTCGCCGAGCGAGAGGGGCAGCACGGTTCCGCGAAGTCCGAGATCGCCCGAGCCGCGATGCGCCTGGTGCCCTCGACCTTCACCGGCTCGATCGCGATCGACGCCGGCACCACCTGCGCCGCCGTCGCCGCCGAACTCGCACGCTGGGAGCCCGCCACCGCCGGCGCGACCCTCACCGTCATCACGAACTCCGTCCCGATCGCCGCGACCCTGCAGCACAGCGAGCACGTCGAGCTGCACCTGCTCGGTGGCCGGGTGCGCGGGGTCACGAGCGCCGCCGTCGGGACCGCCACCGTCGAGCAGATCAGCGCCCTGCGGCCCGACATCGCCTTCGTCGGCACGAACGGCCTGTCCGCCGGCTTCGGTCTGAGCACCCCGGACGAGTACGAGGCCGCGGTCAAGGGCGCCTTCGTCCTCGCCGCCCGCCGAGCCGTCGTGCTCACCGACGCCGCGAAGCACGGGGTCGAGGCCCTGATGCGCTTCGCCCGGCTCGACGAGATCGACACCGTGGTCACCGACCAGGCGCCGCCAGCCGACCTCGCCGGCGCCCTGACCGACGCCGACGTCGAGGTCGTCGTCGCATGAGCCGCCGCATCGTCACCGTCACGCCGAACCCGAGCCTCGACCGCACCATCGAGCTCTCCGGTGAACTGCAGCGCGGCGCCGTCCAGCGCGCCATCCGCTCCACCGCGGAGCCCGGCGGCAAGGGCGTCAACGTGTCCCGGGTCGTCGTCGCCAGCGGTGGGGACACCATCGCCGTGTTGCCAGGCGACGAGCTCGACCCCGTGCTGCTCGGGCTCGCCACGCGCGGCATCCCCACCGCCGCCCTGCCGATCGGTGTGCCGCTCCGCTCGAACGTCACCGTGACCGAGCCGACCGGCACCACCACGAAGCTCAACGAGCCCGGTCCCTCGCTCGCCGGCCGGCTGGACGACCTGGCCGACCTGGTCGCCGACACGGCCGCGGCGACCGCCACCGGACCCGCCGCCCGCTGGGTGGTCTTCGCCGGGTCGCTCCCGCCCGGACTCCCCGACGACGCGCTCGCCGTGCTCGTCCGCGCCGTCCGTGCGCGCCACGGTGAGGACGTCCGGATCGCGGTCGACTCGTCCGGCGTCCCGTTCACCGCCCTGCTGCAGTCCGGCGAGCGGATCGACCTGGTCAAGCCGAACGCCGAGGAGCTCGCCGAGGTCGTCGGCGGCGACCCCGACACCTACGAGCAGGACCTCGACGCCGCCGTGGCCGCTGCCGAGCGGTTGCGCGACCGGAACGTCGGCTCGGTCCTGCTGACCCTCGGCAGCGCCGGAGCCGTACTGGTGTCGGACGAGGGCGCCTTCGCCGCCGCAGCACCGCGGATCGTCGCCCGCTCGACGGTCGGCGCGGGGGACTCCTCGCTCGCGGGCTACCTGCTCGCCGAGGTGGCCGGAGCGTCGCCCGAGCAGCGCCTCGCCCAGGCCGTCGCGACCGGAGCCGCCGCCGCAGCCCTGCCCGGCAGCGACGTGCCCGCCCTCGACCACACCGACCCGACGGCGATCTCGGTCCGGGTGCTCACGACGCACCCGGCACCCGAGCCCGCCTGACCCCCCAGCTCGAACACCCCCACTCCCCGAACACCTGCACGACCCGCGCGATCAGCGCCATTGCGAAGGAGCAAGCACATGTCCGCAGACTCGAGTCCGCGCCTCATCAGCGCCCAGCTCGTCGGCCTCGACGAGGACCTCGGTGCCACCTCGGCCGACGTCATCCGCGTCCTCGCCGACCGCGTCGCCGCGACCGGCCGCGCCGCCGACGGCCGGGTCCTGGCCGAGGACGCCATCAAGCGCGAGGCCAGCGTCGGCACCGGGGTTCCCGGCGGCATCGCGATCCCGCACGCCCGTTCGGCATCGGTGTCCGAGCCGACCCTGGCGTTCGCGCGTCTCGCCCGGAAGGTGTCGTTCGGCGCCCCGGACGGCGACGCCGACATCGTGTTCATGATCGCCGTGCCCGAAGGGGCCGACAAGGACCACCTGACGGTCCTCTCGACCCTGGCCCGTGCGCTCATCCGCGACGACTTCACCGCCGCCCTGCGCGCCGCAGCCACCCCCGACGAGATCGTCCAGCTCGTCGACCGCGAGGTGAGCGGCGAGGTGTCCGAAGCCGGCGTCGGGAAGGCGAGCAGCGCCTCCAGTCCGACCGCCGCACCCGCGCCGGGCCGCAAGGTCTTCGTCGGCGTCACCGCCTGCCCGACCGGCATCGCGCACACCTACATGGCGGCCGACGCCCTCGTCGCCGCGGCGCAGCGCGCCGGTGCCGAGATGCACATCGAGACCCAGGGGTCCTCGCAGGTCGAGCCCCTTGACCCCGCCCTCATCGCCCGTGCCGACGCCGTCGTGTTCGCGGTCGACGTGGATGTCCGCGACCGCGGTCGCTTCGCCGGCAAGCCGCTCGTCTCCGGACCCGTCAAGCGCGGCGTCGACGAGCCCGACAAGATGATCGCCGAGGCCATCCGTGCCTCGGACGACCCGAACGCCGCACGCGTGCAGGGCGGCGCAGCCGTCGACGGTGCGTCCACCGCCAAGAACGAGCACTTCGGCCAGGCGCTCAAGCGCTGGCTGCTCACCGGCGTCAGCTACATGATCCCGTTCGTCGCGGGCGGCGGACTGCTCATCGCGCTCGGCTTCCTGCTCGCTGGCTACGGCATCGCGCTGCAGCACGGCGACTCCGGCCAGAACAACGCAGTGTTCACGCTGACGAACTACACGCTGCTGAACCTGCCGCCCCAGGGCCTCGGCTACTACCTCGGCGCCGCCGCCTTCCAGATCGGTGGGATCTCGCTCGGCTTCCTCGTCGCAGCGCTCGCCGGGTACATCGCGTACGCCATGGCCGACCGACCCGGCATCGCGCCTGGCTTCGTCGCCGGTTCCGTCGCCGTCTTCATGAACGCCGGCTTCCTCGGCGGTCTCGTCGGTGGTCTGCTCGCCGGTGCCGCCGCGTACTGGATCGGTCGCATCCCGACCTGGCGCTGGCTGCGCGGCCTGATGCCGGTCGTGATCATCCCGCTGCTCGCCTCGATCATCGCCTCCGGCCTCATGTTGCTCGTGCTCGGCGGCCCGATCGCCTGGCTGATGACGCAGCTCACGAACTGGCTCAACTCGCTCAACGGCACCTCGGTGATCCTGCTCGGCATCATCCTCGGCCTGATGATGGCGTTCGACCTCGGCGGCCCGGTGAACAAGGTGGCGTACGCGTTCGCCGTCGCGGGCCTCGGCGCCGGCACCGCCACGAACGTCGTGCCGTTCGAGATCATGGCCGCGGTCATGGGCGCCGGCATGGTGCCCCCGCTCGCCCTCGCGCTCGCCTCCACCGTCCTGTACCGCAAGGGCTTCACGAAGCCCGAGCGCGAGAACGGCAAGGCCGCCTGGCTGCTCGGGGCGTCGTTCATCTCCGAGGGTGCGATCCCGTTCGCTGCCGCCGACCCGCTGCGCGTCATCCCGGCGTCGATGGTCGGTGCTGCGGTCACGGGTGCGATCTCGATGGCGGCCGGTGTGACCTCGCGGGCGCCGCACGGCGGGGTGTTCGTGTTCTTCGCGATCGACTCGTTCGTGGTCTGGGTGCTCGCGATCCTGGCCGGCACCGTGGTGTCCGCGCTGGTGCTCGTCGGGCTGAAGAAGTGGGTGCGTCGGGCTCCGGCCGCGGATGCCGCCGCTGGTGACGAGGCCGCCGTGGCCGGGGAGACGGTGGGGCAGCGCGCGCCCGTCGCCGTGTAGTCGACGTCACCACAGGACGGACGGGAGGCCCGGTGCCAGCTGGCACCGGGCCT
>NZ_JADKSB010000037.1:0-8572 GCF_015350935.1 Curtobacterium sp. VKM Ac-2887 | reverse complement strand
CACGGTGCCAGTTGGCACCGTGCCTCCCGTCCGTTTCTTTCCCATGTCCACTGCGCTGGTATGCGGAATCGGGCGTACCTGGTCGAAAGAAACGACCAGGTACGCCCGATTCGGGCAGGTACGCCGCCCGCCGTGCCGGCGCGAGCCGCCGCGCTACTTGATGCCGGTCGAGGCGATGCCCTGCACGAACTGGCGCTGGAACGCCAGGAACACCACGAGCAGCGGCAGCACGGTCACGGTCGCGATGGCCATCACGGCACCCCACGGCGAACTGAACGCCGGGTTGTTCGTCAGCGTCGACAGGGCCACCGGCACGGTCAGATTCTCGTTGCCCTGCAGCACGACGAGCGGCCAGAGGAAGTCGTTCCACCGCGTCATGAAGCCGAGGATCACGAGCACCCCGACCAGGGGGCCGCACGAGGGCAGCACCACCCGGAAGAACGTCTGGAACTCGCCGGCGCCGTCGAGTCGAGCGGCCTCCATCAGGGCGTCCGGCACCCCGAGCATGAACTGCCGCGCGATGAAGATCCCGACGACGTCGAACACGGTCGGCAGGATCACCGCCCAGGGGGAGTCGACCAGGCCGATCTTCGCGACGACCAGGAAGCTCGGCACCAGGGTGACCTGGATCGGGATCATGATCGTGACGAGGAACGCCGAGTACAGCAGCCCCCGGCCTATGAACCGGAACTTGGCGAGGGCGTACCCGGCCATCAACGACACGACGACGCTCAACGCGGTGCCGACGCTGGTGATGAGCGCCGAGTTGCCGAGCCACCGCCAGACCGGCTGCGTGCTGAACACCTGCGTGTAGTTCTCGAACGTCGGCCGCGTCGGGAACAGCGAGAACGTGCCGCTCTGCGACTGCCCGCCGGGGGTGAGCGCCGAGACGACCATCCAGTACAGCGGGAACACCATCAGGATGGCGAGGGCGGTGAGCCCGGCGACGAGCACCCAGCGACCAGGCCGGCGCCGGGAGCGGGCTCCAGCCGGACGGCGGCGGGCACCGCGGACATCGAGTACGGCCATCAGAGCATCTCCTCCGCCTTGCGGTTGGCGCGCTGCCGGAGCAGCGTGAACACGAGCAGGATCGCGACGAGCACCAGTCCGAGCGCCGCGGCGTAGCCCATCCGGGCATCGATGAACGCGGACCGGAACACGTACTGGATCAGCACGGTCGTCGAGAAGCCGGGGCCGCCGCCGGTCATCACGTAGATGACGTCGAAGGCCTGCAACGAGAACACGACGTTCAGGATGAGCAGGATCGACGTCGTCGGGCGGAGCAGCGGCCACGTGATGGTCCGGAACCGGACCCATCGCGAGGCGCCGTCGATCGCGGCGGCCTCCTTGAGCTCGGCGGGCACGGACTGCAGCGCGCCGAGGTAGATCACCATGCAGAAGCCGATCCGGGTCCAGACCACGACGACCACCAGGGTCGCCATCGCCCAGCCCGGAGCGGTCAGCCAGGGCACGCGCCCCATCCCGAGCGCTTCGAGCAGGTTGTTCACGACGCCGTAGTCGCCGTTGAAGATCCACGACATGATGACGCCCACCACGACGCCCGCCGCGACCATCGGCACGAAGAACAGGGCACGGAACACCGAGCGCCCGGGCAGCGGCCGGTTCAGGGCGACCGCCAGGGCGAGCCCGATCGCCATCGAGGTGGGCACGGTGCCGAGCGTGAACACGAGCGTGTTCCGCAGCGCCGTGCCGATGAGCGGGTCGGAACCCATGTCGACGAAGTTCTTCCCGCCGACCCAGGTGCCGTCGCCGAGCGAGGTGCTGGAGTCCTGGAAGCTCAGCGCGATCGCCGTGATGATCGGGATGAGCGAGAAGCCGAGGAACAGCAGCGCCGCGGGGCCGATGAACACGTACGGGACGAAGCGGCCCCGGCTTCGGCGGGCACCGCCGCCAGCGGGGACTCCGCCGGTCGGTGGGGCGGTGGACGCCGTCGTGCGGACCGGCGCGGTCTCAGTTCGCAGTGACACTGCGCATCGCCTCCATCATCTGGTTCGAGGCCTCTCTCGGGCTCAGTTGCCCGAGCAGACAGAGGTCGAGGTAGTCGGCGAACACCGCGTTGAGCGAGCTGAAGTACTCGCCGCTCTCGGCCTTCACCATCGAGAGCGGGATCGTCGTCCCCTGGTCGATGAACCGCTGCATCGTGTCGGTGTTCGCGGCGTACCCGATGTCCTTCGCGTCGAGGGACTTCCGGGCGGGCAGCCAGTTGCCGTCGTGGCAGAACTGCTGCATCTTCGACCGTGACGTGATCATCGCCACGAGCTCGGCCGCGAGCTCCGGGTGCTTGCTCGACTTCGTGACGGCCAGGGCGTTGCCGCCCAGGTCGCTCGCCTCGCCGACGTTCCGGATCATCGGGGCCGTGCCCCAGTTGTCCGGCATGTCGGTGTCGAGCTGCGTGATCGACTCCGGGTTGTTGAGCATCATGCCGATCTGCCCGGTCAGGAACAGGTTCCGCGAGACGTCACCGCCGCCGCTCTTGCTGAGGTTGCCCGTGGTCGCGAGTCCCTCGGCGTACCACTTCCGGCCGAAGGCCAGGGCGTCGATCGCCTCCGGGGTGTCCATCGACGGGGTGGCACCGTCCTCGCCGAGGAACGCGCCCCCGTTCTGGTGGACCAGCGGCAGCCACCGGTACGCCGTCTCGGGCGACGACCACCCGTACCCGAACGCGTACTTGCCGGTGACCTGCTTGACCTCCTTCGCGACGTCGAGGAACTCGTCCCACGTCCACGCGTCGGCCAGGGCCTGCGGCGGCGAGACGCCGATCTGCTCCATGACGTCGCGGTTGTAGTAGGTGATGAAGTTGTCGGTGTGCTGGAAGACGCCGTACACGCCGTCGTCCCGCGCGCCGATCGCCCAGAACGGGTCGCTGTAGTCCTGCCGGTAGTCCGCCGGGACGGACCCCGAGATGTCGACCAGGCTGCCGTTCGCGGCGTACCGGCCGATCTGCTGCGGGGTGATCCGGATGACGTCCGGCGCCAGGTCGGCGGCGAGCCGGGTGATGAACCACTGGTGGAACTGCCCGGTGGTCACCTCGATGGCGACGCTCGTGCCGGGGTGCGCCGCGACGAACTCGTCGGCGATCGCCTGGTAGCTCGTGATGTCCGTCGGGATGTTCCAGGTGGACAGGCGGATGTGCTTCGTCCCGCCGCGGCCGGTCGTGCCGCCGCCGGCGCACGCTGCCAGCGCGCCGGTCAGCGAGATGCCGGCGAGGGCGAGGAACCCCCGTCTGGCGAGCTGGGGGGATGGTCGGGTCGGCATGGTCCTCTCCTTTGAGGTCGTGGTGCCGTTCAGGTCGGCCGGGAGGCGCGGGGTGCGCACACGGGGCGCCGCGCGTCCGACGTGGGGTCGCGTCCTGGACCCGACCCCACGTCGGGCGCGACGGTTCAGACGAGCGCGGGGCGGGCCTCCCGGTCGGCCACCGGTGCCGCGGTGACCGCGTCCGCCGGACGCAGCGACTCGGGGAGGAGCGCCGCGTGGGCGTGCAGGAGCTCGTCGGTCATCTCGGCGATGCGGTCGAGCGTCAGGTGCGCCGCCGTCAGCGGGTCCAGAGCCACCGCGTGGTGGACGTGCTCGACGTTGCCCGTGAGTGCAGCGCGCACCGCGAGGGTCTGCACGTTCGTGTTCGTGCGGTTGATCGCGGCGAGCTGCGGCGGGAGCTCACCGAACGACGTCGGCTGCACCCCCTTGCCGTCGACCAGGCACGCGACCTCGACGCAGGCGTCGGACGGCAGGTTCTGGATGACGCCCGTGGCGTTCGGCACGTTGCCGTAGACGACCGCCGGCACACCCGTCACGATCGCGTTCACGATGCTCGCGCCGTACTCGACGCTCGGCGTCAGGTCGGCCTTGAGCTTCTCGAGCTGCGTGTCCACGTCGCCCTGCTCGTCGTGCGCCAGGCAGATCTCGTAGTAGTCCCAGCGCTCCGGGATGTACTCGAGCACCGTCTCCGGGTCCTTGCGGAAGTACGGCACGTACTCGCTGGCGTGGTGGCTCGACTCGGTCTCGAAGTACCCGAACGAGCGCATCAGCTGGGTGCGGACCTGCTCGTTGCCGCCCTCGTAGTTGCTCGCCGCGGCAGCCGCTTCGCTGTGGTCGCCGTCGTCGTCGTGCAGGTCGGACGCCGCGACGCCCCGCTGGTGCTTCGCCGTCATAACCTCGCGCAGACGCGGGTAGAGGTCCTCGCCGTTCCGACGCGTGAACTCGAGGATCCACGCCTGGTGGTTGATGCCGGCGCTGACGAACTCGACCTCGTCGTACGGCACGCCGAGCGTGCGGGCCAGCATGCGGGTCGTGCCCTGCACGCTGTGGCAGAGGCCCACCGTCCGGAGCCCCTTCGCGTTGAGGAACGCCGTGGCCATCGCCATCGGGTTCGCGTAGTTGATGAACTGGGCGTCCGGGCAGAGCTCGAGCGCGTCGCGGGCGATGTCCTCGTACGCGCGGACCGACCGCAGGAAGCGGAAGACGCCGCCCGGGCCGACGGTGTCGCCGACCGCCTGGTCGATGCCGTACTTGCGCGGGATCTCGACGTCCCACTTGTAGGACTCGACGCCGCCGACCTGGAACGTGATGATGACGACGTCGGCACCCGCCAGGGCCGCACGCCTGTCCGTGGTCTCGAGGACCTCGACGCCGAGGCCGTGGTGGGCGACGAGCTCGCGGGCGGCCGTCGCGGTGCGGGCGACCCGGCCCGCGTCGAGGTCCATGAGGTGCAACGTCGCGTCCTGCAGGGCGGGGAAGGAGACGAGGTCGCCGATGAGGCGGAAGGGGAAGACGAAGCCGCCGGCGCCGATGATGGTGATCTTGGTCATGTGTCGACGGTAGGAAGCGCGGGGGTGTGCGGTCCTCCGGCTTCGGACGGTGGGGTTCCAGGATCCTCGGATCGATCCGTGGCCCGCTGTGCGAGTGTTGTCCGGTGCGCTACCGACTGATGAACGAGTACAGCGTCGACTGGCCGCTCTGGGACGAGGACGGCCTGTGCCCAGAGGGGACACCGGCGTTGTCGGAGACCGTCCGCGACGAAGTACTGCGGTGGGCCGCCGAGTTCAACGAGGACTACTCGGTGGAAGCGGGATGGCCGACCGAGGCCGCGGCGCGCTCGTCCGAGCGCCAGGCGCGGCGACTCTTCCGGCTCGTCGAACGCGAACTGCCGCCGGGCGACGAGCTGGTGCTGGGGTACTGGGAGACGAACAGACGGAAGGGGCTCTGACGTGGTCTCGACATCGTGCTCGACGTGGAGCTCGACGTCGGGGCGATGGAAGCGGCGTACTGGAGCCACCGTGGCCCGGCCCCGCTCATGGCGTGGAGCTCGTAGGGTTCGGTGATGCACTGGCAGCAGTCGCTCCTGGAGAGGCTCCGCACGGACCCGGCGGTCGGCGCGGTCCGTCCGTACGGCTCCGTCCTCACGCCCGACCAGCTGGACCCGTGGAGCGACCTCGACGTCGAGCTCGATCTCATTGCGGACGTCGACGCGCGGACACTCCTCGGAGGTGAACCGTGGGCGTGGCAGAGCACCGTCGACGACGGGGTGCAGCAGGTTCGCCTCGTACTCGCGGACGGTCGCCGCATGGACTTCGTGACGCGAGGTGCGACGCTCGAGCTTCCTCCGGAGCCTCCGGACAACAGTCAGCGGTTCGACCTCGCACTGGCCGCCACACGGTTCGGACGCGGAGCGGACGTCATCGGGCTACACCTCGTGCTCGGGGTGGTCCGCGAGGCGCTCGTGCACAGCATGATCCTCGCCGACCAGCGGGAGGGGACGGTGCACCACCGGTTCGGCTCCGCCACGGACCTCGCCGCGGCCGGGAGCCAGACGGCACTGTCCGGAGCGCTGAGCCCGTCCCTGGCGTTGCGCGCCGCCGACGTCTACGCGGAGAGCCGTGCGGCCGTCGACGAGGATTACCACTCCGACTGGAGCGGTCTGGTCGCCGTCGTCGCTGCGGGGTCTCGGCGACCTTGAGTCGCCCGCTGGCACGACCCGGGTCGCGACGGTCGTCGTACGCTGGCGGTCGTGGACGAGTGGTGGGATGTGGTCGATGCGGGCGGTGGAGCGACGGGCGCGACGTTCCGGCGAGGCGACAGCGGTTGGCCCGCCGGGTCCTTCCACCTCGTGGTCACGGTCTGCGTCCACCGCGCCGACGGGACCGTCCTCGTCACGCAACGAGCTCCGACGAAGGAGTTCGCGTACGGGTGGGAGTTCCCCGGTGGCAGCGCGCTCGCCAGCGAGTCGGGGACAGCGGCGGCCTGCCGTGAACTGCGCGAGGAGACCGCCCTCGAGGTCGCGCCCGACGCGCTGCAGTGGGTCGGTCGCTTCACCGAGGACTCTGCGCTGGTGGATCTCTTCATCGTGCGGGAACCTGCCGGCTCGACCGTGCGGCCAGCTCCGGCCGAGGTGATGGCCTGGAAGTGGCTCCCCGCGTCCGAGGTTGTCGAACTCCGTCAGAGCGGCGTGATGGCGGATCCGTGGGGACCGCGGTTGGACGCGCTGTGGCCAGCGGCGATGGCCACGATCCGGTCCGCGGGAGCGCCTGCCGCGGTGCAGCTGGAAGCACACCGCGACTCCTGGGAGACGGACTACCAGCGTGAGGCGTCGCGGCTCGTCGCCGCGCTCGGAGACCGCGTGCTCGCGGTCGAACACATCGGCAGCACGGCCATCCCGGGCCTCGAAGCGAAGCCGGTCATCGACATCGCGGTCCGGGTCGCAGTCGACACGGATCCGTTGGCGCTCGGCCCGTTGCTCGCGGCGACGGGCTACACGCAGCACCGTTCCGGTCCGAAGAGCCACGGGGTGTACACCCGAGAGCGAGACGGGGCGAGGACCCACATCCTCCACGCCTTCGCCTCGGACCAGTGGGACGAGTGCAACCAACGGCTCTTCCGGGACAAACTGCTCAGCGACCCGACCGCCGTTGCGCGGTACCGGGAGGTCAAGACCCGAGCAGCGCGATCGTCGGACGGTCGTGCCTACACGGCAGCGAAGAGCCAGGTGGTGCAGCAGCTGCTCGATGAGGAACGCGCCGCCCGAGGTCTCGCGTCCGTGACGGCGTGGGACAAGTAGGCGTCGGCGCCTGTGGCAAGTCGTGAGGAGTACGACGTGCTCTGGGAACGTGCCCGTCAGCATCGAAGTGCTCCACACCGTCGAGTGAGTACCAGGCCAGGCTGCTGCGCCGAAGCCGTAGGGTGGCGCCCGTGACGGCCACGGGGAGACGGAAGCGATCGGTCGTGGTGACGCTTGCGCTCATCGCGTTGCTCGCCGGTGTCCGCCTCGTGTCCCTGTCCGTGTTCGCGACCGAGGGGGATGTACCACCCGCTGCCTCGGTCTCACTGCCAGCGGGCAGCGAGCTGATCGCGGAGGAGAAGGAGTGCGCTTCTGGTGGGTGCTGGGCCGTGCTCTCGGTCCGACCGCCCGTCGGAACGAGCCCGGAGGATCTCGCAACGAGCCTGGGGATGACACCCCAGGCACGGCAACGCGGGACGCTGTGGGACCCGCGGACCGTCAACCTGGGTGCAGAAGTGGACGGAGAACTGCTGATCATCAGGGCCGACTACTGGTCTCGTGAAGCGACCCCCTGACGGAGGTCCTGCGTGGGGAGATTGCTCGCTCACGTAGGCTCAGCAACGTGCTCGACGTGGAGACGATGGAAGCGGCGTACTGGAGCCACCGCGGCCCGGCCCCGCTCATGGCGTCCTCCCACCGGCACGACGACCTCGAGATGAACCTGGTGCTCGACGGGCACCTGGACTACCGGTTCGGCGGGGCGCCGGTCAGTGTGCACGCGGGCGAGATCGCACTGTTCTGGGGCTGGACCCCGCACCAGCTCGTGGGTGACGGCACCGGTACCGGCGAGTTCCGCTGGGTGCACATCCCCCTGGCCGAGGTGCTGGCGTGGGGACTACCCGACCACGACCTCGGAGCGATGCTCCTGAACCGCCCGGTCGTCGTGCCGACCGCAGCTGCCGGCCGTGACGTCGAGTCGATGCTCGGGTCGTGGCAGCGGGACTTCGCGGACGACGGTGCGGAGATCATCGCCAACCTCGAGGCGCAGGCGCTCGTGCGTCGCCTGCTCCGGCACCATCGCGACGCCGTGGACCTGCGGCCCGGCGGCGGGCACGGCACCGCGGATGCCATGCACCGGGTGATCGACATGGTGCGGTTCGTGGTCGACCGGTTCCGCGAACCGATCGAGGTCGCTGACGTCGCAGCGGCCGCGCACCTGCACCCGCACTACGCGATGTCGGTGTTCCGACAGGACGTCGGCACCACGATCGTCGAGTACCTGACACGGTGCCGGGTGGCCGAGGCGCAGCGGTTGCTCGCGACGACGTCGATGACTACCTCGGAGATCGCGCACGCCGCGGGCTTCGGGTCGCAGTCGAGCTTCTACGTGCACTTCACCCGTGCCTGTGGGACTGCGCCGGGGGCGTACCGGGCACGAGCTCGCTGATCCGGTGTCTCCACGCACGAGCAACGCCCCGTCGCAAGCGACGGGGCGTTGGCCGTTCCGGTCTGCCATGCACAGCCGGAGTACGTGGGGTGTTACTTGATCTGTGCGGTGAT
>NZ_JADKSB010000036.1:0-9575 GCF_015350935.1 Curtobacterium sp. VKM Ac-2887 | reverse complement strand
GCGTCGGTGGCAGCAGGCGTGCGGGGCGCGGCGAGCATCCGGTAGAGCGTGGCGCGATCGATGTTGAGGCCGCGCGCGACAGTGGTCTTCGGGACACCGGTCCCGACGAGCCGGCGAGCTTCGGTGATCTGGTCATCGGTGTCGCGGCTGTAGGTCTGCTGTTCCTTGACGAACTCGACGGAGGCGCCCTTGGTGGTGATCTCGTCGACGATGTCGCCGAGGGAGCGTGCAAGGCGGTCCATCGACGCGACGCGGACAGTGTCGCCGTCGCGGACGTATCCGATGCAGTCGAGCAGTGCGGTCCGGTCGGTGCGGGAGTCGCCGGAGACTCTTCGAACACTCTGTCAACGCCGCCGATCGCCTCGAGTTGGCGGTCGAGGTTCTGGGGCAGGTATCCAGTCCGGACGTTACCCGTGAGCCGCGATTGTCGGGCCACCATTGAGCAACGCACCTGGTTGGTCTTGAGGGTGAGAAGGCTCGTGCGTGTGTGTGCAGGCAAAACTCACTGCGCCTTCGCGGAATCGCCGTCGGAAGCCGATTTCTGGACCGCGACGTCGACCGACTGTTGGATGGGAGCTACCTCGAGACGTTCGCTATCGACCGGGTGGTCGAGGAACTCGACACTGTCGCGGCCAACGGTGCTGTGGCCTGCGTCGCCACGCCCGCGCTCGATGCGTCAGCGGCACTCCATCGCGACGAAAGTGACCGATTCGGCCCTGTGCTTGGGGGCTCCTCTACGCCCGGCTCGTTGAGGATCAGTCGGGCTGGCAGCTTGCGCAGGTAGGGCCGGACTTGGGGCGCCTCTATCGCGGGTCCTGCACTCGTGGGCTGCACTCTTGCCGGAGTGTTGGTGCCCTGTTTGTGGGTCTAGCCCGCCGCGGTTGTTTGACATACGATCGTCTTGTGAATGTGGCGGATCAGGCCATGGATGCTCACCTCGTGTCGCCGGCGTATTCGGGTTTCGGCGGCGGCACGGGTTCCTCGTGTGGAAGCCGCCCAGCAGTCCCGCTCTGCGGCTCGTCGACCATCGCCCCGCTCTCACGTCGGGAGGTTCCGTTGAATACCGCACCCCGTGCACACCGTTCGCCACACGTGGAAACGTTCCACTCTCTGCGGACGGGCGAACCGATCCGGGTGCCTTGCGACTGCGCTGCGGACGCCGATCACAACACCAACCCAGGCCGGGCCCGACCCGGCCTGCTTTCTAGAAAGAGACCTACATCATGAATAAGCGCATCATCGCCGCGACAGCTGCAGCAGCGGCCGTCATCGTCGGCGCCGGTATCGCCGCGCAACCCGCAACCGCCGCAACCACGCAAGACACCACGGTGACCGCAGAGGTCGCCGCTGGCGATCTCTCGATCAGCGCCCCCACCGCGCTTGATCTCGGAGCGATCGCTCCTGGCGCCGTCGGTACCGCGACACTGTCCGGGATCCAGGTCACCGACGCCCGCGCAGGAACGGCTGGCTGGGTCGCATCGGCAACCGCAACCGACGTGACGTCGGCAGCGCTCGGCAAGACGATCAACGCGAGCAACATCGCCGTGGCCGCAGCGGACGCCGCGGTCACCGGCACCTCCACAGTCGCCGCATCCAACACGGTTGGCGGTGCAGCCAACGCAGCCGTACAGACCGCGAGCGGGGTCTCCGGCAACAACACGGCGACATGGGACGAGACAATTAGCCTCACCGTTCCGGGCGACGCTCTTGCTGCAGGCGACTACACCACCACCATCACGCACTCCGTGCTCTGATGCGCACCGGTGCCCGTTGGGCGGTGAAAGCCGTTGCTATGACGATCCTGACCATCACAGGCTTCCTCGCCGCAGCCCCGGCCTTCGCCGCCCAGCAGGCCACCACCCCCATACCAGCAGCGGGACTGGGAATCCGGCTCCTGGACTTTCCTGCCGAGCAAGCAAGCGACCCGCGAGCACGGGAGTACATCGTGCAGACCGCCGAGCCCGGAACAACAATCACTCGGCGGTTGCAGATCACCAATACCACCGGGAACACGCAGCGAGTGCAGATCGCCGCGACGGCCGCATCTATCCGCCACGGCCGGTTCACTGCCAACGGCACTACACAGAATGAGCTCGCACGCTGGATCGTCCCCAGCACCTCCACGGTCACCCTCCCCAACGGCGACCACGCCACGATCACCACGATCACCACGATCCCCACGACGGCCACCGCCGGAGAGCGCTACGCCGCGATATGGGCACAGATGCGATCCACGAACGCGAGTTCTCCCGGACGCATCGCGGTGGTCAACCGTGTGGGCATCCGCGCGTACATCAACGTCGCGACGAGTAACAGCCCCCCGGACTTCACGATCAGCAAGCTGTCCGCGACCAGAGCGAACGATGGCAAACCAACCCTGACCGCGGTGGTGCAGAACACCGGCAGCACCGCCGTCGATCTCACCGGACAGGCCACATTGACCGACGGCCCGGGAGAGACGAGCGCCGGCCCCTTCATGACCAACGCCGCCATAAGTCTCGCCCCGGGACAGAGCAGCCGGGTCCGCATCCCAACCGCATCGGCCATCACCCGTGGCCCCTGGACGGCAACCATCACCCTCCGCAGCGGCAACCTCACCCGCAGCAAGACAGCCCGGGTCACCTTCCCTGCCGAGACCACTCGGGACCAGGACGCGAACTCGCCAGTGCTCATCGCCCTCATCCCAGGTGTACTTCTCGTCGCCGTCGCCGTCGCCGTCGCTGGTGGTGTTGTCGTCATCCTCCGCCGCCGATACACCAAACGACACCCATGACAGGGTCCGATGAGCACGGCCGCGTCACGGACGCTACGGTCACGGCGTTCTACAACATGCAGGTCGGGCATGCTCACCTCATGCAGCACTTAGCGGCGGCGCACGACCTCAACCCGGTCGACCTCCGAGCGCTGAAGTTCCTCGGCGCGATCGACGAAGACCGCACGCCGAAGGCCCTCGCCATATTTCTCGCGAGAGGAAGTGGCGCGGTCACCGCGCTCCTCGACCGGCTCGCCCAACGAGGGCTCCTCGAGCGCGTCGGGAACCCCGAGGACCGCCGGAGCGTGCGAATCACACTCACCGCGAATGGCAGCGCATTGGTTGATTCCCTCCGAGCGGCCTACCGCGACGCGTTGCAGCATTCCGCGCCAGCTGAGCACATCGACCTGTTCATCCAGCTCACCAACCACGTCGCTCGGGCGTTCCGACAAACGAACGCTGGATAGGTCGTTGCTCACGGGGCATCGCTGACGGGTCGAAGGCGCTCACGGCATCCGCCGGGGGCTCCTCCGTCGGCAACACATGTTGGACTCACAGATGGGGAGTGGCGCTCTCCCATAGTTTGATGTCGTGGTGAACCGGCGTCAGGAACACAAGGCAGAGACTCGCAAAGCGATCCTCGCGGCCGCCGCGACGGAGTTCGCAACAAGAGGCTACGGCGGGACGAGTATCGCAAGCATCGCTACGGCGATGGGACGGCCGAAATCGGCAGTGGGACACCATCAGTTCTCATCGAAGCAGGCCATCGCCCTCGCAGTGACTGAGCAGCAGTACGACAAATGGCGGCTGCTGTTACAGCAAGCCGAAAAGGTTCCGGCTGGGCTCGTGCGCCTCCTCAGCGTCATGCTGACCATCGTCCTCGATGCCGAAACCAATCCGTTCGCTGCTGCGACGGTCCGGTTACTGACTGACGCTGAAGCGGCGAATCTCGCGCTTCCCCGATCGGTGTTCTCCTGGCGCACCTACGGAACCGCGCAGATCCAACTGACCCTCGATGACCTTCCCACCATCGCGGTGAGTGCCGACGAAGCGATGGACCGGATCCTGGTATCCACCCTTGGCGTATGGTCCGCTGGGGTCCACGGCATCAAAGAGGTCCCAACGACTCGCCGACTGATGACAGCTTGGAGAGATACGGTCGCCGGACTCGGACTTCCCAGCTCGGACGCCACGCTCGATGAAGTCGTGCAAATCCCGTAATCCAGCACGAACTGAAGCGAGTTGCTCGGGTATGCGGTCAACATGACAGCGAGTCTGCGCAGTGCACCGTTCAGAACGGCCGTCGCCCCGCTGGCGCGGTGCGCCGGCACCGGCGGGGTGGGGCCCACCTCCCGTCCGGCCTTCGCTGTTCCCAGGGCGTGTGGTCGCCCACCCGCGCTGGGTCAGGAGTTGTCGATCACACGGACGTAGTCGATCTTCATCTGCTGCGGGAACTGCGTCGTGCCGTCCGGGTAGCCCGGCCAGCTGCCGCCGACGGCGAGGTTCAGCACGATGAAGAACGGCTTGTCGAAGACCCACGGGTTGCCACCCGTGTCGGCCGGCGTGACCGTCTTGTACGCGACACCGTCGACCGACCAGGTGATCGATCCGGGCTTCCAGTCGACCGCGAACGTGTGGAACGTGTCCGCGAACGACCACCCCTGTGGGTGCTGGTAGCTCGACGTGATGCCCTGGCCGCCGGAGTACCCGGGCCCATGGACCGTGCCGTGCACCGTCGCCGGCTCGTACCCGACGTTCTCCATCACGTCGACCTCGCCGGAGTTCGGCCAGCCGACCTGGGGCAGGTCGGAGCCGAGCATCCAGAACGCCGGCCAGATGCCTTGGCCGCGCGGGATCTGGATCCGGGCCTCGACGCGGCCGTACCGGGGCGTGTACTTGCCCTGCGTCGTGAGTCGGGCGCTGGTGTACGAACCGTCGGCCTCGCGCTTCGCCGTGATGACCAGGTTGCCCTGCCCGTCGAGCGCCGAGTTGTCGCGCGAGTCCGTGTAGTCCTCGAGCTCGTTGTTGCCCCAGCCGCCGCCTCCGGTCTCGTTCGTCCAGGCCGATCGATCCGGTGCGCTGCCCGCGGCTCCGTCGAAGTCCTGCGACCAGACCACGTCGCCGCTCGCGGCGTTCGCGGGGTCCGCTCCCTGCAGGACGGGGCCCGCACCGAGTGCGAGGGCCGCCGCTCCGGCGACCGTGAGAGCGACCAGTCGCCGCTTCCGAGTGGTGTGCATCATCGGTCCTCCCGGGATCAGTTGTACGAGGCGACGCGGTTCGGGGCGGTGTTGCCAGCCGGTGTCGGCACCGCACCACCGACGCCGTTGATGACGCTCGAGATGGTGCCGGTGTCGCCGAGCGAGACCGTGACCAGGCCGTGCGCTCGGACGCCGGCGGTCTGCGGGACCTCGAACGCGCGGTCGGCGTGCACCGCGGGGTTCGTGTTGAAGAAGCAGTAGACGCCGCCGCCCCAGATCTCGTGGCTCGTCACGTTCGCGGCGACCTTGTACGCGGCGTAGCCGGCGCCCGTCGGGCTCTGCCACGAGGCGTTGTCGGGCACGTCGTAGGGCATCTCGTTCTGGAAGAAGATCGTCTTGCCGTTATTGCCGTTCCACTGCACTTCGTACTTCTGGTAGTGCTCGACGAACAGCCCGGTGGCGAGGACGTCGTTGCCGTTCACCTCGACGCCGGTCGCGCCGGTGTTCACGGTCCATCCGGTCGGCGCGCCGCCGTGGTCCGCGCGCCAGGCCCAGATGTGGTCGATGAGCGTGTCGTCGGCGTTCACCTGCAGCGTGGTCGAGGCCTTGCCCTGCACGCTCGAGCCGACGCGGAAGAAGACGTCCTGGATGCTCTGCGGGTCGCCGGCGTGGTCGACGTGCGACCCGGACGTGCCGAGGCGGACGAGCTGCGCGCTGTTCTGGGTCCCGGCATCGACGACGAGGTTCGAGACGTTCACCCCGGCGACGTCGGTCGAGGTCAGGACGGCGTTGCCCTTGGTCGGCACGAGCGTCGGGAACCCGATGCCCGTCACGACGGTGTCCGCCCGGGTGACGTTGATCGCCGCGTCGAGCTGGTAGGTCCCCGGGGTGAAGAACAGGTTCAGCCCCTGGGCCAGCGCGCCGTTGATCGTCGCCGCCGAGTCGCCCGGGTGGGCGACGTAGAAGTTCCGCATCGGGATGTCGGTGCCGCCGGTGTTCGGCCACGTGACGCCGCTCGAGTTCTGCCGCAGCGACGGGACGAACACGTGGTACTTGTTCGACGAGTCGACGTACAGGTACGGCTTCTCCCGTGTCGTCGGGGTGGTTGCGAGCGTGGTGTAGCTCTTCGAGAAGTCGTTCGCGGGGGCGCCGTTCACGCCCGAGAACGTCATGTTCCAGTTGCCGCCCTGCCACGAACCGATCGTCGAGTTCCGGGTGTACCACTGCTGCTGCGACCCGGACGTCACGGTGCCGTCGACCTTGGTGTCGGCGATGTAGCCGCCTGACGAGTACCCCTGGCCACCGTCCTGGTTCGACGGTCCCATCGTCAGGTTCCCCTTGATGTGCACCCGACGCATCGGCGCGGCCTGCGAGACCGCCCACCGGTCGGTGCCGCCCTCTGGCACGATCGCCACGTTCTCGACCGACCGCCAGAAGTTCTGCGTCGCGTTCTTCTCGTCCCCGGCGTTCCATCCGGAATCGACGTTCACGGCACCGTTGATGGTCACGTCGTCGGGGTTCTTCCCCAGACCGGCGACCGATGTGTAGAAGCCCAGGTTCGCCCAGACGCGGCCGTAGTTGCCGGGCTTGAACAGGAACGCGTACCGCTGCGTGCCGAACTGCGCGCTCGTGCTGCGGAGCTGACCGGTGAAGGCGGCGTCGACGTCGGCCTGAATGGTCGACGCGGGCACCGAGGGGTCGTAGATCTTGACGTTGCTCCCGAAGTCCGGGGTGTCGCTCGTCGTGACCGCCTGAGCGGAGATCGCGGGGACGAGGGCCCCCACGACACCGGCGCTCAACGCGATCGCGACGAGCTGCTTCATCCGTCGTTGCATGATGCTCGATTCGTCATCGTGCGGCGTCGTTGCCACACGGAACAGACCGTAGACCTGTGCGCTGTTCTAGGCAGTCGGTACTGCGGTGGACAAAATTCGTCCCCCTCGCCCCTCCGGTCAGGGTTCACAGAGGTGCTTCGACCCTGCCGAGACACTCCGAAAAGCAGCATTATTGGGTCTGATGCGAGGCGTGCGTGTGTCCGCTTCGGAGCAGCGGGCGGCTCGCTGGCGGGGCGCGCGAGCGTGTCTGCGTCGGTTCGGGGAAGGGGTGGACTGTGCGCATGCCGCCTCGCGCAGTCCTTGCTCTGTGGACCGGAGTGGGAGACGGCGACGACGTTTGGCGTAAGTCGCTCTGGTGCGAATCGAGGACGGCGCAGTCCGCTATCAGCAACCCGGCGTGCTGTGTCCGAGAGAATCGGCGGATGGATGCAGCAACTCTGGAGCGGACCCGTCTGGCCGTGCGAACGCATGAGGTTGCGGTGGCGCGTGAGGCGGTGGCGCGAACGCATCTGACGCGCGGTTTGCAGGTGAGCGTTCTGGACGGGGCAGCGTTCGCGTTCGAGGAGACGTTGACTGGGACGCAACTGCTGGCGTTGGAGTCAACGCGATGCTCTGGAATCGTTCGTGGGGAGGTCGAGTCCGGTGGCGATGTGATCGTGGTGTGGTTGAAGTCCGGCCGTGGCGCCGTGGATGGGAAGCCGTTGCTGCGGGGTCGGCCGGTGCTGTATAAGGAAGGCCGGCAGTCGTTTAGGTGGGCGGGGTTCCAGAAGGATGTGATGCGCATTGACCGGGAAACCGTTGAACAGGTCGCCGCGGAACGGGGCGGGTGGAACCCGGCACCGTTGGAGTTCAAACCCCATCACGTGCCGGAAGGGGCGCCGCTCGCGGCGTGGTGGCTGGTCGTGCGCGCCATCGCTCCCGAGATCCTGGGCAGCACCGGACCGGTGTCACTGGAGCGCGAACACGAACTTGTCCGATTCGCGGCTGCGGGCTTGTTGACCGCGGTCCCGCACTGGCCAGTCGGGCAGGGCCGGGAGGCACCGGCGCGCACCCGGTTGACGAAAGCCGAAGCGTTCCTGCTGGACCACATCGCGGAGCGGATCACCGTCGACGACGTCGCACAGGCCGCGGGCATAAGCGTGCGGGGACTGCAGGGCGCGTTCCAACGCATCCACGGGGTGTCGCCGCTGTTCTATCTGAAGGGCATCCGACTGCTGCTGGCGCGGGAGCAGCTCGAGTCCGGCGAAGCCGAGTCGGTGGCAGCGGTGGCCCGGTCCGTCGGGCTGACGCACCTCGGCCGGTTCGCGGCGTCCTACAAGGCAGAATTCGGCCAGCTTCCGGGCGACGCGCTGCGGGCCGCCGCCGAGGGTTGACCGCCGAGCGGTTGCTGCCGGAGCGCGGTATCCAGTTCGACAAGTCGGTAGAGCACGGTTCGGTGCGCGTCCGTGAGCCCGCTGGGGGTGGTCAGCATGGCGGCTCGAGCGGGGCGGTCTGGACGTGGCGGTCAAGTGCGGTCTGCGCGTCTGGCAGGGTGCGGTAGTCGCCGAGGTACTCGCCGAAGCCATTGCGGACGAAGAAGTGCTGGCCGTGCTGGTCGATGGTGCCGGCGAACGCGCCGCCGCTGTCGGCAACCCAGAAGCCCGCGTCGGCGGCAGCCCACCGCAGCACGGTCGGGGAATCGGCGACGGTGAGGGCGGGAGAGGTTTTGGGGTGGTGCAGCAAGATGCTCATGCGCGGGGCTTTCTGAGGAAGTCGCCATAGGTCGGCTCGGTCGGGGAGATCAACTCGTCGCTTCTTGCCGGGGTGGTTGTGACGATGGTGGGGAGGTCGTTGATGCGGGCGACGACGATCGCGTTGACCTCAGCCGGCGTCAGCAGACCGCGGCGATGCCACTGTTGAGGATCCGCCCGGGGGCCTGCTTCCATGAGCGGTGCCGTCGTGGGTTCTTGCAGGAGCGGCCCCATGTCGATCGGCTCAGTCGGCGTCGCCGCCGCCCCGGCGCTCACCAGGCACTCGCGACGACGATGGCTACCGTCGCGACAGTCACCGACACAAGCCCGGTCGTGACCGCGACGACGGCGAGGCGCCGGGTCCAGCGTGCGTGCTGCACTTCGGTCAGCGGTGATCGCTGTGCGCCGTAGTGGGCGGTGAAGCTGAGGTCCGCGCGGGGCGCGGGCGCAGGTGTAGCAGTGGGAGGAACGAGGGTGTGCGTCATGCCGAGCGGCCTTCCCCGTGGCAAGGCTGGCCACGGTGACTGGTCAGGCACCACCTCCGTCGTGCTGCTGGCGAGAAGCGCCGGCGTCGTCGCGACCGGGGCGCGGGAGTCCTGACAGCAATCAGGGTACGAACCCGGACCCTTGGCGTCTAACTTCCTTAACTAGAAGCGTTATTTGGTTACTGCGCCGAGGTGCTGGTGTGTGTCGCGGTGCGGTCGACAACCTGCTGCACGGCGGCAGCGAGCTCAGCGATCCGCTGGGCTTCCGCGGCCGGCACCGCGTCGAGCAGCTCCTGCACGGCTGCGGGTAGCCCTTCGTACGCCTCGACGAGGCTGCGTTGTCCGTCCGGGGTGAGCCGCACGATGCGGGATCGACGGTCGTCTGGGTCGGGTTCACGCACTGCGAAGTCACGTGCAGCGAGCCGGTCGATGGTCATGGTCGCCGCGGCACTGCTGACACCGAGCGCCTCCGCGAGGTCTGCTGCGCGTGCGGGGGCCCCGCCGGCTTCTCGCGCGGCGAGGAACTGCACCGTCTGGAAATCATTTGCCTTCAGGCCCATCCGAGCGCGTGCACG
>NZ_JADKSB010000035.1:0-10777 GCF_015350935.1 Curtobacterium sp. VKM Ac-2887 | reverse complement strand
ACTGGCCGGATCCACTCGAGCCACGGGCTCACGCCCGCAGCCCGAGTGTCACCAACGTGATGACTCAGTACACCTAGGCCAGCCCGACCAGATCCACGGACGACTGCGCTATCGGCGGACTACTGCTGGTCCGGGAGGAATTCGTCCGCGAACTCAACCCAACCGCTGCCAGCCTCTGCTCCCAGTGCCGGCAGCACCGGAAGCGCTCCGTCCACGAAGGGGGCGACGAACACCTGCCCCTCGCTAACGACGACCCGACGGGTGACCACGACGTCCTCCGCGAAGGCGTCGTGCAGGAACGGCAGGATCCGTCTGCCGTGCAGCCATTCGAGCGTGTTCAGCGTCCGGATCGCCAAGACCATGACGCGCGCCACGAGCGGAACAGCGGCATGGAAGCGTTCCTCGACACCAAACGAGTGCGCGCCTTGACGCTTGTCGGTGTCGGCGTGGACAACGTCGCCGTAGATCCACGCGTACGCAAGCTCGTGGTCCGCCAGCGCTTCCTCCGGCGCCTCCCCCTGCTTGACCCGCACCTCGTACGCTGAGCGGCTGACTTTCTGCGACGCGACGACCTTCCAGTCCTCGCGCAGCTTCTTCAACGCCGTCATCGCGTCGGCGTCGGCATCGGTCTCGCGAGCGAAGTACAGCAGCGCTTTCATCGTCTTGAGGCAGTGCGCATCTTCCTCGTTGAGCAGCAACGGCCGGATCCGGGCAGCCGCACTTTCGACCTGCTCTTCCGGCGGTTCGACGTCGAGACGCTCGAGGAGTTCGACGAGGTGATCTCGACGGCCCGCGACTTCAACCCGGACCTGGAGGTCCGTAGCCTGCTGAGCCAGGCACCCACCAATCACAACGAGACGGAAACAGAAGACGTCTCCGAGTTCATCGTGGAGTACCCCCAGGTCAAGCCCCTCGAAACCGTTCTGTACTCGCGCAAGGCCTACCGCGACGCCGCCGCTCCTGGTCTTGGAGTGATGGAGCTCTCGGTATCGAAGGCGAAGCAGGCGCGGGCTGAGATTCAGGAGCTCACGGCGGAGGTGTACGGCTGATGCCCATCGCACGGAACAAGAAGACGACGGTGGATCCCGACGCGATCGCCGCGTTCGGGGCCGCGGCCGACGCGCTGCCCTCCGAGGCGCGTGAGGCCGCAACGCCAAAGTCGCAGGCGAAGGCGCCCTCTCCGGCTGCGGGTGATGCTCCCCTGACGGCGCTCGTTCGCTGGCGCGGACACGAAGAGCTCCGCGACCGGATTGCCGACTACAACAAGGCGACTCGGTACCCGAATCACGCGATCATGCTCCGAGCAATGGAGATTGGCATGGAGTACATCGAGAAGCACGGCATGGAGTAGAGCGCACTAGCTCCTGCTAGTCGCTGCTACCGCCCACAAGCACTGGATAGCCCCTGATATTGTCTGATATCCGGGGCTATCGGCATTGGTGGCCACGCCCGGTATCGTGAATGAGCCGGCGCCCCTCGTGCTCGTCGGCACGGTGCCCCCGGCCCAATCCGGGGGCACCACTCCCACCGGTCACTCCCCGCTGGCCACGCCCTCCCGCGTGAAGCATTCGGCGGAGCGCCGCTCGATCTGCCTCTTGCCCTGCAGGCGCACAGCGTAGGCGTGCCACACGACATCCTTGCCGTGCGGAGCGGTGGCGTGGTCCTCGAAAATCCAGTCGACAACTCCGCCGACGGGGATCTGGTGGGGCACCGTGGGGCCGTGCGAAAGGATGAACTGTTTCGGGTCGAGGCCCGCTGGGTTGCGCTGCTCGAGGTTGTGCACGACGATCTGTGCGCGGCGCTTCGACGCACTTCGCGGATCGTGAGCGTGACCAAGCCCGACGTCCCAGACAGTCAGTGGCGTCTTTCCGAGGTTCTGGACGGTGACCGTGAAGGGCACGTTGAACACGTGCGGCCGGGCCGACGGAGTGAAGCAGTCGTGCTGCAGAGTGACCACGAGGCGCGCGCGGTTACGGATGGCGTTGACGATCCCGACGATGGCCGTAATGAGCGACAGCGCGAGGGCGGCGATCGCCACCCAGTCGAGGTTGTCGGTCCAAGATGGCGGTGGGTCAGCGGGGGCGTCGCGAGCAGGCGTAGGAGCACGGTCGAAGCCTACGATTCGGACGCCTGAGCGAGCCGTCGTCTGTGATAGCACCTGATAGCGTGTGCTATTAGGCGCTAGCCATCAAGGCGGGGGAGCGCGAGATCCGACGCAGAGTCGACCGGGTTCCGGTCGAGCGCCCGGTACACCGTCGCGCGTCCGATTCCGAACAGTTCGACGAGCTCCGCGACCGAGTGATCCCCGGCACGGTGGAGCGCCACGAGCAAGCCGTTGTGCGTGCAGTGCACCGCCACGTACCGTGCCCTCGACAACAAGGGCGTCACCTACGAGGTCATCGACCTCACCACGCAGCCCGTCGACGTCGTAGAGAGCTTCAAGGCCCGCGGCCTGATGCAGGCACCCATCGTCGTCACCGCCACCGTCACCGATACGTGGGCTGGCTTCCAGCCCGACAAGATCGCTGCCCTGACCGCCTGACCGAGGACATGAAGACCATGACCGAGAGCACGCCGAACCCACCACGATGGGAGTGGGCGATGACGGCCGACGAGTCGCCCGAGCCGGTCGACGTGTTCTCCGGGCCCGCGGCCTACGACGAGCTCGCAGCGCCGCCGGTGGCCGCGGGCCGTGAGATCCCGATGGGGGAGTTCACCGAGCGGGAGTGGGCAATCTTTCGACAGGGACAGCGGTGGGGCTGGGAATCTCGGCGGTCCGAGGTGGACGCCGCGTGGAACGCCTACAACGGCGCCGACTACGACGCCGATCGGTACTACCGGGCCGCATACGACCACGACAACCACGACTGCACCATCCACGCCAACAAGGGTCCGTACCAGGGAGCGCGTGCCCGCCTGTTGCAGTGGGACTACTGGCCCGACGAGGAAGAAATGCTCCCGCTCGACACCAACCGAGGGGACGCATGACCAGAGCTCGGAGGCCCTCCTCACGTAAGCGTGAGTGCCTCCCCGCCAGCTAGCGCCCTCGGTCGTCTCTCTCCCGACCGGGACGCTTCCCTGTCCGCGCTACGCGGACCGCCGCAGAGTGGTGTAGCAGGCGGATTCGCGGGCGGGTGTTAGCGCTTCGCGCGGCGACGCCCGGACCGGACGGCCGCACGTGGCCGTGCGTCGGTGCTGCCGCCGCTCATGATGACAAGCATCAGTGCGATCGCGCCGGCGAAGCCGAGGACCGCCAGCGCTGAACCGACGAACGTGTGCGAGATCTCGTACCCGGGGTCGAGGCCCCATGTCAGGGTCGACCAGGCGATGAGTCCGAGGCGCAACTGGTTCACGACAACGACCGTGACGACGCCGACGAGTGTCGCCAGCAACCAACGCAGCGGCGACACTCGGGTGAATCCGATGAGCGCGGCCGACAAGAACATGATCGGTGCGGCAAGGATCACGATCGTGCACTCCACGGTGATCCGGAACGCGATGATTTGCGTATCGGAGAGGTGCAACAGGAAGGTGTCTCCCCACAGCATGCTGCGGTTCTGTGTCACCGGGCCGATCCAGTACGACGCCAGAGCCGCTTCGACGTGACGGACCTGGTCGAGCATCACGATGAGCACGATGCCCACCCCGGCCGCGAGAGCCCCAAGTAGGTGTCGGACGGTACGGGTGAGGGGGTGCATCCGGACGGGTGGTGCCGCGATCGTGGACATGACGCTCCTTCTGTTGCGACCACAGTAGATCTAAAATTTTCTGTGTTCAAGTGTTGCACACAAAAATATTTGTGCTTACAGTGGTTGCAATACCGCAGCAGTCGGCTGCACCACCAACCGAAGGACTGATCACTTGCGCAAGACCCTCAAGGCATCGCTCAGCGTCGCCGCTCTCGCCGTTGCCGGCACTGCCCTGCTCGCCAGCCCCGCGAACGCGACGGACATGCCGTCGACGACCACGATCGCCGCCGGCCAGCACGCGAACGTCCCCTTCACTATGCAGAACGACGGCGCCACGATTCCCGGCATGGTGGGTGCCGGATCGATCACGTTCAACGCCCCGGCGAACACCACCTTCGGCGCTCAGGCGGGTGTCACGACGCAGTACTCCAGCGATCGTGGCACGACCTGGGTCGGCAACGCGGCAGTCATCGGTAACTGCACCGTGGGTGGCGCCGGTAAGACGCTGACCTGCACGCAGACGACGAACTCCAGCTGGCCCGCCGGTGGACAGTTCCGCTTCCTCCCTGTCGTGACAGTCGACGCGGGTGCGCAGGCTGGCACGTACTCGGCAAATTCCACCTACAGCTTCGAGGTGGCAAACGGCGGTGGGCCCCGCACGGAGACTGCGAGCCTGAATGTTCGCGTCATCGTGAAGCCCGCCGCACCGACCGTGTCGAACATCGACAACGGGTCGGGCAACACTGTGCTCTCCGGCGACGGCGTGCCCGGTGCGACCGTCACCATCAAGGACGACCAGGGCAACACCGTCGGTACCGCAACCGTCGGTGCGAGCGGCAAGTGGACCGCCGACCTCGGCTCGAACCTCTCCGGCACCGCCTCGGACCTGACCATCACCCAGACCGCTAACGGCCTCGATTCCGACCCGACCACGGTCAGCGCCGCGAACCTCCCGATCGCGAACCCCGCGGTCGCTGGCGGCCTCGGCCTCGCCGCCGCCGCTGCCCTCGGAGCGGTCGTGCTCGTGCGCCGCAAGCGCGCCACCGCGTAGAACAGAACGAACACTCACGGTGCTGGGGTCCGACAACAGTCGGACCCCAGCACCGCTGTTTTCACGCCAAGCTGAAATCGGACGCGGCAGCAAGGCGCCAACTCATCATCTGATATACGTGCTACTGGTAGGCTGAGTGCGTGCCGATTCCTCAAGCTGCGAAGCATAGTGTCCGGCCGGCCCTCGCGGACGTCGTGATGCGTCAACTGCGGCAGGTCATCGAAGACGGGCAACTTGAGCCCGGAGAAGCAATCGATGAGCAGGCCATTGAGGCCTGGACGGGCGCATCAAGGACTCCGGTGCGCGAAGCGATCGACCGCCTCGCAGCGATCGGGCTGCTCGACGTACAGCCGCAGCGCACCACCCGCGTCAGCGTTGACGACCGGGAACGTGTCCGGGCAACCCTCCGAACCCTCGACGCGTTTCTCCCCGCTTGTGTGTCGTTGGTGCTGCCTGTTCTGTCCCAGCCAGAGCGGACGAGACTTGCGAGCTTGCTCATACCCAACGGCCGGGCACTGTTCGTCGCAGATGGGATGCTCGCCGAGCTCGTCAGACTGGTTGGGAACGACCGCGTCACTCGGACGTGGGACGATCTCGCTCCATTCGTGCGGCGGCACTGGAACCTCGTGCCAGACGATGCGCCGGCCTTCGAGCAGGAGGACATCGACGCGTTGCGGACGGCGATCGCAGATGCAGACGCAGACCGTGCCAGCGCGGTCCTGTCAGCATGGTTCCAACGCGTCGCCTCGAGAGAAGGGATCAGCTGATGCCGTTGCCTCCTCTCGGAAGCGGCGCCGACGCGCCCAGCAGGCCGCTGCTGAAGGACATCGCGTTCGAGCGTCTCTACGCAGCAATCCAGGACGGCACACTCGAACCAGGTGAGGTCCTTGCCGATGAGGCACTGCTCGCCTGGCTGGGGATGTCGAAGAACCCGGTGCGGCACGCGTTGCTGCGTCTCCGAGACGCTGGACTCGTCGACATTAGAGTCGGGCGACCCACGCGGGTGAGCGCCCTCGACCCGGATCGCACCAATCGTTCGCTGCTGCTGTCCGGCATGATCAACGAGTGGGCGGTGCGTGCTACGACCGCAACTCTTACCGATGCGCAGCGACTTGCCGCGGCCGAAGCGATCGGATCTCTCCGCGACCACATCGCGGCCGAGGACTGGTTCGCCATCGAGCGGGCGGTGGCTGATTTCTTCCGCGTCTTCACCGACGCGACCGGGAACGAGGTCCTTCGTTGGCAGGTCGATCGGCTCTCTCAGCAGCTGGCACGGTTTATGCGGCCAGGAGCGTCACGTGTGGACCCAGCGGTTATGCACGCTGGCATCGACGCCGTGAACGTTGCCGTGCAGCAGCGCGATGCGGCCGCGGCAGGTGCTGCGGTTGCAGCGTTGTATGAACCGACCAGGTCAGTGTTCTTGGAGCGCGGCCGGGTCGTCCTCCCGGCCGACTGACGACGATGGGCGCCCGGTCGTGTCGACCGGGCGCCCATCGGGGTTCAGCTCAAGCGGCGCGGACCGCGGGCATCGGTGTCGCGGTACCGAGCTCGAGCGCGATCTGTGCGATCCGCCAGCTGGCGCTCCCGTCGCCGTACGGGGACGGGGTTCCATCGAGCGACGTGTTGTCGGACTCGTCGAGAAACGCCCGTGCTGCCGCGGCGATGTCTTGCTCGGGTGTGACGAGACGGGCGAAGCCGGAGTCGACCGCTTCGGGGCGCTCGGTCGATCGGCGGATGACTAGGAGTGGCTTCTTCAGGACCGTGCACTCCTCCTGCACTCCGCCGGAGTCGGCGACGATCAGTCGGCAGCGGGACGCTAGCCACAAGAACGATGCGTGACCGACCGGCGCGGTGACGGTCATGCCCTCCAGCAGGTCCGACAGGCCGAAGCGGGTGATTGCGCTGCGGGTGCGCGGGTGCAGGGGGAGTACCACCGGCAGCCCGGTGCCGCGCAGCCCCTCGAGCACCCGGCGGAGCGCAGGCTCCGAGTCGGTGTTCTCGGGGCGGTGGATGGTCGCGAGGACGAACGTGTCCGGCACGCCCGGTACCGCAGCGGTTGGATCTGACTCGGCGCGGGCGAGCGAGTCCAACGTCGCCTCGACGACCGTGTTCCCGGTGACGACGATGCGGGCGGGGTCGACGCCCTCTCCTTCGAGGTTCCGCCGGTTCACCTCGGTCGCAGCGCAGTGCACGTCGGCGAGGGCGCCGACCACGAGACGGTTCAGTTCTTCCGGCATCGCTCGGTCGTACGAACGAAGACCGGCCTCGACGTGCACGAGCGGGATCCCGAGGTAGCTGGCAGCCTGTGCACCCGCCGACACTGCGTTCGTGTCGCCCTGAACGATCACGGCGGCGGGGCGGTTCTGCTCGAACTCCGCGGTGAGCGCAGCGATCGCGGATGCGATCTGTGTCCCGCGTCCCTTCCCCCCGATCCCTGTGAGGACCACGTCGGGCGTCCCGATACCGAGCTGGTCGAGGAACTGGCCCGACATGGTCTCGTCGTAGTGCTGGCCCGTGTGGATGACCCGCGCGGCGTCGCCGAGTTCCCGCACGATCCCGGCGAGCTTGATGATCTCCGGCCGCGTCCCCATGACGACGGCGATCGACTTCGGCTGTGCCATCTGTGTTCCTCCTGTGCTGAGTCCGACCATCGGACAATCAAATATTAGATGCTCTTGTGTTCAGTTGCAAGATGTGTGAGTATCTGACTACAGAAAATTTCAGATCCGCTCTGGCGGAGGTTGGAGATTGACATGCCGCGGTACGGCGCGCAACTGATGGATCGGCGACTCCTGTCCGACCAGGCCTACGACGTGCTCCTGCGCCGCGTGGTCCGCGGAGAGATGGCGCCCGGTGAGCGGATCAACGTCGATGCGATCGCGGAGGAGCTCCGCATCTCCCGCACGCCGGTGCGGGAGGCGGTCACCAAGCTCTCCTGGATGCGCTTCGCCTCCGTCGAGCGCAACGCACGCACGATGGTCGCCGAGTGGACGGCGGAGGACATGCGGCACCGGCTCATCGTCGTCGGCCGTCTCGCCGCACTGATGGCGGCGGATCCGGAGCTCCCGCTCGACGAGCTCGGGGCGGCCGTGGAGGGGGCCGAGGACGTCGATGCGTACCTCGGTGCCATCGAGTACCTGGTCGGCCGGGCGTCGAACCGTGTGGCTGCTCATGCGGTCGCTGACCACGTGGTGCCGCTGCGCATGTACTTCGACGTCCTCGAGTCCGCGCACGGGATCACCTGCCGGGCAAGCGCCGGCGAACGCGAAGAGGCGCTCCGCGCGATGCGGGCGGGATGTGCCAGCGGTGATCGACAGGCGGTCGGCATCGCGGTGAACGCCTACACGGAACTGCTCGCGGCTGCCCTCCGAGCGGCCGAAGCGCCCGTCTGACAGGCAGGGTTGCCCCTTCGCTTCAAGCATGCAACCATAGATCATAGAATATTTTAGATGGTTCGATGGTCGGACTGTCAGAAAGGAAGACATGTACGGAGGAGGCAACGGCCTCGGGCCCACCGCGGGTGGCCTCGGCGTTAGCGCACTGGCCTACACCGGGACTGGCTCGATGCTGCTCCCGCTGGTGGTCACCGGGCTGGCCCTGGCACTCGGGATCGCGCTCCTGGCGCGCAAGCGCTGGCTCAGCCGAGACGTTCCCGCCTGACGCACCACGGGCGCTGCCGCTGACCGCGGCGGCGCCCGACACCACCGTCACTCTCATCCCTGAAGTTCCGATCTCCCGAAGGATCCGTCTTGCTCCAGATCATGAACGCCTTCACCACGGTGATGGGTGTGATGTTCATCGCGTACATCTTCTTCATCCTCGTCCCGTTCCTGCGGTACCCGAAGGTGAACCCCGGGACCGCAGCCGACTTCGAGTACCACTTCTTCATCCCCTGCCGCGACGAGGAAGTGGTCGTCGCGACCACGATCGAACGCGCCCGCGGCGACTTCCCCGGCGCCCACGTCTGGGTGATCGACGACGACAGCGAAGACCGAACGTCCGAGATCGCGAACTCCTACGCTGCCCGAGACGAGCACGTGCACGTCGTCCAGCGTCGCCGTCCCGACGCGCGAACCGGGAAGGGTGATGCGCTGAACGCCGCCTTCGCGCAGTTGAACGCGTGGTTGCCCGCCGATGTCGACCGGACCCGGGTCATCGTCACGGTCGTCGACGCCGACGGAGAGATGGCGCCGAACGCTCTGGACGTCTGCGCCGCCGACGACGTGTTCGGTGATCCCGAGGTGGGGGCAGCACAGATCGCGGTCTGGATGAAGAACCGGGACGACAAGAAACCGTTCCCCGAACGTGGCGTCCTCGCCAACCTCACCGCCCGCTGGATGCTCCGCATGCAGGACCTCGAGTTCCGGACCGTCATCGCCGGCATGCAGTCCCTCCGAGCCCGGACGGGAACGGTCGGTCTCGGCGGCAACGGCCAGTTCACGCGCCTGTCCACGCTGGACGCGATCGCGGCGCTCTACGGAGATCCGTGGCACGGCGCCCTCCTCGAGGACTACGAGCTGGGTGTGCACGTGCTGCTCGCTGGCTCCAAGATCAAGCACGTCTACGACACCCACGTGTCCCAAGAAGCCCTCCCGTCTGTTCGTCGCCTCCTCACCCAGCGCACCCGCTGGGCGCAGGGCAACATCCAGTGCGTCCGGTACATCCCTGAGATCGTCAAGTCGCGGCACTTCGACGCCGCCGGCGTGCTGGAGACCTGCTACTACCTGGTGCTGCCGTTCCTGCAGATGCTCGGCGCGATCTCCTTCCTGATCATCTCCGCGTTCCTCGGGTACCAGCTCGTCACCGACCCGGCATCTCGCGCCGCACAGCTGAACAACCTGCCCTGGCTGATCGCCCTCAACGTCGTCTTCGCGATCGGGCCGTTCGCCGTGTGGGGGCCCGTGTACAAGCGCCGCTGTGAACCCGGCACCAGCTGGGGCGCCGCGCTGCTCTACGGCCTCGGCATGTGGCTGTACGTCTACTACATGTACATCTGCATCGCGCGCGCCTTCTCCCGCATTGCACGCCGGCGAAACGGCTGGGCCAAAACGCGCCGCAATGGCGAAGCACACGTCGTCCTCAATGGCTCCGTCGCCGTCGAGAGCTGAACCGCATGAACACCCTCACCCGCATCATCGGCATCATCATCCTCGACACCTCAGCAGCCGTCGGGGGCGCCTGTGCCCTCTGGCACAGCGGCGGCACTACCGCGACCACCGGCTCCGTCATGATCCAATTCGTTCTGGCGCTCGCGCTGATCGCCGCGCTCACACTTCGCCATGTGCTTGTCGGGCGCACCACCGTCCTCGAACGCGATGTACGCGCCATCACGATTGAGCTCCCGGTGGCGATCGCGCACATCGTGCTCATCATCGGCGCAGCGATCTCGTGGGGTGTCTCCGGCCAGTACTACTGGGGATGGCAGCTCACGTTCGCAGCAATCTTCCTCGTCGTGACAGTCGTCCTGCAACTCCTTGCAGACGTGACCACTGGACGTAACCGGTCGCCGGCGGATCGACCCGAGCAGCAGATCCTCGAGCGGTTTTTCACCCTCGAAACCTGGCGTCTGATTTCCCTGACAGCAGCCGTCGCCACTTTGGCCCTCGCACACTCCATCCACCGTTGGGACCCGGGCATGGTGAACTTCCTCATCCTGTTCGACGCCGCCGTCATCGGAGTCACCCTCGCACTGCGGCTCCTGCTCACCGCGCGGAAACAAACAGAGAACACATCCCGCAGCGCGCAAGATTCCACGCCATGAGGGCTGACAGACCAGCGATGCGGCCTGTCTAACCGGCTCCTGGCGCACTCGGCGCGGCCGCACTCGCGGCCGTGACAGCGGTCGGGACGGCGCGGTATCGCATCGTCCTGCTCATGTGGTACTTCACCGCAAACGATCGTTTCTGGACAGGTCGACGGGAGGGGCCGACACTGTGACTGTTCACGTTGTGCTGCAGGGTCGGGACTGCTGCAGGTTGGGTTGACTCGTTGGTTTAGGCCGCGAGTGCTGCCTGTGGGTTGATGATTGCTTCGTACT
>NZ_JADKSB010000034.1:0-11706 GCF_015350935.1 Curtobacterium sp. VKM Ac-2887 | reverse complement strand
CAAGCGGCATCAGTTACGAAGACCTCTGCGAACGCATCTGCCGGCTCGCTCTCAACCTTTAGCAACACGTCCTAGGTCGGTCCCAGTGGCGCTCCTCAACCGCGGTGTAGCCGACGGAGACCGTCATAGATCTCCACGCGCTGCTGCGACGTGAGCGCCCCGCGTGCATCGGCGTCGTCGAAGATCGCGCGGAGCCGGCGCACCAAGTCGCGTCGGCCGCGGCGTTCCTCACGGGTCCGGAACCGGTACAAGGCCCACACGGCCGCGAAGATCACCGCGAAGCAGGCGACGGCCAGCAGAACGGCCACCGTGATCGCTGATGCGGTCACTTCGGGCCCCGAGGCAACGACGGATCGTAGCCACTCTCGGCACGGAGCTGTTCGATCAGAACGGACCGCTCAGACGTCGGCCGGTACCGGCGACGCTCACGCAGCAGCCGACGCGCGATCAGCTGCAGCACGACCGCGGCGCCCGCGAGGACGTACACGACGAGCGTGCCGAGATCCCAAACCAGGAGCCATTGGTGGGTGGTCATGTTCATCATCCTCTCGCGCCCGGGTCAGGAGTGGGCGCCGGAGTACTGGGGGAACATGCGGTCGATCGTCGCATCGTGACGGTCCGCACGGTCGTCCTCGCCGCGGGCGCGGGAGATCTCCGCGAACGTCGAACCCGACGCCGACGGTTCAGCGGGGGCCGGCCGGCGGCACATCTCGGCGTAGTACCGGTCTGCGTCGTGCTCGGACTGCTCGAGGCGGGCCCGCAGCTCGAGGACCTCGGCCATGAGCTCCGGGGCGGCCATCTGGAACCCAACCATGTAGCCGGCCTCGTAGACCTGCCGCTGCTCCGGGGACAGTTCCCACTCGCGGACGTGCTCGGTCGGGTCGGCGGTGGCTCGGTCGATCGCGATGAGGGCGTGGCCCGGGTCATTGAGGAACAGCTCGTCGACGGCGACGCGGATCTCGGGCTGGACGACGTCGGAACGAGTGGTCGGGCGTTCGAGCGTCATCGTCATCACGCGACCTTTCCCGTCTCGATGAGCGCGGCGACGGCGTCGATCTTGTCGGGGCGGAACCCGCTCCAGGAGCCGGTCTCCGTGTCGGTGACGACGATCGGAGCGTTGGTGCCGAGGGTGGTCTTCCACTCGTCGATCTGCGCCTGATCGACGTCGTCGAGGATCACCTCGGTGTACTCGATGCCGGCGGATGCGAGAGCACGCTCCGTGGCCTTGCACATGCCGCAGAACCCGGACTTGGTGTACACCGTGATGCTCATCGAAATCACCTTTTCGTAAAGTTTGTAATGCCGGGGAACTACTCCCCGTTGCATGCTTCTATTCTATAGCGCGCGGGCCTATATGGGTAGCCTTTTCCGCACATTCTTCTACTATTTTTTACCGGGCGGCACTACTGTTGGCAGGTTGTTGCATATGCATTATCTGGCACCAACGCTTGACGTTTACGAACGCACGGCTGGGGCATCGATAACGGCGGGAGGGCTGGCTATCCCCTGGCGCATTAGCGCCGTTCTACTATTACCGTCACCCGATAGAAACAGCGTGCTGCGCATTCTCTAACTGTGTCGTCCCGGCGCTTTTCACCACGTCGCCGACCGTCACCGCCCCGGCGGGTCAGCCCGCGACGGGGTGCGTGGTGCTGGTCGCGATGGTCTGCACGGTGACGTCGTCGTGGTCGCACTCCCAGAAGGCCATGCGCACGTCATCGGCGATCGATTCGGGCAGCTGCTCGTTCGTCCACGCCGTCGACGGGAACGACACGGTAACGGTGACCGTCGTCATGGGAACGGTGGAGGACGGGCCGTGCCCGGCGCCGCCCCACTCGTACTGCCACGCGAACGCGACGTGCCCGACGGGGCCACCGTGGTACCGGTCGAACACGGCCCGGTGCTCATCGTCGGTGTGCTCCGGCGGCCGGGTGCAGGTCCAGCGGGTGCCGTCGACGTCGTAGGTCGTCGCGCCGCACACGGACACGCGGGGGTCGACGTCCGCGCCCGGGGCCATGTCAGCGGCCGGGGCCAGCGGGTCGGTCTGCTCGTCGGTGAGGTGGGTGGGGCGTTCGTATGTGATGTACATGCTCGTGGTGCCTCTCTAAGCTGTGGGTGCGGTCTGGGTCGAGACGTCCGGACCGCGCCTCAGGGAGGCGGGGGCGTTCCGAATTCGGGACGTCCCCGCCGTTTGTTCAGCAACGCGCGGTGGCCGGGGTGAGGTCAACGTGCTGCAGCAGGAACTACACCGCGGACCAAGCGGAGAGCTGCGGGCGGTCCCAGGCGTGCCAGCCGTCGTTGAACTCGCAGCCCTGCCCACCGGTGATGTCCCGCCCCTCCACGAGGACGCCGGCGTCGTCGCAGAGCACCAGGTGCGGCATGTTGCTGGACTCGCGGACGATGCATTGTGCGGCGAGGTTCCCGGCGGCGGTGAAGTCGCGTGTGGTGTTGATGCCGTCGCAGCAGTACCGGACTTCGGTCGGCATCTCCCCCGCCTCCCCAGCGATCAACGTGGTGCCGTGGTCGGTGTAGGTGTCGGTCATCCCGTCGAACGAGCGCCCCTCGTACTTGCCGCAGATCTCGTCGACCTGCGCACTGGTGGGGCCGTCTTCGTGGTGGACGTTGATCCACGCCGCCGCGGTACCGGTGCAGCAGCGGACGGAGAAGCGCACGCCCGGGAATCGAGTGCGCAGTTCCTTGCGGAGTAGGGCGGCGACGGCCTTCGTGGGGAGGATGGTGGTAGTCATGGGGTGCCGGTTCCTTCGGGATCGGTTGTGGGAAGAGTGATTAGGGGCGGCCGGGACCAAATTGGTGTTGGTCCCGGCCGCTTCGTTCACTCGTCGGGTCGGTGCGGATCAGGGTGTCCACGTAGGTGGTGAACTGTGGTCCGCTGATGACCGCGGTGTGCGTCAGGACGTAGCCCTGCTGGAACCGGATTTGCAGGTCCTCGTCGCGTTCGGTGATCTTCGCCAACTGCCGTGGGATCTCGTCCTCCCCCACCACCGGGATCAATGTGGCCAGACTGTCGATGCGTTGCATGTGCTTTCCTCTCCCTCTCGTTGTTTTGCCTGGAAGGCGACTTGTCGCCGCTAGGGCGGGAGGGTGCAGTGCAACCCGGAGGGCGGTGGGGGAGAGAATTTCGGCGCGAAATAAGCGAAGCGCGTGCCGAAATTCTCGGAGGATCCGGGCCGCGCAGCGGCTTGCGCGGAGCCTGGACGGACGTACGCTGCCGAAGGCTTCCAGGCAAACCAACTGCCCGAAGGGCCCACAGTGCCGGCGGAGCCGGTTCCACTCGGAGCGCAGCGACTCCCGGCCTCCGGCCGGAAGCCTTGGGATACTCGCCCCATGAGCGAGCACGCCGGACACCCCACCCCGCGGCCACGCCGGCGCCCGTTCCGCGCGATCGGCCGGTTCTTCGACTCGGTCGGCCCGCTGCTCGACTTCCTCGGTGTCCTCACGGGCCTGGTGCTCGTCATCGACCTGCTGGTCAGGTCGCTGAACGGCGAGCACTTCGGCATGTTCTAACCCGAGACTTTGTGCAACATCGCACGAAGTGAGGCACAATCATGCAGGCGCATCGACGATGCGGGCTCAGCGCTGCTATGGGGGGCGCATCGTCGATGCTGCCGTTTCGGACTCGAGGGGAGCCGGCCTGTGCCGTTGCGGAAACATGCTGAAGAGATGCGTGACATGTACGCGAACGAGATCGCGGCCGCCGTTCACGGCGGCGTCGAACCGGCACAGCTGCAGGTGGAGTCGTGGGCGCGGTACGACGCCGCGGCACGCGGCGGAGATCCCGCGGCCGCGTTCCCCTCGTCGGGGCCGACACAGAACTGATCGCTGCAGGCAGCTACCGCACAGTCCATGCTGGTGGCGGTGGGAGCTTGGCCAGAAGCAGTGGACGTGAAGCGAGTCGGTCGGGCATGGTTGCTGGTGCCGGTTTCCCTCCCCTGGGGCCGGCGCCGGGGCGGGAACTCCTTCTGAGTGATCGTGCGTACTCCCGCCCCGGTTTCACCTCCCAACGACGGCATGTCGTACAGCCGCGTCGATGGTGCCGCTGGCAGCATCGCCGGTATGGGATCTCGTCGCGGCGGCCGTAGGAAACAAAGCCGAACTCGGATTCAGCCAGCAGACGCGCTGCTCGAGCTGGTACCCGAGCCCCTACCGTCCGCGGCCGCTGACCCATATGCGGCAGTGACGACCGCGCCGACCGCGATTGTCGTGTCGAACGCGTTCTGGGTGCAGTTCGCTGTACTCGAGCCGTGCGACGTCGCCGGGTGCACCGCTCAGGCCGGTCCGGAAGCGTGGGAGCTGCTGGACCTCGACACGGGCGAGGAACCGCCGGGACGGTTCTGCGACGACCACCAGATCGCATGGGCCACCCAGGATCGTTCGTTGACGTCGCCGGCGGCGGATCCTGCGGGCGTCTGAGCGGGGTTGATGCGGCGCCGCTCTGCGGTGTCGTCGCGGTGCGAGCTCCGTCGAGCGGCGCTGGGGAGCGATGAGGGGCACGCCCCTCATGCGGTGGCTAAGCCGACGCGCAGCCCACGGACGTCGGGAGAGTCCGATGGGACATTTTCGGTGCCGGATGGGACACGATCCGGGGCCGGGTGGGCGTGAGGGCCGCTGGTTGCGGCCCTCATGCCGTGTCACCTACTCGGTGGTCGTGGCCTCGCCGTCCGCCTGGTCGAGGTCGGGCTGGTCGAGGTCGGGCTGGATGCCTGCGGCCAACTGCTCGACGTGGCTGAGCGGGTACCCCCACGTGGCCAACTGGTTCAGGTAGCCGCGGGACTCCGCGTCCGGGGTGCGCCACCACTCCCGGTTCGCGGTGTTCTCGAATCCAGCGAACACCACGGCCAGCGACAGGTGCAGCCCCTTCGTGGGGTGTTCCTCGACCCACTGGGAGAGCGTGTCGCCGTCCCACCCGGTGGTCTCGATGCCGAGCAGACCGCGAGCGGACACGAGACCGGAGGCGTACCGGGTGGTGGCGTGGCGGGTGAGCGCGACCGCGAGGAACCGGGCGGCGTCCTTCGGTGCGTTCTTCCGCTGCAACAGGCCCGCGATCCACTCGCGGCGGACCTGGTCAGCGGCGTCCCACGCCTTGTTGTTGGCGACCAGGACCCGCCGTGCGGCCTTGCGTTCCTCGGCCTCAGCCGCGCGATCCTCATCAGACGACTCCGCCGCCGCTTCCGGCGTTCCGCCGACCTGGATGGTCGCGCTGAAGCGCGGGTAGCGGGTGTGGTGGGCGTCCGGGGTGGTGCACACCTGCACCGGCTCCGGCGTCCCCCACTGACTCACCGTCCACGCGGCACCCGCGCACTTGGCGTGTGCTTCGGGGTCGAGGCCGTGGCGCTCGGCGTAGTCGGTCACGTCGTCGGCGGCGTCGGTGAGGCGGTCCAACGACTCGTAGTCGTCGTCGTCCCCCACGACCCGCTTGCCCGCGGCCACCAGGTCCGCGTGTACCTGCACGCGGGCCTCGCGGCGCTCGGCGTCCTGGCGGAGCCGGGCGGCGGTGTGGGTCAGTTCGTCGTCGTCGTATCCCTCCGCGATGCACTCGGTGAGTTCGGTGACGGCGTCGGCGTCACCGTCGAACTCGGCCAGCAGCAACGCCTGGGTGAACGTCGCCTGACCGGAGGTCATGGCGGCGGACGCGGTGTTCGACTTCGCCACCGTCAGGGTCTGCTTCACGGTGTCCCGCTTGGTGCCGGTCTCGCGGGCGATCGCGGTGACGGACAGTCCCTCGATTTCCAACTGGCGGTAGGCGGCGAGCCGGTCACCGTCCGTCAGGGCGGTGCGACGCTCGTTGGCGACCAACTGCTCCGCGATCCGCGCCGCGGCACTGTCGCCACGCTCGGTGACGAACACCGGGACCGTGGTCGCGGCCTCGCGGGCGGCGAGGACGCGCATCTGGCCGTCGCGGACCACCACGGCCCCGTCCGTGTTGCGGTAGCCGATCGTCGGCAGGAGCACCCCGTGGCGCTTCACGGAGGCCAGGAACGCGGGGTCGAGGTCGGCCGCGGTGCGGACGTTGTCCTCGATCACCACGTCCGCGGCAGGCACGTGCACCAGGTCAACGCCCGCCGTGGTGGGAGCCGCGTCGGTCGTGGCCCCGGGCTGAGGCTGGTCCGTCAGGTGGGTGACGGTGATGTTCTCGGTCATGGTCATGTCGTTTGCTACGCTTTCCGGTAGTGACCGGGTGCGGGTCCTGGCAATTGAAGGTTGTCAGGAATTCCGCACCCGGTCGTTTCTATGGATGCTGCGGTGTCTTACTGGTGGAGTGCCGCGGTGAGCGCTTCCGCACGCGTGAGTGCGGCGCGTGCGCGGCCAAAGGCGGTCATGACGGCCGTGTGCTGATCCGGCGACAGGGACCGGGTGTCTCCGGCGTTGTCGTAGGTCAGGAACAGGACCGTCCCGTACAGCGGCGACGCCGCCCGCGACCGGCCAAGGGCGACCGCTGCGACGGTGGCGAGGTCGTTGCGGTCCCCCGCGTACATGCCCTCGTCATCGATCCACGCATCGATCCGGCCGTCGAGGCGGGCCACGTCCACCAGGCGGCACCCGATCTGCTCCCGCGTGCCCTGCAGGGTGGACTGCGCCGCGTTCACCACGACGCCCTCGACCGCACCATCTGCGGTCGCTCGAATACCCATCAACTTCATTTCCTTCTTCCTCTCCCTTTCGTTGTTTGCCCGGGAAGGCACGTAGTGCCGATAGGACGAGGGGCCGGGGTGCAAGCCCAAAGCGGCGACGCTCCGAGAAGTTTCGACCGGCGCCGTCCTTCGACGGAGGAGATCTACACGACGGTGCCGGTCGAAAGTTCTCGCGTGCGGCGGTGGCGACGGCTTGCGGCCCGGAACCTCGTCCGTACAATCGCCGAAGGCTTCCCGGGCAAACAACGAACCCCCTGGGGTTCGACAAGCACTGGCCGGCTCGCCGGCTCCCTCCAGTCAGGAAAGGCCGCCGGAGGCGGGGCAGCTCAGACCAGAACAGTCCGCCGGCACGGCGGCCCGCTCACGTCTCTTACCGCGAGCTGCAGCAACACCGGGTCGCTCCCCCGTCAAGCCGTGTTGATTGCACGGTATGAGCGAGTTCGTGCGGACCAGCCCGGGACGGAACCCCGACGATCGCGACGCGCACGGCGTCGACCTCGTCGTCGACGACACCCGCCCAGCGGTCCGGATGCTGATCCGCGGTGTGCTGCCCCACACGCTCGAGCAGGGCGGCCGCGTCTGGGCGGCTACCGCCGAGGCACACGACGGCGCCGGCGGGCCGCCGATCGCGGTGTACCGACCTCAGACGTGAAGCGGCCCCGGCCTGTTGGGGGGAACAGGGCCAGGGCCGGTGCTGCTCGGACCGAAATTTGGGGGCTGATCCGAGCGGCCGCGCTCGAACGTGTTGGGGGGAACAGCTCGAGCGCAACTCCACGGTATCGCTAGAGCGCCTAGCGAGTCACCCCGACACGTTATGAGGCTGCTGAGACTCCGCTCGATGCTTCACCGCAGTCCGCCACACCCATGCCGCCGTCGCCGCCTGCCCGCTCCCCCACTCAACCAGGACCGCGTCACCGGTCGCAGCGATCGCAGCGATCGCGCGAGCGTGTGGGCGACGTCGGTCAGAGCCGACGTCGCTGCGAATCTTTGAAGTCCACCCGAAATCAGTGACCGCTTGCAGCGCACGGTCGACGTCGCCGCCGGACAATCCCACCTGTAACGGAGGCCAGGTCCGCCCGGCAGATCGAATCGCGCTTTCGCTGCTGCAGAAGAACGTCCTCAACCGGCACCGATGGACTTCTCGCGAGCAACTGCGGCTCGCGATCGTGCACTGGATCGAGGGCACCTACCACCGAAAGCGCCGACAGCGCGGTCTCGGGAAGTTGACGCCCATCGAGTACGAAGCAATCATCAACCTGCAGGCAGCACTCGCGGCCTCAACCAACGAGTCAACCCAACCTGCAGCAGTCCCGCCCTCTTCTGTGCGTCAGACGGCATCCACACCAGCCGGCACCGTCCGGTGCCGCACAGGCCGCGCGCCATACCCACGCCTGCACCAGGTGCCCGTCGACGAGCCATCGGACGCACACTGCATCAGGCGTCGACGACACAGCCACCGCAGCGACGCGGCGCTGCGTGCCATCGTTCTCCGGCACCCACGCTCGCACCGGTCGGAGCCCGGCGCCCTCCACGGGCGCGCCGATGGCTTCTGGGGACAACGAGTACCGCGCTTCGTCTGGTGCGGTATACCGGTCCCGTCGACGTGCTCCCACATGCGGGAGCGTAGACAGCCCTACCGATGCCACCTCAGAGCACACCAATCTGCGCGAGTTCGATCGCTCGATCCGTGTTCCCGCGCGGGCTACACGGCAACGTCCGAGTGACCATCCGATTTTTGAAAGTTAGGTACTCAACCGGCCTTAGTATCAGAGAGCTGGAAGGTAAAGCAGGACGCCAACCGGTACAAAAAGCAAAGAGACCCTAGCTGGTTGCACCCAGCTGGGTCTCCGCGCCCGATGTGAGCATGTGCTTGGGGTGTCACGCGTAGGAACCCCGTCTAGTACGACTCGAACCCTACGCCAAACCGCTAGGGGTTTCCAGTTCTCGATCTGAGCACTGGGAACCCGGACGCGGAACCGGCACCTGCAAGCCGCTCGGTCCTGAGGGAACGAGCGGAAGGAGTCCGAACGTGGAACCACGCAAGGATGACGACGCATCACGGAAGATCGCACTCTGGTTCCAGATCGGCAGCTTCGCTGTCGGTGTGGCCAGGTTCATCTTGGCAGCCGTGAAGTAAGACAAGCGCCCTCCTGGCCTCAGCCAGGAGGGCGCTTCTTCGTGCAGTGCGTCGCTACTCGCTCGCCTCAGGGTCCTGCTTCGGGTTCCATGAGCCGAACGTCCAACCAGTCACATCGGCCAGCGACCCCCTCCACAGTGGGACTTCTACGTAGTCGTCGGCAGTTCCGATACGGACGTCCTTCATATGGAAGAACTGCCTGGCCTGGTGAGGAAGCCCGGCCTCGCGCCGTCGCTTCCCCTCAGCCACGGTGTCTTCGTGGAACTCGTTGAAGTACTCCTCCATCCAGCTCACGTCGGAGCCAACCTGCTTATGCTGCTCCACGGTTGCGTCGATCCAGGCACGACGGCTGATTGCGAGGCCGGAAACCAGAAAGCCGTTCGACGTTATAGTCAGGCCGATGACGCCTTCGGGGTTGTCGTCGTCCATGCTGAAGTAGACGTCGAGCGCCAGGTCGAGATACCAGTCCTTTCGCATCACTCGCTTGCGGTCGTAGCCGTCTGGGTCAGTGTTCGGATCCCACCGCTGCACATCGTCGTCCTGGTCGTCGGGGATCCGCTCTTCGGGGGGTAGTTCTTCGTTGGTCATGGTCATACCTCCGGTCGGGTTGGGATAAACGTATCCACGACGAACGACAGCTGAGGGACGATAGAAGCATGAGTGCCATGCAGACCGTCATCGTTCGCTGCGACTTCCGGCCATGCGCCGCGTTCATCGCCCCAATGGACTTCCCCGGCGACAGCATCGAGGGTGCTCGCATCACTGCCAGGACCCACGGGTGGCTTACCGCCGACCACGGCGAAGGCGCGCACCGGCTTGGGGACTTCTGCCCGGAGCACGCAGCATCGAACGCGATCTGGCGGCAGTGAAACGGTAGTTCGCTTCACAGGCCGCGCGCCCGATCGTCTACGGCAGTGCAGCAACTAGCGGTGTCGAGCGTTCACCCTGTCAATGATCACTTGCAACTTCTCGCGGAGCTGTGTGGATCGCTTGATGAACTCCCCACGGCGTGAATCGAAGACCGCGAAGGCCTCGTCAACGTCTTGCCCGCTCCGCCAAAGCCCTTCATGCTCCGGGTCTTGCCGCGCCTTGTCCCACCACTTCCATGCGGTGATCGTGTCAACCCAATGCGCGCCCACGGTGTCTATCGCATCAGCCAATTCGCTCACTAGGTCGCGATCTTCGGCTATGCGTAGACGAGGTGCCAGAGCATGCAGTCCGTTCGTCCCATGCTCCATGAAGATGGCCGGAGGTTCTTCGAACTCGTACGCCAACTGCGCGGAATTCTCGGCGTACTCCAGCGGACGCAGCGCTGCGAACGCGATGTCTCGCACCTGTTCCTCAACTCGCGCCGCCCGCTGCCTGCGAGTCTCACGCCATGTGTACAACGCGCTGAACCCCGCCACGATCAGAGCAAGGAAAGAGATGCCGTTCGAGAGCCAATCCACTCCGCCATCACATCATGCGTGGAGGACGTCGCGCACCGAGCGACTGAGTATCAACGGACTCAGCCGGGTAGCCCAAGATCTTGTGCCACCGCTGGTGACCGCCGAGGCTGCAAGACGTCTAGTTCCGCTGGTCCCATAGGTTCATTAGCGTCTCGATCATGTTTAGGGCGGCGTCAAAGTAGCAGGCTAGGCCCGACACGCTCGCCGTGATCATGTAGTCCGCTCCCCCGTGTTCGACGTTGCCGATCTGCTCCCGATCGAGCACATGCACCATCATCGAGTTATTCGCATGCGCCATGCCACTCGCTGTTTGCCAGAGCGCCAACGGCGTCAAGAAGAGCTTCGGAACGAGCGGCGCTATCTCCGTCAGGCGATCGGTGACCGACGTCTTCACTTGGAGCTCCACTCCAGCCAGTGCCGGTCGCCCGTCGCGGTCACGTTCAAGCGCGGCGACCGCTCGGTCCCACCCCGGGTCTTCGCGGCCTAGTTTCTCCGAGACGTTGTGCACCTGTCGGCGGTTCTCGTAAGCCAGTCTCAGCGATCGCGACACCCTCTCGTCCCGCAACGCCGGCTGTAGGAGCCAGAGAGCCGTGCCGGCAGCCTCGTAAGCGCTTCGCACCAACGTGTACATCGCGAACGGCAGAACCGCCTCACCGTTCACGACGATGATCTTGAATCCGTGAAGGTGGTCGAGGGCCACCCCGATACTCACCCGTACCTGGTCAGGTACCGAGCTGTATGGAGCGGCGGCGCGGTCACCGGCAAGCGATGATCCCGCTCGGATTGACAAAGCGTCGGACCGTGCCACAAGAGATTCGTATCGGGCGAAGCTCAGGCGCAGCGACAGTCGGCCCAGCTCCTCGTGCTCGGGCAACTCCTGTCGGTCATGCCGGCCGTCCTCGTGTGTTCCTGCTGTGCTCACGCGTTCATCTTGGATGGTCGGAGCCGCGCCCGATAGACGATCGGCGGTTTCAAGGGGTCGTTGCAACGGGTGGTTGTTTCGGGTCCGAGAGTAGCTGTTCGAATGCTTCTGCAGGGCTGCGGTAGTCGAGGGTCTTGCGGGGGCGGCCGTTGAGTTCGGAAGCGACTTCGAGGAGCCGTTCCGGGCTGTGGACGCTGAGGTCGGTGGACTTCGGGAAGTACTGCCGGAGCAGTCCGTTGGTGTTCTCGTTCGAGCCGCGCTGCCACGGCTTGTGCGGGTCGCAGAAGTAGATCGCGAGGTCCGTGGCGAGAGTGATGTCTTTGTGTCGGGCAAGCTCGGTGCCCTGATCCCACGTCAACGACCGACGCAGATGCTCGGGCAAGGTCTGGATGGTGGGGATCATCGCGTCACGGACCGCGTCGGCGCTGTGCCCGTTGGGCAAATGCAGCAGCATCACGTACCGGGTTGTTCGTGTTGACGCCGAAGTAGAACGGACCCCTTTGTGCCGAACTGGGGCGGACCCCTTCTGGGGTTGTTGAGCTTAGTTGT
>NZ_JADKSB010000033.1:0-15683 GCF_015350935.1 Curtobacterium sp. VKM Ac-2887 | reverse complement strand
GAGCCCGGTTCAATACCGAGCTCACGCCCTCGCGGCCTAATCTGACTTCACGGTCCAACAAACCGGGACCAGTTCACTGGCACCGCGCCTCCTGTGCGTCCTTCATGCATTCCTGCATCACGGCCGGTTCCCGATTCCGGCTGCTGCTGGCAGCATGGCGACGTGCCTACTTACCAGCTCATCGCCGCCCTCGGCAGCTCGTTCGCAGCCGGTCCGAACATCGAACCGGTCGTCGACCGAGCGGCCATGCGGTCCGGGAACAACTACGCGCACCAGCTCGCAGACCGCTTGGGCGCGGAACTGGTCGACCTCACGGTGTCCGGTGCGACGACCGCGAACGTCATCGACACCCCGCAGCAGGTCGCGGAGGGCGTCTCGTTCCCGCCGCAGATCGACGGGGTGCCCGCGGATGCGGACGTCGTCACCATCACCGCAGGGGGGAACGACCTGCAGTTCGCCGGGGCCATGCTGTACAGCGCGTGGTCGCACGCCGAGCCTGACGGCCAGATGGCCGCGCTGCTCGGGCAGATGTTCACCGATGGGATCCCTGTTCCGACGTCGGAGGCCGTCGAGCTGGCCACCTCTGGCCTCGTGTCGGTCATCGAGCGTGTCCGTCAGGCGGCCCCGGCCGCGCGGATCGTCCTCGTGGACTACCTCACCGTCCTCGACCGAGACGTCACCCCCGCCGCCGCGACGTTCACCGCCGACGAGCTGGACCGGTTCTTCGAGATCCAGGACGCGATCGTCCGGGTGTTCGCCGACGCCGCGGCCAGGACCGGCGCGGAGCTCGTCCGCGCGTCGGCGATCAGCACCGCGCACGCCCTCGGGTCGGTCGCACCGTGGGTGCAGCCGTTCCACCAGGACATGCAGCGCACCGGCGGGTCGTTCCACCCGAACGGCGCGGGGATGGCTGCGATCGCGGTCGAGATCGAGCGGCTCCTCAACGCCTGAGGACTCGTCAGCCGAGGACATCTGCCCATCCCGGGTACTTCGCCGACACCGTCTCCGCGTGCCGGACGAGGTCCCGCGCGTCGTCGGGGAGCCGGTGCGGGTCCCATGCCAACCCGAACGACCGCGACGCGTCATCGGATCGGATCAGCACCGACTTCGTCCGCGCACTCGGCGTCGCATCGGCGGGGAGCACGGCGATGCCCATGCCGGCTGCGACGTAGTCGCGCACAGTGAGCAGGTTGTCTGCCTCGAGCACGATGCGCGCCGCGAACCCCGCCGATGCGCAGAGTGCGTCGGCTCGGCGACGGGCATCGAACCGACGGTCGAGCGCGAGGAATGCCTCACCGCGCACGTCGGCGAGGGCGACGTCCTCCCGCCCCGCTGCCCAGTGACCGGCGGGCACGACGAGCACCAGGGCCTGCCGACCGAGCGGCATCCACCCGAGGCGTTCCGGTGGCCGGGGCGCCGTGATGGTGATGTCCATGCGCCCTTCCGCCAGCGCGTCGGCGAGTTCCGTGCTGGAGCCCTCCCGGTGGACGACGACCACGTCGGGTCGGCCACGCAGGAAGGACGCGATGAGCTCGCCGGCGACCGTGGGTCCGAGTGATCGGAGGAACCCAACGGTCAGCGTCGGCCGGGCCGACTCGCCGCGGACCTGTCGCAGGGCATCGTCGATGGTGTCCAGCGCGTCGGCCGCAGCGGCGGCGAGCACCCGGCCCTGCTCGCTGAGCGCGACACGGCGGCCGGACCGTGTCACGATAGGGAACCCCAGATCGCGTTCCCACACCGCGATCGCCCGGCTCAGCGTGGGCTGGCTCGTGCCGCTGCGCGCGGCTGCGTTCGTCACCGTGCCCTCGACGGCCAGCGCAGCCAGCTGCGCCAGTGCCGGGGCGAGCGAGCTGGCTCGTCCTTCATGCATGAATGAATGAGACATCCTTGCCTGGGGTGGACGCAACCCGGCCTCCAACCCAGGCTGGGTCCATGACCGATTCGCGCCCTCAGTGGTCCACCCGCCGGGCAGAGAAGCAGCTCCGACTCGCGCAGCTCGGACTCGGCGCCGGGACGAAGTTCGTCGATGCCGACAGGATCGACGACGTCCTGACGACCCTGATCCGGCCGCACGACCGGGTGTCGCTCGAAGGCGACAACCAGAAGCAGGCCGACTTCCTCGCGCAGTCACTCGCCGAGGTGGACCCTGCTCGCCTCCACGACCTGCACCTGCTGATCTCGTCGGTGAGCCTCCCCGCCCACCTGGACGTCTTCGAGCGCGGCATCGCGTCTCGGCTCGACCTCGCCTTCGCCGGACCACAGAGCCTCCGGCTCGCGCAGCTCGTCGAGGACCGTGTGGTCTCGATCGGTGCGATCCACACGTACGTCGAGCTGTACGCGCGCATGTTCGTTGACCTGGCGCCGCGGGTCGCGCTCATCTGCGCGGAAGCGGCCGACGCAGCGGGCAACCTCTACACCGGCGCCAACACCGAGGACACCCCGACGATCGTCGAGGCCACCGCGTTCCACGACGGCATCGTCATCGTGCAGGTCAACCGCGTCGTCGACGAGCTCCCCCGGGTGGACATCCCGGGCGGCTGGGTCGACGTCGTCATCGAGAGCCCTCGGCCGTACAAGCTCGAGCCGCTGTTCACGCGTGACCCGGCGAAGATCGGACGCGTCGAGATCCTCAAGGCGATGATCGCGATCCGCGGCGTCTACGAGCGGCACGAGGTCGCATCCCTGAACCACGGCATCGGCTTCGACACGGCGGCGATCGAACTCGTGCTCCCGACGTACGGCGAGGAACTCGGCCTCCGTGGGCGGATCGCGAAGCACTGGGTCCTGAACCCGCACCCCACGTTGATGCCGGCGATCGAGAGCGGATGGGTCGATTCCGTCCACTGCTTCGGCGGCGAACCCGGGATGGAGCGCTACGTCGCGGCACGACCCGACGTGTTCTACACCGGCAGCGACGGCAGTCTGCGCTCGAACCGTGTGCTCGCCCAGCTCGCCGGCCAGTACGCGATCGACATGTTCATCGGTTCGTCGCTCCAGATCGACGGCGACGGCAACTCGTCGACGGTGACGGCGGGTCGGCTCGCCGGGTTCGGCGGTGCGCCGAACATGGGTCACGACCCGCACGGGCGACGCCACGGCAGCGCCGCTTGGCTTGACCTCGCGACGGGCGACGGCGCGAGCCGCCGAGGGCAGAAGCTCGTCGTGCAGCTGGTCGAGACCTTCAAGGCCGGCGGTACCCCGACGTTCGTCGATCGTCTCGACGCCGTCGACGTGGGCGCGCAGGCCGGGATGCCGCTGGCACCGGTGATGATCTACGGCGACGACGTCAGCCACGTCGTGACCGAGGAGGGGGTCGCGTACCTCTACAAGGCGGCGAGCGTCGCCGAACGTCGCGAGGCGATCTCCGCAGTGGCCGGTGCCACGCCGATCGGACTCCGGGCTGATCCGGACGTCACGGAACGTCTGCGTCGGGACGGGGTCGTCGCGTTCCCGGAGGACCTCGACGTCGACGTCCGCCGCGCAGACCGTTCGCTCCTCGCCGCGAAGAGCATCGGCGACCTCGAGGCGTGGTCCGGTGGACTGTACGATCCGCCGGCCCGCTTCCGGAACTTCTGAACCGATGACCCGACCGTTGACGCCGACGATGATCGCGACCGCCGCGGTCGAAGCGATCATGACCGAGGCCCTCCTGACGCCGAAGCCCGGACTCGTGGACCGCCGCGGGACCGGCGGGCACACCGACATGGACCTGGCGATGCTCCTGCGCTCCGCCGAGAGCCTGTTCGACACGTTCGAGGCCCTGGCCCACGCCGGAGCCGGTTCGGCTCCCGGTCAGGCGCTCCGCGACGAGGTCGGCGCGCTCGGACGGGAGGGCGAGCGCGTGATGCTCGAGACCACCGGGGGTGTGAACACGCACCGCGGCGCGCTCTGGACGGTCGGCCTGCTGGCCACCGGCGTGGCCGCTACCGGTTCGACGTCGGGCGCGGTCGTGTTCGCCGCGGAGCTCGCACGACGCCCCGACAGTGCCGGCGCACCACGAGCCTCGTCGCACGGGCAACGAGCGGTCCGACGGTACGGGGTGGCCGGTGCCGTCGGTGAAGCCATCGCGGGGTTCCCGCACATCGTCCACGTCGCGCTCCCGATGCTCCGCGGTGCTCGTACAGGCGGCGCCGCCGACGAGACCGCACGGCTGCGCGCGTTGCTCTCGCTCATCGCCACACTCGATGACACCTGCGTCCTCCACCGGGGCGGCGCCGACGGCCTGCGCTGGATGCAACATCGTGCGCGCCGCACGCTCGACGCACCACGGTTCGACGACGCGGTGCACCGCTTCGCCGACGAAGCGGATCGTCGACGCCTCTCACCGGGCGGAAGCGCAGACCTGCTCGCCGGGGCCCTGTTCGTCGACTCCCTGTCCCGTCCGTCCATCTCGACTTCGTCCGCCAACCTGGAGCTCGCCCATGCGCACCTTTGAATTCGAATTCTCCGGCGACCGCCCGGCGACCCGTCGCGCCCACGCCGGCGTCGTCGGCTCCGGAGACCTCGAGGTCCTCGTCGTCCCGGGCCCCACGGCGGCCGCAACGGTGCAGGTGCGCACCAGCGTCGACGGTTTCGACGACGTCTGGCGCAACGTGCTGCACCGGTTCTTCGCCCGCTACCGGTTGACGGGCACCATCGAGATCAACGACTTCGGGGCAACTCCCGCGATGGTCTCGATCCGCCTCCTGCAGGCGCTCGACCAAGCCACCGGTGATCAGGAGGTCGACGCATGAACGACGTCATGCAGTACGTGCAGCGCGACAGTTTCATCGAACGGGATGCCAGGTCGCGGGCCTTCGCCCTCCTCGATCGAGGATCCGAACGCGAGATCCTCGACCCGTTCGACCACCTCGAGTCCCCGTGGCTCGAACGGCAAGGCGTCGTCCCCGCCGCCGACGACGGCGTCGTCGTCGCCCTCGGGACGCTCGAGGGATCCCGCACGGTCGTCATCGCCATCGAGCAGGCGTTCCAGGGTGGGGGCATCGGCGAGGTCTCCGGGGCGAAGATCACCGCCGCACTCACGAAGGCCGCGTCGGAGAGCCGCGCGGGCCGGCCGACAGCAGCCGTGCTGCTCCTCGAGACCGGCGGCGTCCGCCTGCAGGAGGCGAACCTGGGTCTGGCCGCGGTCGCCGAGGCCTGCGCCGCGGTGCTCGAGCTCCGCGCTGAACAGCCGGTGGTGGCGGTCATCGCCGGCGGCCTCGGGAGCTTCGGCGGGATGAGCATCGTCGGAGGCCTGTGCTCCACCGTCATCATGACGCGTGAAGCCCGGCTCGGACTGAACGGCCCCGAGGTCATCGAATCCGAGGGCGGGATCGCCGAGTTCGATGCGTCCGACCGCGCCCTGGTGTGGTCCATCGACGGTGGCGCGCAGCGACACGCCCTCGGCCAAGCCGACGACCTCGTCGCCGACGACACGGAGACGATCCGCCGGGCAGTGGCCTCGGCGATCGCCGCGGGACCCGTCGACTTCCCCGCCTCGCGCGCCCTCGACGTCCTCCGCGACCGCCTGGCCGCCGTGGACCCGACGGACCCGCCGTCCCCGGCCGCGCTTCCCGGCCGATTCCGAGACGCCGCGAGGGCAAGCCGTCCGCCCGCGGCGCCGGACGGAGAACCGGAGCAGCACCGGAGTCGTGGACACCGCTGGCTCGCCGCCCTGGCCACGAGCGCGCCGTCCCGGATCGCGACGACGGTCCTCGAAGCGCAGGGCTGTTTCGGCGGAGGCGATGCGACCCTCCTGTCCGTGGTGCCCGACCCGACGAGCCCCTTCCACCGAGCGCGTCACGGCGAGGTCGGCCTCCTCGAGAGCCTCGCCCTGGCCGAGCGGATCACGTCGATCGTCGCAGCGGAAGCAGCGCTCCCCGCCACGCAGAAGCGGCCGATCATCGCGGTCGTCGACCTCCCGAGTCAGGCCTACGGCCGACTGGAGGAGATGGTCGGGCTCCACCTGCACCTCGCCGCGGCCGTCGACGCGTACGCCACGGCACGCGCTGCGGGCCATCCAGTCGTCGCACTCGTCGTCGGGACCGCGCTCTCCGGCGGGTTCCTCGCGCACGGGCTGCAGGCCAACCAGATCCTCGCCCTCGACGATCCCGGCGTCGAGATCCACGCCATGCACAAGCCGGCGGCAGCGCGGATCACCCGACGGAGCATCGAGGAACTGGACGCGCTCGCCCTCGACGTACCGCCGCTGTCCTACGACGTCCGGGACTGGGCGACGCTGGGGCTCTGCGACGACCTGATCACCGTCGCTGATGCCGACGACCCGTCGGACGCCGACGTGACGGTCGTCCGGGCGCGCCTGGACAACGCCGTCGAGAGCGGACGCGACGGAAGCCGCTCGCTGGAGGCCCGCTGGTCGGAGCAGCAGGCGGGCGACCGACGAGCAGCGACACGCGCCGTGTGGGCGGCGATGACCGAGCAATGGCGCTGAGCACGGGACCCGACCTGCGGCCGCACGACCTCGTCCTGTTCCGAGCGGACGACCACCGGCTCCCCGCGTGGGCTGACCGCATCGACGGGCATGCGTGGGGCGTCGTGCGGCGAGCGGACACACCGCCGGGGACGATCCCGTTGGGGGTGCGCGGTCGGACACGAGACGAACGACGAGCACTGGACATCCGGTCGTCCGACGCCGTCCGGAGCGTGGCACCGGAGACGCTCATCGACGGCGCACCGCTCCTCGTGACCAATCCCGCCCTCGCACGGACGATCTCCGCCGTCGCGCGGGCTGCGCAGACCCTGCTCGATCACCGTGCCTGGGGTCCCACCGGGTCCGCGGGGTTCGAACTCGCCACCGGCCTGCCCGTCGTCCACCGGACCAGCGACCTGGACATGATCGTTCGCGCCCCGGACCCGATGCCCCGCGCCGAAGCAGCGGAGATCGCCGCCTTCCTCACCGCGCTCCCGTCCCGAGTGGACTGTCTCCTCGAGACAGGAGCCGGCGCCGTCGCACTCACCGAATGGGCGGACAGGCGCCTCGGACAGGTGGTCGTCCGGACCCCGGCGGGCCCGATCCTGACCGCGGACCCGTGGTCTCCGTCGAGGTCGGCATGATCGCCTTCCTGTTCCCTGGCCAAGGGTCGCAGCGGGCAGGCATGATCGCTGCGCTCCCCGACGAACCGGTCGTCCGCACGACACTCGACACGATCAGCGACACGATCGGCCAGGACGTCCACGACCTCGACTCGGCGGATGCACTGACGTCGACGTACGCGGCACAGGTCGGACTGTTCGCCGTCGGTGTCGCCACTGATCGGTTGCTCGACCAAGCGGGCATCCGAGCAGACGTGGTTGCAGGTCACTCGATCGGCGCGTTCGGCGCAGCCGTCAGCAGCGGCGTCCTGACCGTGTCGGAAGGTGCCCGCGCGGTCGCCGTCCGAGCGCGGCGGATGCAGGAGCTCCACCCGTTCGGGTACGGGCTCATGGCGGTCATCGGACTCACACGCCGGAGCGCGGACGACCTGGTCGCGTCGGTCCGTGCCGAGGATGCACTGTTCGTCGCGATGGAGAACTCCGCCGACCAGATCGTCCTCGCGGGCAGCGACGAGGCACTCGCCCGTGCGGCGACGCGGGCACCGGGGTTCGGCGCGCGCGAAGCACGCCGGCTCGACGTCGCGGTGCCGTCGCACTGTGCCCTCATGCTGCCGGTCGCGGAGGCCGTCGCGGCCGTCCTCGAGACCGTCCCTGATCGGCGGCCCCGGACGCGCTTCATCGCGGCCTCGACCGCCCGGGTCGCCGTCTCCGGCGCTCGAGTCCGAGAGGACCTCGCCGCCGGAGTCGCCGAGATGGTGCGGTGGCGGGACTCGACCGACCTGCTTGCTGAACTCGGGACGACGCTGACCGTGCAACTCCCACCGGGGCACACGACCGGCGCGCTCTTCGCGGCGGCGCACCCGGACATCCCGACGGTCTCGATCGACGACTCGGCATTCGACGACGCAGTCCTGCGCGTGCGACGTTTCCGGGAACGCGGTCCGGAGTGAATCGACCGGCGGCCGCCCTGACGAGGGTGCGTCTGCCAGGATCGCAGTCATGGCAGTCGGTCGCGCACGGAGCGAAGCATCTCGGAGAGCCATCCTGCTGGCCACGAGGGACGAACTCACCGAGCAGGGGTACGACCGACTCTCGATCGATCGCATCGCGACGGCGGCCGGCGTGGGGAAGCAGACCATCTACCGGTGGTACCCGTCGAAGAGCGAACTCGTCGCGGACTGCCTCGTCGAGGGCTACATCGTCCGCCCGATCCTCACCACCTCCGACACCGGTGACGTCCGTCGGGACATCACCGCGTGGATCGAGGCGTTCGCCGAGCAGAGCCGGGTGCCGGCCGCAGCGTCGCTGACGCGGGCGATCACGGCAGCCGCAGCTGAGAACACCGCCGTCGCGGCGCACTTCCAGGAGCAGGTCCGCGTCACCCAGGACGTGCTCGTCGGTCGCCTCCGAGCTGGCATCGAGGCTGGTCAGCTTCGACCGGGGACCGCCGTGGCAACGGTGGCAGAGACGATCGTCGGGGCCCTGCTCTACCGGATCCTGACGCGTCAGGACCTCGGCGACGCGTTCGTCGCCGACCTCGCAGACCTGGTGTTCGCAGGCGTGCTCGACTCCCGCGGCTGATCCGTTCCGTCGCCGGAGCGGTGCCGGACGACTGTCAGCCAATTTCGAGACAATCTGTCTCGTTGAATGGAAGACTTCACGGAAGGCCGCACGAACCGTGGTACACATCCACGGCGGACGGCGGTCGCTAGCGGGTCGGCACCATCCGGCCCTCGAACCAGAACAGGACAGGTCATGACCAATCGACTCGCGGGGCGAACCGCCCTCGTCACCGGCGGCGGCAACGGCATCGGGAAGGAGGTTGCGCTCCGGCTGGCCACGGAGGGGGCGAGCGTCGTCGTGAACGACCTCGGCACGAGCGCCTTCGGTGAGGGCGTCAGCTCGCAGGCCGCGGACGACACCGTCGCCCAGATCGTCGCTGCAGGCGGGTCAGCCGTCGCGAACTACGACTCCATCGCCGACGCGGACGGGTGCGAGCGGGCGGTGGCCACCGCGGTGGATGCGTTCGGCGCCTGCGACATCGTCGTCGCGAACGCGGGTGCGCTCGTCAAGGGGGCGCTGTCGGGCATCCAGGCCGACGACGCCTCGTGGCGCACGATGGTCGATCTCTACCTCGGTCAGAAGTTCTGGTTGGCCCGTGCGGCTGTCCCGGCGATGCTCGAGCGGGGCTGGGGGCGCATGCTCTTCGCGACGTCGGAGATCGCACGCGGCACCCAGACGAGCCCGCTCGGCGCCGTCGTCATGAACGGCAGCATCGGCTTCTCGCACGACCTGGCCAACACGTACCGCGGCACCGGCGTGACGTTCAACTCCTACGCGCCGTCGGCAGGGACGCGCACGTTCGACCTGTACAAGGACGACATGGAGGACGCGCTGCGCGCTCAGGGGGTCCCGGAGGACGAGATGAGCGGCTTCCACCTCCCGCCGGCCGAACTCATCGCGCCGATGCTCGCATGGCTCTGCTCAGACGCCGCAGCGGACGTCACCGGTGAGGTCTTCGGCGTCACCGGGTCGAAGGTGACCCGGTGGACCGAACCGGTGGACGGTGCGTCGATCCTGAAGGACGACGATCTCCGCGCCCTGTGGACACTCGACGAGCTCGACCAGGCCGTCCCGGCAGGACTGCTCACCGAGGTCTGAGGCGAGTCCGGACGCCACGACGACGGCCGGGCGGCGAGGAACGGTTCGTTCCTCGCCGCCCGGCCGTCTTCTGTCAGTCCAGACGCAGGACGTCGGTTCAGACGTTGAACAGATGCCCAGCGGCCGACTCCATGGCACCGTAGCCGCCGTCGACGACGAGGTCGGTGCCGTTGACGTAGGAGGCAGCCGAGCTGTTCAGGAAGAGCAACGGCGGGACCTGCTCCTCGGCGGTCGACTCACGACCGATCGGCTGCGCCGTCGCGGCCGACAGCTCCTTCGGGTAGGTCTCCTCGATGACGTCGAGCATGGGTGTGCGGACGGCGCCCGGGGTGGTGATGTTCACCCGGATCCCACGAGCGATGAGCGTCGTCGACTGCTGCAACGACCAGAGGTTGAGCGCCTCCTTCCCGAATGCGTACGCGTGGCCGGCTCGTTCCTCGTGTTCCGCGTACCACGCCGCACCCGCTTCGAACGAGTCGATCGCGACGAACTCCGAGAGCAACGGCAACCGCTTCCGCCACGCGGCACCGCCGTCGGACGAGGTGCTGACGACAGCGGATCCCCGAGGCATCCGCTCGACGACGAGTTCGGTGAGGAGCCGTGTCCCGAGGAAGTTGACCCGCAACACGTCGTGCGCGGGGAACATCGGCGCGAGTCCGGCGCAGTTGAAGAGCGCGTCGACCGGCACGTCCTGGTCCGCGAAGGCCCTCCGGATCGCGTCCGGGTCGCCGAGGTCCACCGAGTCGAACGCGGCGAGTTCGAGGTCGGGCTTCCGGCGACTCACGCCGTGCACCTCCGCGCCCAGTCCGACCAGCGTTTGCGCCGTTGCCAGACCGATGCCGGACGAGCAGCCCGTGACGATGACCCGTTTGCCGTTGTACTCCGAGAAGTCCATCAGTATTCCTCTTCAAATTCGAGCGACGAGACGGTCGTCTCGCCGACATGGGTGCCGCGTGGACCGCGGGCGAGCCGCGCATGACAGGGGTCCATCGACCCGGATCGGCCGACGGACCCCGGCATGTCAGCGCTACGCCGTGTGGCGGGCCAGGAACCGCTGGAGTTCCGCGTCGAGTTCCTGGTCTTCCGGCGCACCGCCGAACCCACCGTGCGGCATCGCTTCGCCGACGTGCAGCTCCGCTTCGACGCCCGCGTTGCGGAGCTTCCGGTGCATGCGGACCGTGTTCGAGAGGAACAGGTCGCGGGTACCGGTCTTGAGGAACGTGGGCGGGAAGCCGGTGACGTCGCCGAAGAGCGGCGAGAGGTACGGCTCGTCGAGCGCCTGCCCGGCAGCGTAGAGCTCGTTCACCTCGCGGAGGGAACTGAGCAGGTTGTCGAACGCCGCGTTGGTGACGAACGAGTCACCGGACTCGGTCAGGTCGAGCTCCGGAGTGTTGAGCACGAGGGCTGCCGGCATGGGGAGGCCCTCGTCCTTGGCGCGGAGCAGGAGCGCGGCGGCGATGTTCCCGCCGGCGGACCCACCCGCGATGACGATCTCGTGCGGCTCCCGGATCTCGAGCGCGGCACGGTAGACGGCCATCGCGTCGTCGAGGGCGGCGGGGAACGGGTGCAGGGGCGGCATCCGGTAGTCGACGCCCCACGTGCGCAGGCCCGCGGAGAGTGCGGAGATCCCGGTCATCGCACGGCAGACGGCGCCACCACCCATGATCAGGCCGCCGCCGTGGAAGTTGATGTGGATCCGACGGTCGTCATCGGCGACGCCGGGGCCGGTGACGACGAAGACCGGCACGCCGGCGATCGTCTCGTCCTCGGTGGACACGGGCAGTGGCTGACTGGTGAACTGCGTTGCGATGGCGGAGTTGGACTGCTCGATCATCGCGAGCCACCCTGCGGTGTCGTCCTGCGCCGGGTAGGTGGACTCTGCCTTCGGGATCGAGAGCCACTGCTGTGCGTGCGGGCTCACCGAGGCTGGGACTGGGACTGCTTGACCCGTGGTCATCTGTTCTTCTCCTTGTTCGCGTGGTCGTGGAGCGCTGCGGCGGCTCGCGTCACCGGAGCGCGCTGATCGCATCGATCAGCATCGAGGGCGGGTTGGTCGTCACGGCACCGATGACGCCGCCGTCGACGAGGAGGTCCGTTCCGGAGACGTACGACGCCTCCGGGCTCAGCAGGAAGGCCACCGCGTTCGAGATGTCCGTGGGGGTCCCGATCCGGCCGGTGCCGGAAGCGTCGATCATCGCCCGCATGTACAGGCCGGATTCACCGTCGAGCTCCTGCTGGCCCATCGCGGTCGAGATCACGCCGGGGCTGACGCTGTTGACTCGTCCGCCGCGTGCCCCCCATGCCTGGCTCGCGTGCCGTACACGCAGCTGGTTCGCCCGCTTGGCGAGCCCGTACGCCGCGCCCGGGTCCGGAACGGCATCACCGGACGTGAACGGCAGCTGCAGCAGCTCGTCCGCGCCGACCCTCGCCAGTGCGTACTCCTGCTCGGGGGTCAGGCCCGGGTAGGTGAAGCCGGCCATGCTCGCGATCACCACACCGGCGCCCCCGTCCGCGATGACAGACCCGAACTCCTCGAGGACGAGTGCGACACCGAGGAGGTCCACTGCGAGGATCGCGCCGATCGGGGCCTGCGTGGGCGAGAGCCCGGCGGTGTGGATGACCTGGGTCACCGGCCCGAGGGCGCTGATCGCGGCGGCGACCTCGTGGACGGACGCACGGGACGAGACATCGACCGTGAGCCCGCGGACGTCGAACCCGTCGCTCTGCAGTGCTGCGACCTTGCTGTTGAGGAGTTCCTCGTTGAAGTCAGCGAGGACGAGGATCTTGCCCGCTCCCTGACGTCGGGCGATCGACTCGCCCATTCCACCGGCACCGATGACGGCGACAACCTGCTTGGACATGCTTGTGTGCTCCAAAGGAATCTGAATGAGACGAGACGGTCCGTCTCGTCAGTTGAACGATACGCTCCCCGTACCGTGAGTCAAGCGACAGAACCCGAACCCCGCCGACGCAGCGAGCGCGCTCGCTCCGCGATCTTGATCGCCACCCGGGACCTGCTGGCCGAGGGAGGCTGGGAACGCGTCACCGTCGAGGGGATCGCCGCCCGCGCGCACGTCGGGAAGCAGACGGTGTACCGCTGGTGGCGCGCCAAGAGCGCGATCCTCGCGGACTGTCTGCTCGAAGGGTTGATCCTGCCGCCGCAGACGGCACTGCCGTCGAGCGGGGACATCCGCGTCGTGATGACGGCGTGGTTGCGGGGAGCACTGGCGTACATCGGTGACCCCGAACACGAGGGCCTGGTTCGTGGTCTCATCTCGGCGGCGGCGGACGATCCCGAACTCGCGGCGACCCTGTACTCCCGGCTCACCGGTCCCTACGAGTCCGGGATCGCAGCCCGTCTGGACGAAGCCCGCGACGCCGGCAAACTCCGTCCCGACCTGTCGTCGGCCGAGATCATCGAGATGCTCTTCGGGATGATCGTGTACCGACTGCTGAGTCGCCTCGACGTTCGCCCACGTCTTGCCGACGACCTGGTGAGCGCCCTGTTCGACGGCATCGAGCCGAACTGAGCCGCGGAGCGACTAGGTTGAATGAAAGGCCGTCTCGATAGCCGATCCGTCAGTGGTCAGATGATCGCGACGTTGTGGGCACGGAAGAAGTAGCCATCCTGCCCTCGCGGATACGGCTCCACTTCGAACCGAACACGTTGACCGGCTCGAAGAGAGGGGTAGTCGCTCATGTCGACGTTGGAGAAGTGAACGAAGACCTCCGACTCGACCTCGTCCGAACGAAGAGCGCTCCAGCCGTCCTCGTCACTCCACCAGACACACACGCCATCGACGATCTGCACCAGCGCACGCTACCGCGCTCGGTCGTCCGGTAGCCGATCGGTCTACGACCCGGTCGACCCGGACGTACGCCCGCCGTTCATCGGCTAACGACACGCGGTCGGGGTCATAGCTTCGGTTGGAGGGCGTCGAGCATGAGCGCTGCGAGTCGGCGTGCGGCGATCCCCCTCCTATCCGGATCTATTGCGCTGAGGCCTCGGGCCGCGACCAGTGCCAAGATCACGTCGTCGGTCGTGACGTCAGCGCGAACCTTCTGTTGGCTCTTTGCCTGCTGGGTGAGGTCCTGGAGCATCGCGACGAGTTGTCGACGATGCTCCGCGACTGCTCCGGTTCGGTCGGACGTCGTGGCGATTGCGTCGACGAGTGCGTGTTCGCCGGCGTTGCGGATGATCGGTTCCGTGATGACGAAGCGAAGCCCCTGCCACGGGTCGGGATTCTCCTGGCCGTGCTCGACGATGGTCCGGCAGGTTGCCAGTTCATCGGAGAAGACATCGTCGATGAGCGCTTGTCGGGTTGGAAACCGTCGGTACAGGGTTGCCGGTCCCACGCCGGCCCGACGAGCGATCTCCCGCATGCCGGCGTTTGTTCCGTGATCGGCGAAGAGTTGCCGGGCTGCTGTGCGAATGCGGTCGCGGTTGTCCTGGGCGTCGGCGCGCAGCTTCTGAGCCATCGGGCACTCCGTTCGTCTCACTTCGCGGTAGTGGACGTAGGCGTCCACTACCGTCCTGACGGTACGCCCACCCAAAATTTCAGGAGGACCGATGGGCGCTATGACGCTACGAGAGTTCGGTGCACCCAGCGGAATGGAGCTGGTCGACCTGCCCGCTCCGAAGCCGACCAGGTCGTCATCCAGACCGACGCTATGGGGGTCGGGGGTGTTGACGCGGTGATCCGCCGCGGCACGCTAGGCGGCGACTACCCGTCCGGGATGATCCTGGGAAGCGAGGTCGCAGGCACCATCGTCGAGGTTGGTGAGGGCGTCGACCGAAGCCGCATCGGGCAGCGGGTCTGGGCGTTCACTGGCATCTCTGGCGGCTATGCCGAGCTCGCCGTTGCCCGCATCGGCGACGTCGTTGCTCTTCCCGACGGGGTCTCGTCGATCGACGCGGTCGCGTTGGGCAGTGCAGCAACGGTTGCGCACTTCGCACTCGCACACGCTCACGCAGGGCATGGGGACCGAGTTCTTGTGCGCGGAGCTGCGGGCAGTATCGGGATTGCAGCTATTGAGCTCGCCGTCCGGCTGGGCGCTGCGGCGGTCGCCGTCACGACCTCGTCGCCGGACCGCGGCCGCCGGCTTCAGCAGTTCGGCGCAACCGACGTCCTCGACCGGGCAGGGCACGGTGACACAGCCCCACCGGTGGAGTTCGACGTGATCGTGGACATCGCAGGGGGCCCTGCCGTCCCCGACTTCATCGACCGCCTCGCCCCCAACGGCCGAATGGTGCTCGTCGGAGCCGTGTCCGGGTTCCCGCCCGCGGACTTCGGAATGAGACTGATGCAGTCGTTCCAGAAGTCCCGGTCCGTCGCGACATTCAGCCTCACCTCGATCGACCCGGACGAGCGGGACCGGGCGAGGTTCGCGAGCTTCGAGGCGGCCGTGCGCGGGGAACTTCACCCGGTCGTCGACGCCGTCATGCCGCTCGCGGAAGGAGCGATCGCGCACCAACGAATGGACGACGGCGACGTCTTCGGCCGCATCATTCTCATCCCGTAGCGCTCCAGACAAAGCAGCAAACCGTCCGTTTCATCATCCTCTACCGAACACTCGCCGGACTCCACCGGCATGTGACTGTTCATGCTGGTCTGCGCGGTTCTGATCGCGCGCTCTTGCCTCATTCGTCCGCGGGTGGTGCTGCTGCTTGGAAGTGGGCGTATACGGTCTCTCGACTGACGCCGTAACGCCTTCGCGAACACGGTCTTTGAAACGTCGGCGGACGCGCGATCGCACAACTCAGCGACTTGTACTGCGGTGAGGGATCGGGCACGAACACGGTAGATGCCGCGCTGCTTCTCCAGGGCGATGCCCGTATTGCGTGCGCCCTTGGAGAGGTTGGCGCCGCGCGAGGTGGCAGGTTAGGTGAGCTGTCGCGTCGGCCATCGGGCGAGGTCGGCTCTGAGGAGTGTCGGGTCCCTGTCGGGTGGTACTTCGTCCAGGATCTCGAGGTGGGTGATTCGGCTGAT
>NZ_JADKSB010000032.1:0-16706 GCF_015350935.1 Curtobacterium sp. VKM Ac-2887 | reverse complement strand
CCCGCATCACGTGCGCCGATCGGCGCACGTGATGCGGGCCTCCCGTCCGGATGCGGCGTCAGCCGCAGAACTCCGGCGGTGGCGACTGGTCGACGGTGCTGACCCAGACCGAGTTCGCCCGCTCGCCCGAGCCCACGGGTGGGAACCGGAAGCTCACGAACACCCCGTTGACGGTGGTCGTCCAGCCGCCGTAGGGCGAGTCCGACGGCTGGGCGGCGTCGTTGCCCGGCTCCGTGTAGTGCAGGTCCGGGTACGCCGCTCGCAACTCGGTGAGGGTGCTGCCGGTCCCGAGTCCCGCAGCCGTCGTCGGTCCCGCCACCTCGTCGGAGTTCCTCCCGACCATGACGCTCACGATCGTGCCGTCGTCGCCCTTCACGACGGTCAGTGCCGGGTTGTTGCGGTCGTCGGGGTACCAGAACACGACGTTCGGGTTGAGGCAGCCGTCGCTCGCCGTGTACACGCCGTCCAGGTCGTCCGTCTCGGCGGTGTACTCCCCGCCGAGCGCGATCGGCCCCACCTCGCTGCCGGAGATCGTCCACGTGTCCGGGTCCGACAGCGAGTACGGCGCCCGTGTGGAGGTGGGCGTCGCCGATGGTGTCGACGTCGGCGTCGGCTGTCCGACGACCGGGGCGCCCGACGGCGTCTCGGTCGTCGTCGGTTCCGTGGACGGTGACGCGGTCGGAGTGGGCTCCGCGGTGATCGACGTCGGGATGAGGCCGAGTGCGACCCCACCGCCGGCGGCTCCGAGCAGGAGCACCCCGACGACGCCGATCGCGATGCCGACACGACGGCCGTGGCGCTTCGGGCGAGGGGTGGCCCGCTCGAGGACGTTCTGCTTCATCGAGACGAGCATGCGCTGCAGGTCGTCTCCCTCGGGAGGTTCAGTGTTCATCGTGCGTCACCGCCTTCCTGAGTCGTCGGCGGGACCGCGAGACCCGCTGGGTGACCGCTCCGACACTGAGTCCGAGCAGCTGTGCGGCCTCGGCGTACGAGTACCCCTGCAGCAGGCACAGCTCGCAGATGCGGCGATCGGTCTCCGGCAGCGCGGCGATCTCGCTCCGGACCCACCGGAGTTGCTCGGAAGCATCGGTGGTGTCGGCGGGGGCGGCGAGGTCGAAGGGCAGTTCGTCGCCGGCGTGCTTCGCGTTGCGGCGACCGAGGTTCTTCGCGTGGTTGCGGCACACGACCAACAGCCACGGCAGGAGCGTGCCGGTGGGGAGCTGGAGGCCGTCGGCGCGTTGCCAGAGCGTCAGGAACGTGTCCTGGACCAGTTCCTCGACGTCCTGCTTGCTGCCCGCGATCGCCCACGCGTACCGGGTGAGCGTGGGCGCGAACCGGTCGAACGCGGTCGCGAGTGCTGCTCTGTCCCCCGAGGCGAGGCGCCGTGCGAGGCCGGCGTCGTCATCTGCGGTGTTGTCCACGGTGCTCCCTTCACTACGACAATGTCGTGAAGAGGCCGAACATGACACGGATCACGACACGATTCGTCCGTGTCGTGATCCGATGGTGATGCGGGAGGTGTCAGCCGTGCCGCTTCGCGGCCTTGGCGATCTTCTTGCCCAGCTTCTTGCGGGCCTTGCGGGCGTGCGGGTCGTTCCAGGCCTTGCGGACGGTCTCGCCCTTGGACGTCTTGATGACCGGGCGGTTCGCGCGGGAGCCGAACCAGAACCCGATCAGGACGATCAGGCCGATGACGATGATGCGGTTGCGCATGGTGGGACTCCTTGGTCGGTGGTGCAGGTGCCGGCGGATCAGCCGGTGAAGCGTTGCCAGAGCTCGGTGACGATCGGCCACACGTCGCCAGCACGGTCGGCGGACCCGACGGCCACCAGCACCACGGGGACGATCGTGACGGCGATGCTCACCAGGACGGCGAGCACGACCGAGATCGTCGCCGTCGTGGTGTGCCGACGAGTGAGGGCCATGGCGAGGAGCGCCAGCACGACGACCAGCCCGAGGACCGCGACGACCGTGACCCGCACGAACGGGAACGGCACGAGGCCGGCGGTGGTGGCGGTGACGCCGCCGAGGAACCCGACCAGGGGCAGGAACGCCCCGAGCAGGACCCCGGCGACCAGGACCACGCCGATGCCACCGGCGATCCACACACCGCGCGGCCGGGGCCGACGGGTGCGGGGCCGACGACCGCCGGACCAGGCGGTGGTCACGGTCGGTCCGTGGTCGGGTCGGTCGGCTGGTCGCCGTCGCGGGCGGCTGCCCGCGCTGCCTCGCTGGCGTCGGCTGCGGCGTCGGCGGCGTCCTCGGCGGAGTCGGCGGCACGCACGGCGGCGTCGGCAGCCGTCTCGGAGGCCACGACGGGGGTCGTAGTGTCCTCGTCAGCTGCGACGGCCGCACGTGCACGGCCGGCGGCGTCGCGCGCGGTGTCAGCGGCGTCCCGTGCGCCCTCGGACGCACGGTCGAGCGCGTCGGACGCGGCTTCGTGCACGCGGCCGGCGGTGGCGGTCGTCGCGTCCACGGCCTGTTCGGCGGCGTCCGCGGTGACGTCGGCCGCACGCTTCGTGGCATCCGCGGCCTGGTCAGCGGCCTGCTTGGTGACCTCAGCGGTGGCCGAGGCAGCACGCTTGGCGGTGTCGACCGTCGCGTCGGCGGCACGCTTGGTGGCGTCTGCGGTGACCTCGGCCGCCTGCTTCGTGACGTCGGCGGTGGCGTCGGCGGCACGCTTGGTCGCCTCGGCCGTCGCGTCGGCCGCCTGCTTCGTGGCGTCGACGGTCGCCGTCGCCACGCGCTTCGTGGTCTCGCTCGTCGCCTTGGCGGCATCCTGCACGGCATCGCCGACGGCGGTGGCCGCACGCTCGACGGGCGAGGGCTCGTCGTCGAACGGCCCGTGCACGTCGAGGACGCGGACGTCCACGGTCGTCGGCGCGGATGCGACCTGGCCGGCTGCTGCAGCGACCTGTCGTTTCACCTCGTCGGCGACCTCGCGGACGTTCTGCGGATAGGTCACGATGACGGAGACCTGCACCGCGAAGGTGCCGTCCTCGTCGTCGACCTGCACACCGGCGGTCCCGGCGGAGCGGCCGAGCCGCTTCCGCACTTCGTCGGCGGCTCGGGACACGGTCCCGCCGAGGTGGTGCACGCCGGGCACGCCGAGCGCCGTCTCCGCCGCGGTTCGCGCGATGAGCATCGCGGGGGTCGCGTCGTCGGGCAGCGGCTCCGTCAGTTCTGCGGGCAGGGCCACCTCGGTGACCTGCGTGTGCGCATGGGGGTCGTGCTGCATGGTTCCTCCTCGTTCGGGTCCGCGGAACGCATCGGGGCACTCGACGTCGCGAGTGCCCCGACACGCATCGAGCGTCCTAGTTCTTGAAGACGTCCTTGACGTCCTCGCCGGTCTTCTTGACGCTCGCGGAGGCCTGGTCCTTCTGGCCCTCGGCGACCTTGGAGTCGTCGTTCTGGGCCTTGCCCACGGCTTCCTTCGCCTTGCCGGCGAGGTCCTGAGCAGCGTTCTTGATCTTGTCGTCGAGTCCCATGACGGGTCCTTTCATCGGTCGGGCGTGCGCCCGGTGGTGGGTGTTGCGTGGGTCTTCGGTGGGCCGGGAGGCCCGGGGTCGCGTCCGGCTGACGGGTGTCAGTGGACGCGGGTCGACTTCGCTAGCGCCGAACGGGTCCCACCGGTGAGGTGGACCAGGACGGGCACCTGGCGGCCGAGCGTGCGGTCGAGGACCGCGACGGCGCGGTCGACGGCGTCGAGCACCGAGACGGCGTCCCCGCCGCGGCGGACCGCGACGCGGATGCGAGCGGCACGCTGCTTCCGCACCAGGTAGGTGTCGACGCGGGAGCCGACGACGTCGCGGACCCCGGCGAGCTCGTGCTCGACGACGTCGCGGACGAGTGCGACGTTCACCGTGACGGCGTCCTCACCGGAACGCTCGCGGACGGCGACGGACGTGCCGCCCCCGCCGCGGGTGAACACCCAGACCAGGGCGAGCACGATGACGACGGCGCAGGCGGCGGCGACGGTCCAGAGCGAGGACGCGGGGACGTCCAGGCTGCTCGGCAGGTCGACGGTGGGCTTGATCGCGTCCTGCACGGCGGGCACGACGCCCGCACCGATCGTGAGACCGACGACGACGGCGACGAGGCCGAGGACGAAGAGGATGATCCGGTTCATGGTCCGGTTGCTCTTGGTCATGCGAGGGTCCCCTTCTCGTCGACGCGGACGCGGATGTTCCGGCCGAATCGTTCGTCGAGACCACTGAGGCGGTCGCGGACGGCTGCCTGCACGGCCTGCTCGTCGACCGGGATGCCGGTGACGGGCACGATCCGGACGTCGGTGCGGCGACCGCGGGCGGTGGCCGAGGCGTTGCCCTCGGGGACCCCTGCGGCCGTGCCGGCGGCGTTGGCCGCGGTCGAGGCGACGATGCGGGTGTCGATGACGACGGCGCCACGGTCGTGCTGGACGACGGAACGGTGCTGGCGACCCGGCTTCAGGGCCAGGACGATCAGCACGATGCCCAGGACCACGAGCACGACGGCGATGACCTCGGCGATCGTGACGAACGCGGCATCGGGCTGCAGTGCGGCGTCGACGGCGGTCTGCGGGTCGGCGAGGAGCGGAGGCCGCCCGATCGCCCGCAGGACCGACTCCGTGCCGATCCACGCGGCGACCAGTGCGAGGACCACCAGCGCCACCGCCACTGCGGTCGAGCGGGAGCGGTGCACGCTCCGACGACGGATGCGTCGTTCGACGGAACCGTTGCTCATGATGGTCTCCTACCGGGTTCGGGACTCGCGCTCGCGCACGATCCCGGTGAGTTCGATGTGGGCACTGCCGACGCGGCGGCCGGTGAGTTCGCTCACGCGGCGCTTGACCTCGTCGGCGACCTGGGCCGAACGGGCGACGAGGTCGTCGCCCGCGGCGATCGGGCCGGTGACGTCGAGGGCCATTGCTCCGGCCGCGTCTCCGAGACCGACCCTGACCCGCTTGGCGGGGGGGCCGAGCCGTTCGGCTGCGACGGCCCGCGCCAGCGAGGTCAGTGCACGAGCGGTGATCTCGACGCGGCCCGGGACGACGTCCGGGCCGGCGTTCACCGGGAGCTCCGGCGCCCGGTGAGCACGTCGGTCAGGGCGCCACGGTCGATCTTGCCGGTGGCGAGGGCAGCCACGAGGGCCCCGATCGCACCGAAGACGATGACCAGGACGAAGCCCCAGAACCCGAACTGCAGTGCGACGACTGCGAGGACGGCGCCGATGAGGGCACCGATCAGTGTGTTGCTCATGCGACTCGCGCTTCCTTCTTCTCGTCGTTGTCGTTGTCGTCGTCGTCGCCCGGGATGAAGACGTCCTGGACGGTCACGTTGACCTCGGCGACCTCCATGCCGACGATCTGCTCGAGGGCACGAGCGACGCTGCTGCGGACGCCGTCGGCGACCTGCTGGAGCGACACCGGGTACTCGGCGACGATGACGATGTCCGCGGCGACCTGCTTCTCGCCGACCTCGACCTTGACGCCCTGACCGTGGTCGCGCTGGCCGATCGCGTCGCGGAGGGCGCCGATCGCACGGGCAGCGCCGCCGCCGAGCGAGTGCACGCCGTTGACCTCGCGGGCCGCGATGCCGGCGACCTTCGACACGACGGTGTCGTCGATGACGGTCTTGCCGGTGACGCCGCTGTTCGAGCCGGCGTGCGAGGTGGCACGGGCCGCAGCGGTGGTTGCCGGGGTGGTGGTGATGGAGTCAGCCATGGTTCGTTCCTTCCGAGTGACCCGCCGGGCGTTCCCAGCGGTTGCTGTTCACGGATGAGACGGGGCTCACCAGAGATTCGTCACACATGACTTTTCGGATTCGGCAGAAATCCAGGAATCCGCGGGAACACGGGGATGTGGCTGTACCCCCTGGCCGTCCGCTCAGGCGGTTTCGCGTGTTCCGTCCGCCGCGTTGCGTTCTGCAGCGGCGCGGATCGCCCGGGCACACGCCATCGGGGACTCGCCCCGCTCGGCCCGGAAGAGCTGCTGCAGGCGTCGCGGCAGGACCCCGGCGGCGTCGGCGATGTCCTGCAGGGAGAGGTCCTCGGCGGCGTGCTCCTCGATGAACGCGACCGCGCGGCGGACGCGCCACGACGCCCGGCCGCTGTCGGGGTGTGCGGACAACGACGTGCGGAGCGTGGCGGCGGGGTCCTCGCCGAACCGCTCGCGGTAGGCGGTGGCGAACCGGCCCGGGTTGGTGAAGCCCCACCGACGCGCGACCACGGCGACCCCGTCGGCACCGGGGACCCGGTCGTCGCCCGCGCGCAGGAGTTCGCTCCGGGCACGGTCGAGCCGGTGCTCGCGCAGGAACCGGTGCGGCGTGGAGTCGAGGGTGCGGGCGAACACGTCCTGCAGCCCCCGCTGGCTGAGCCCGCACGCAGCGGCGATGTCCGACACCGCCGGACGTTCGGCCGCGTGCAGTTCGACGTAGCGGATCGCGTCGCGCAGGCGGTTCGCGACGGGGACGTCGTCGCCGCGGTTGCGGATCGGGAAGGTGTCGAGCACGACGATCGCCAGGCGACGGTTCAGGGCCGTCCGCATCGGACCGACCACGCGGTCGTCCACGAGTGCCGGGCCGAGCTCCCCGATCAGGTGGCGCAGCGGTTCGCGGCGGGCGATGACCTCGTCCTGCTGCTCGAACAGCAGTGGGCCGTCCGGCAGTCGGTAGCCGAGGTCGCGCCCGACGGTCCGCAGGAACGAGTCCGCGATGTGCACCCCGTTGTAGACGGTGCCGTCGGACTCGAAGCGGTACGCCTCGGACGCACTCGCGATGTACGGGCTGCCCGGCTCGACCACCCGCGTGCGGTCGGCGAAGTGCATCTCGAGCCTGCCCCTGGTGAGCCAGAAGACCACGTGGTCCTCCCGCGCCCCGATCACCCCGCCGCGTCGCCCGCCCTCGGCGCGCATGGTCCGCAGCGTCAGGTCGTCGTCGCCCACCACGGTGTACTCGTACCGGGTGTCGTTCGTCGCGTACGTCTCCGAGGCGAAGTCGGACCCGTGGTACTCCGCCTCGAAGATGTCCGAGTAGTCGGAGCCGTCGCCGTCGGCGAACCGCAGTCTGCGGAAGCCGTTCGTCGCCGGATCGGTCATGGTCGAAATCATGACATCGACGGCACGGCGAGGTGAATACCCTCGTTCGTGTCCGCGCGTCCATGGGAGGGAATACCCTAGGGGGGTACCGTATTGAGGACCGTGGAGGCCACCATGCACGAACACGTCGGGTACATCGGCGACAAGGACGACCTGCTCAAGCGGCTCCGTCGCGCCGAGGGCCAGGTGCGCGGCATCGCCCGCATGGTCGAGGACGAGACGTACTGCATCGACGTCCTCACCCAGATCTCGGCGGCGAACCGGGCGCTCGAACGCGTGGCGCTGTCGCTGCTCGAGGACCACCTCAAGCACTGCGTCGCCGAGGCGGTCGCCGAGGGTGGCGACGCCGCGGACGAGAAGGTCCGCGAAGCCAGCCAGGCCATCGCCCGGCTCGTGCGCTCGTGACCGCCGCCCGCACCCGAACCACAGGAGGAGACACCGTGACCACCGAACTGCTGCTCGTCGAGGGCATGACCTGCGAGCACTGCGTGCTGAGCGTGACCGAGGAACTCACCGAACTCGAGGGGGTGTCCGACGTCGCCGTCGCGCTCGTCCCCGGCGGTGCCTCGTCGGTGACCGTCACCTCGGACGCGCCCGTCGACGCCGATGCGCTCCGCGGTGCGGTCGCCGAGGCGGGGTACGAGGTCGTGCCGTCGTGACGGACGGCATCGTCGAGCTCGACATCACGGGCATGACCTGCGCCTCGTGCGCGAACCGCATCGAACGGAAGCTCGGCAAGCTCCCCGGGGTCACCGCCACCGTCAACTACGCCACCGAGAAGGCACAGGTGCAGGTCGCCGCGGACGGCCCCGCCGACCCCGCTGCCCTCATCGCCGCCGTCGAGTCCGCGGGCTACGGTGCGACCGTCCCCGCGCCGCCGGCCGACACGACGGCGCCGGACGATGACGCCGACGACCCGGCCGGTGCGCTGCGCCGTCGACTCGTCGTGTCGACGGTCCTGGCCGTGCCGGTCGTCCTGCTCTCGATGGTGCCGGTCCTGCAGTTCCCGAACTGGCAGTGGCTCGCCCTGACGCTCGCCGCGCCCGTCGCGGTGTGGGGCGCGCTCCCGTTCCACCGTGCCGCGTGGGTGAACGCCCGACACGGTGCCGCGACCATGGACACCCTGGTCAGCGTGGGTGTGCTGGCGGCCTTCGGCTGGTCCCTCTACGCGCTCTTCTTCGGCGACGCCGGCACCACCGGCATGCACATGACGTTCTCGTGGATCGCGACCGACCCCGAGGCGACCGACCTGTACCTCGAGGTCGCCGCGGCCGTCACGGTGTTCATCCTGGCCGGCCGGTACATGGAGGCCCGCGCCAAGAAGCAGTCCGGGGCAGCGCTGCGCGCCCTGCTCGAACTCGGCGCGAAGGAGGCCACGGTGCTGCGCGACGGCGTCGAGCAGCGTGTGCCCGCGTCGGCGCTGGTCGTCGGGGACGTCGTCGTCGTGCGGCCGGGGGAGCGGATCCCCAGCGACGGCCTCGTGCAGGACGGGTCCTCGGCCGTCGACCGCAGCATGGTCACCGGCGAATCCGTCCCCGTCGAGGTCGGACCGGGCGACCGGGTGACCGGCGCGACGATCAACGTCGGCGGCCGGCTCGTGGTCGCCGTCACCCGCGTCGGCGCCGACACCGAGCTCGCCCGGATGGGACGGCTCGTCGAGGACGCGCAGACCGGCAAGGCCGACGTCCAACGCCTGGCCGACCGGGTCTCCGGCGTCTTCGTGCCGATCGTCATCGGGCTCGCCGTGCTGGCGTTCGTCGGCTGGCTCGTGCTCGGCGGCTCGGTCACGGCGGCGTTCACCGCGGCCGTCGCCACGCTCATCATCGCCTGCCCGTGCGCCCTCGGACTCGCGACGCCGACCGCACTGCTCGTCGGCACCGGCCGCGGGTCCCAGCTCGGCATCCTGATCGGCGGCCCGCAGGTGCTCGAACGCACCCGTGGCGTCGACACCATCGTGCTCGACAAGACCGGCACCGTCACCACCGGCGAGATGACCCTGCGCGCCGTGACCTCGACGGACGCGACCCTCGACGCGGACGCCGTGCTCCGGCTCGCTGCCGCCGTCGAGCAGGGTTCCGAACACCCCGTGGCACGTGCGGTCGTGCGGGCCGCGACGGCCAGGCAACTCGACGTCCCGACCGCCGAGCAGTTCGACTCCACCCCCGGCGCCGGCGTGCAGGCCGTCGTGGACGGCGACGTCGTGCTCGTCGGCGGGACCCGCTGGCTCGCAGCGTCCTGGGCGGTCGTCGTGCCCGGCGACGCCTCGGCCGCGGTCACCGCCGCCGAGGCCGACGGGGGCACCGCGGTCGTCGTCGCGCGGAACGGCCGCGTGCTGGGCGTCGTGGTCGTCGGCGACACCGTGAAGCCCGAGGCAGCTGACGCGGTCGCGCGCTTCGTGGCCCTCGGCCTGCACCCCGTCCTGCTCACCGGCGACAACGACGGCGCCGCACGGGCCGTCGCCGCACAGGTCGGCATCGACGAGGTGCACGCCCGCGCGACCCCGGCCGGCAAGCTCGACGCCGTCCGGGGCATGCAGGCCGAGGGACGGAGCGTGGCCATGGTCGGTGACGGCGTCAACGACGCTGCCGCGCTCGCCGCGGCCGACCTCGGCATCGCGATGGGGGCCGGCACCGACGCCGCGATCGCGGCCAGTGACATCACGGTCGTGAGCGGTCGGCTCACCGTCGTCGCCGACGCCGTCCGGCTGTCGCGGGCCACGCTCGGCATCATCAAGGGCAACCTGTTCTGGGCGTTCGCGTACAACGTGGCGGCGATCCCGCTCGCGATGGCGGGGCTGCTGAACCCGGTGCTCGCCGGCGCCGCGATGGCGTTCTCGTCGGTGTTCGTCGTGACGAACAGCCTGCGGCTGCGGCGTTTCGCACCCCGGCCCTGAGGCCGACCACCCGCCGGACGTGACGCGCGCAGCGAACGCGCCCCGTGCCTCCCCTCCGGCGGTGCGCGCGACGGTGCCGACGGCACTACGCTCGAAGACGGTCCGCGACGCACTGGTGCGGTGACCTGCGGGCTGTACGTCTCGAACGTGATCCCAGGAGGACCGAAGTGACCGAATCCGCTCCCGTCGACCCCACATCGACCGAAGGCTGGAAGAAGCTCGACAGCATCGCTGCCGACTTCACCCCTGACCTGCGCGGGTGGTTCGACAGCGACCCCGGCCGTGCCGAGCAGTACACGTTCCAGGCCGCCGACCTGACCGTGGACCTGTCGAAGGGCCTCGTCACCGAGGACGTCCTCGCCGCCCTGCTGCAGGTCGCGAAGGACACCGGCGTCGCCGAGCGCTTCCAGGCGATGCTCTCCGGTGAGCACATCAACGTCACCGAGGACCGCGCCGTCCTACACACCGCGCTCCGCCGTCCGAAGGCGACCGAGGGGCTCGTCCCGGCGGCGCCGCTGACCGTCGACGGCCAGGACGTCGACGCCGACGTGCACGCCACGCTCGACAAGGTCTACGCGTTCGCGTCGCAGGTGCGTGACGGCTCGTGGACCGGTGTCACCGGCAAGCGCATCGAGACCGTCGTCAACATCGGCATCGGTGGGTCCGACCTCGGCCCCGTCATGGTCTACGAAGCACTCAAGCCGTACGTCCAGCCCGGCCTCGAAGCCCGCTTCGTGTCGAACATCGACCCGGCGGACATCTACGAGAAGACCGTGGACCTCGACCCCGAGACCACGCTGTTCATCGTCGCGTCGAAGACCTTCGGCACCCTCGAGACCCTGACGAACGCGCGACTCGCACGCCAGTGGCTGTGGGAGCGGCTCGGCCTGACCGACGCCGGTGACGACGAGAAGACGAACGCCGTCGCGAAGCACTTCGTCGCCGTGTCCACCGCGCTCGACAAGGTCGAGGCCTTCGGCATCGACCCCGAGAACGCATTCGGGTTCTGGGACTGGGTGGGCGGCCGCTACTCCGTCGACTCCGCGATCGGCACGAGCGTCATCGTCGCGATCGGCCAGGAGAACTGGGAGCAGTTCCTCGCCGGCTTCCACGCGATCGACGAGCACGTCCGCACCACGCCGCTCGAGCAGAACGTCCCCGTCCTGATGGGCCTGCTCAACGTCTGGTACACGAACTTCCTCGGTGCGCAGAGCCACGCGGTCCTGCCGTACACGCAGTACCTGCACCGCTTCGCCGCGTACCTGCAGCAGCTCACCATGGAGTCGAACGGCAAGCGCGTCCGCTGGGACGGCTCGCCCGTCACCACCGAGACCGGCGAGGTCTTCTGGGGCGAGCCCGGCACGAACGGCCAGCACGCGTTCTACCAGCTCATCCACCAGGGCACCCGCCTGATCCCGGCCGACTTCATCACGGTCGCGAACCCGGCCCGTCCGCTCAAGGACGAGACCGGCGACGGCAAGGGCGTCGCTCCCGGCACCGACGTGCACACGCTGTTCCTGGCGAACTTCTTCGCGCAGACCAAGGCGCTGGCGTTCGGCAAGAGCGCCGACGAGGTCCGTGCCGAGGGCACCACCGACGAGGGGATCGTCGCGGCGCGCACCTTCCCGGGCAACAAGCCGACGACGTCCATCCTGGCGCCGGAGCTCACCCCGAGCGTGCTCGGCCAGCTGATCGCGCTCTACGAGCACATCGTGTTCACCGAGGGCACGATCTGGGGCATCGACTCGTTCGACCAGTGGGGCGTGGAGCTCGGCAAGCAGCTGGCGCTGCAGGTCACGCCCGCCGTCGAGGGCGACCAGGCCGCGCTCGACGCGCAGGACGCCTCGACCAAGGCGCTCATCGCGAAGTACCTGGAGCTGCGCAAGTAGCGACGCACCCACCTGACGGACGGGAGGCCCGTGGCGGATCCGCCACGGGCCTCCCGTCCGTCTGCCGGTTGCGCTGGCCGCGGGGCGGACCCGAGGCAGTTTTCGCGCTGAGCGACAGTTCACGCGCGGCGCGGCCCGTGAGGTGTCGCTCACCGCGAAAGGTCGCCGGCGCCGTGGCCGCCGCGGTCAGCGGGCGAGCGGGTCGAGGTTGAGCGTCGTTCCCTCGTAGAGGTGCTGGTCCGTCCCGAACACCTGCACGCCCTCGTTGAGCCAGACGAGCGCCCGCACGCTGATGCCGAAGCGGGCGGCGACGTCCCCGATGAGGTCGTCCGGCGCGACCGTGTACGACCGCGGCGCCCCGCCCGTCGTCGTCGCGGTGACCGGACCGGTCGCGTTCGCCCGGGCACCGGCGTCCTCTGGGTGCACGTTCGTCTGCCGCGCCGGGACGGACCACCGCACGGTCGTCACCGCGAGCACCTTGCCGGCAGCGATCTCGACCGGGGCCTCCTGCCCGGGAGCCGCCGCGGAGTAGGTCACGAGCGTGGTGAGGTGCGACGGGTCGACGCCGGAGCCGCTCAGCGGGACGTCCACCGCGGTCGCCGTGCTGGTCGGCCCACCGAGCGTCCGGTCGCCGACGCCGGGGTAGGTCAGGCCGTCGCCGACCGCGCGCGGCAGGTCGAACAGGCCGACCCCGACCGGCACCGGCAGGGTCGAGGTGAAGCCGGAGTACTGCGCGGTGAACGTGTCGTCGCCGACCGCGACCACGCGGAACCGGAAGTGCACGCTGCCCTTCGGGGACGCGACGTCACCCTGGGCGAGGACGGTCCCGGCGGGGATCGGCGTCAGCGTCGGCGCCGGAGCCGCCGACTCGGTGGGTTCCGGCGTCGGCGTGCGGGGGTGCGCCGACGACTCGAGGAGGTCACCCTCCGGATCGGCGTCGGGCGTCGGCGTCGGCGTGGCGGACGAGGTCGGCGTCGTCGCCGGGGTGGACGGGGCGGGGAGGGCTCGGTCCGACCCGCGCAGCAGCGAGCACCCCGACAGTGCCACGGTGGCCGCGACGACGACCCCGATCGCGAGCGTCCGGTTCATGATTCCCCCTCAGCTCGATGCTAACCGCGCGGTGTCCCCGGGGCGAACGCAGCGCCTCCGTCCTGTGTCTGCAGACGTACCGCGGATCCTCCGTCGTCCACGACGAGTGATACCGTCGGTATCAACGAGAGCAGGTGGTCATGGGCGTCAGGGTGGTCCCCGGGCGACGGGGTGGGTCGGACCCCCGTCGACCCGACACCGAAGCCGTCGTGCGCGCGTTGGCCGGTCGGACCGACAGTGCGCCCGCGACCGTCCGTGCGGCGGTCGAGCACGTCCTGCACAGTCGTGAGCAGCAACACCACGCCGAGATGGAACTGCGGCGCGGGATCTTCAAGCTCGCCGACCTCGGCGTCCCGCAGCGCGAGATCGCGAAGCTCGCCGGGATCTCCCAACCCGAGGTCTCGCGGCGGCTCTCCCGCCGGACCCTGACCACGAAGCGGCCGTCTCCGCGTGAGGTCATCTCCCGGCGCGAGGGTGGCCAGATCGACTCGGAGACGATGCTGCGCGAGCTGTCGTCGATGGCGTTGACGCACCGCACCCCGAAGCGTGGTGCGGCGTTCGACGGTGCCGCCTCGGCCACCGGCACCACCAAGGAACTCGCGGCGGCGTTCCAGGACGGCCTCCTGTCCGAGGTCGAGTACGAGACCGTCCGCCGGGCGATCGCCGAACGGCAGACCCGCAAGCGCACCCGGTGACGAAGCTCCGCGACCGGGTGGCCGTCGAGCTGGGCCGTGCGCTCCGCGCCGACTCGCTCGACAACCCCTGGTCGGACACGGCGGGCGCGAGCACCAGGACGATCTACGCGCCGGACGGCTTCCTGTACGAGGCGAGCCGCCTGCGGTTCCACGAGTCCGTGCTCGAGGAACACCGCGCGTTGACCCCGTCGCCGGTCGCCGACGGCTCGCTCGCGGTGGTCGTGACGGCCGGGCCGCCGGGGTCGGGGAAGTCGACCGCCCTGGAGCGGATGCCGGAGCTGTGCGGGTACCGGTCGATCGACGCCGACGAGTTCAAGGACCCGCTGCTCCTGCGCGCACAGGCGGACGGTCTGGTGGACCGGTGGACGGCTCGCCGCCTGGCCGACGACCGGCCGGTGCAGCTGCGTGAGATCGCCGGGTTCGTGCACGCCGAGTCGACCACCGTGGCCGACACGCTGCGCCGCCGCGCCCTCCGCAACGGCGAGAACGTCGTCGTGCACGGCACCCTGTCGAGCGTGGACTACCTCGACGACCTCCTCGCCGAGCTCGACGACGCCGGCTACGAGAAGCTGCGCATCGTCACCGTCGAGGTCCCGCTCGAGACGGCGATCGCGCAGGCGACCGATCGGTGGTGGAGCGTGCGTGATGCCGCCACGGATCCGCTCGGTGGTCGGTTCGTCCCGGAAGCAGCCATCCGTCGCTACTACCCGACCGGGTCGACCGAGTCGGTGTGCGGCGCGAACGCCCGGGTCCTCGGTGACCGGGCCGCCGACCTCGGCTGGGACGTGTCGATCGTCTGAGCGGTCGCCGGTGTCGGTCGGAACGGCTACCGTCGAGGCCATGGAGCGTTCGGAGATCCTCGCCGCGGCTGCCGCCGCGCACGCCGCCCGCATCGCAGAAGAAGGCGGTGACGACGGCGCTGCTCGTGAACGGGCGGAGAGTGTCCGGCGCCGGGCCGACGGCCTCACCGACCGGTACGACACGGTCGAGGGCGCGAGCGAGTCCGCTGCACGCGACGCCGCGCGCCGGAGAGCGGGCGAGGCTGACCGCGCGGCTTCCCGGACCGAGGGCGTGCTCTCCGACTGGCACCGCATGGGCACCCGACGCGGTGTGACGCCGGACGCCCAGGTGCGCACGGCGTGGACGGTCACCGGGGTGCCCGAACGCGGCGACGCCCGGGCGCTGGCGAACGTCCTGCTCTCGACCGCGGGGCACGCGGGCCGGGTGGCCGATGCTGCGCGACGCAACCCGGCGCTGTCCGGTGCCGCGAGTGCAGCTGCCCGACGGACCGTCCGGCGCTACACCGACCACGGCGCGGACATCGCGTCGCTCGGTGACGTGCTGGGGGACAGCCCGACCCCCGACGAGTCCTGACGGTCGAACGGGGGCCGTTGGACCGCTCCCGTCCTGACCAGGCGTTATGTGGACCGATCCAATCGTTCTGACGACAGAATGTCCAATTGACAGGACATGGAATCGGGTTACCATCGGTGCACGCACTGAAGCGCGATCACCGACGAAGGAGTCACCGAATGGTCGACATCAAGCCGACAGCCCCGACTGTCGCACTGCCCCCGATCGGGACCGGACCGCACCGCCGACGCCTCGGCGTCCTGGCCCTGGTCGCCACGTTCGGCGGGCTGCTCTTCGGGTACGACACCGGTGTCATCAACGGTGCCCTGAACCCGATGAAGGCCGAACTCGGCCTCACGAACTTCACCGAGGGCGTCGTCACCAGCTCCCTGTTGTTCGGCGCCGCGATCGGTGCCATGCTCGGCGGCCGCATCGCCGACGGCTGGGGGCGTCGCAAGACGATCATCGCCCTCGCCGTGACGTTCTTCCTCGGCACCCTCATCTGCGTCTTCGCACCGACGTTCGGCGTCATCGTCGTCGGCCGTGTCCTCCTCGGCCTCGCGGTGGGTGGTGCATCGACCGTCGTCCCGGTGTTCCTCGCTGAACTCGCGCCGTACGAGATCCGGGGTTCGCTGTCCGGCCGCAACGAGCTCATGATCGTGATCGGGCAGCTCGCCGCGTTCGTGGTCAACGCCATCATCGGCAACCTGTGGGGTGAGGGCAACGGCGTCTGGCGCGTCATGCTGGCCGTCTGTGCACTCCCCGCGATCGCCCTGTTCGTCGGCATGCTCCGGGTGCCGGAGTCGCCGCGATGGCTCGCGTCGAAGGGGCGCTACGACGAAGCGCTGTCCGTCCTGCAGCAGGTCCGCACCACGGAGCGTGCGACCGCCGAGCTCGACGACATCAAGCGGAGCAACGACCTCGAGGCGAAGGCCGATCGAGTCAGCGGGTGGCAGACGCTGCGCGGCAACAAGTGGCTCATCCGCATCGTGCTCATCGGTGCCGGGCTCGGCGTCGCCCAGCAGCTGACCGGCATCAACTCGATCATGTACTACGGGCAGACCGTCCTCATCGAGTCCGGGTTCCAGGCGTCGGCGGCCCTCATCGCGAACATCGCCCCCGGCGTGATCGCCGTGGTCGGTGGCGTCATCGCGCTGTACAACATGGAGAAGATCAACCGCCGGACGACCCTGATCATCGGCTTCTCGTTGACGACGGTCTGCCACTTCCTGATCGGCATCGCCTCGGTCGCACTGCCCGAGGGCAACCCGGCCCGCCCGTGGGTGATCCTGTTCCTCGTCGTCGCGTTCGTCGGCTCGATGCAGACCTTCCTCAACATCGCCGTGTGGGTGGTGCTGTCGGAGATCTTCCCGACCCAGATCCGCGCGCTCGGCATGGGCATCTCGGTGTTCTGCCTCTGGATCGCGAACGCGTTCCTCGGGCTCTACTTCCCGACGATCGTCGCCGCGACCGGCATCACCGGGACGTTCTTCGGCTTCGGCATCGTCGGTCTGCTCGCGCTGCTCTTCATCTGGAAGTTCGTGCCGGAGAGCCGCGGTCGCACCCTCGAAGAGGTGGAAGAGGGCGTCACCACCGGCAACATCTTCACGGTCCCCCAGAAGGCGTCGCGCGCCTAGGTGTACTCGGCCATGACGTTGGTGACACTTCGGGTCTTGTGACGTAGCGAGGCCTCCTGGCTTGATGGAGCTGTCTAG
>NZ_JADKSB010000031.1:0-21036 GCF_015350935.1 Curtobacterium sp. VKM Ac-2887 | reverse complement strand
ATCACCCTCCTAGCGTCAACCAGGGGGTCCATCCCAGTTCGGCGTCAGGGGGTCCGTTCTACTTCGGCATCAACAACGCCTACCGGGTGCTCATCCGCGACGACCTTCTGCGCTCCGTTCCCGGCCGCGGGTACTTCATCGGCGGACCCGTCCGGTACCGAGACTTCTTCGTCGGGTGCGTGGGTGACTGTTCGTGCGGGGCCAGGTAATCATCTGGCGGTAGCCTGCCCCTGTCGTTCGGGAGAGCGTGCTCTCAAACGACACCCGGGCGTTGGGAGTGGTGTGACCGAAGTGTCGGGTGGTGGGCCGGGAGCAAGACGACGGGTGAGTGGGGTGTCCGTTGGTCTCGCGATCGCGGCGCTGGTGGCCTTGTTGGTGGCGTTCGTGCCGTACTTCCTCGGCGGTCTCCTGGCCGGCTACGGGCAGGATGGCGGCGACGGTGGTGACGGCGGCGGTCCTGGTGGGTTCGCTGGCTACGGAGTCGTCGCGATCGTGCTCGGTGTCGGGATCCCCGGGTGGGCGCTCGTTTGGGGCATCGTCGACGTCCGGCGGACTCGTGGGACACCGGGTGCAGCGCTCCTGGTCGGAGCTGTGGCGCTGGGTATCGCTCTCTGCACGATCGTCCCGGGGTCGGTGACGATCATCCGGACCTCGGTGCGGCTGCAGGCGGCGTACGAGCGGGAGAATCCGCGGTCAGAGGTGCTGGCGTCGGCGAGAGCCGAGGCCCGAGCATCGGAGAGCGCGGCCTCGCCGGCGGGTCGGGCTGCGGAACGCAACGCTCCCGCGCGCCGGGCCGCGACGAAGCAGCGACTCGACGCGGTGAGCCAAGCCGTACTGGATGCGCTGGCGATCACACCGGACGACATCGTCCCCGCTGGGCAGTCATTGCCGACGGGTTCGGCTGCGGCGCGGTCTGTCCGCGTCACCCCGTCCACGGGGCACTGCGATGCGGGATACGGTCCGAAGGCGGGCGTGTTCTACCGGTGGGACCTGTTCCTCGATGATTCCGTCGACCCGGTCCGCGCCGCCGCGGCGGTCCGGGCAGCGGTCGAGGCGACCGTGCCGGGTGCTGATCTGCAGCAGCAGAAGGTCGATGCCAGCTCGAGCCGGCTGGAGTTCACGGACGACGTGTCCGGGTCTCCGGACTTGCACGGAATCTTCACGTGGGGGGACGGTATCGGCTCGACCAGCCGGATCGTTGCCCTTGACACGGCCTGTCACTGAGCGTGTTGCAGTGCGGCACCCGGACCGCGGTCAGCGCAGGTTCGGCGGTCCCTGGTGCTTCGCGATGATGACGAGCCCGTAGATGCGTGACCACACGTACGCGATGATCGCCACGCCCAGTCCCACGAGGCCGATGGCCCCGAGCGCGGCACTGTTCAGGTGAGCGGCGCCGTTGATGGCGAACGCTGCTCCGCCGACGACCGCTGCGATGAACGCGACCATCTGGATGCGGAGCTTGAACTGCACCCGTTTCTTGTGTTCCCCGACCGCGATGATGTCCGACACTGTGTCCCCCTTGATGGCAGACCATCCGCCCCAGGGCGATGCTAACCCGCGGAGCAGCTCAGCACCGAGTGCGCTTCGCCCTCCACCGTCGGCTCGGGGCGCTCGCGCTGGCGCTGCTGATCCTCGCTGCCGCACCTACCCACGTGTCGCAGAGGCCAGTCACGGCGAAAGGAGGCGCGGACTGGGGGGGGGTGCCCAGCGGCGCGCGTTCGGGCGCAGCTGGTCACCGCGAAAGTGACGTTTGGGCTTCGGATGTTGCGTGGGGTCTCGGCGCATGAGCAACGCCCCGTCGCGAGCGACGGGGCGTTGGCCGTTCCGGTCTGCCATGCACAGCCGGAGTACGTGGGGTGTTACTTGATCTGTGCGGTGATGGTGGCGGTGCCGACGAGGAGGCCGCGCTTGACGGCGTCGGTGCCGAAGGTCTTGTTCAGCAGGCCGGCGGCGTCTTCGGAGACGTGGACGGTGGTGCCGGTCAGGATGGCGTTGTCGCCCTCGAGCTGGAGGGGCTTGAGGGAACCGCCCCAGAGCTCGAACAGGAACGCGTTGGACGCGGCGACCTTGCCGTTGACCAGGACGTCACCGTAGAGCTTGGAGGAGCCCGGGTTCACGACGAAGTTCTCGAGCGTGACGGTGGTGTCGCCGGCCTTCAGGGTCAGGCCGGAGTCGTCGTGGTTGAGCAGGCCCTGCACGTAGGGCTTGTAGTCGCCGTCCGGCGACCAGTACGTGACCGACCCGGCGGTGATCGGGAACGACACCGACCCGTCAGCCAGGGTCGCATCTCCCGAGACGCCGGGGGTGAGCTTGAGGGCGGTGAGGGCGTCGGTGAAGCCGGAGTCGAGCTTCACGGCGGTGGAACCACCGAGGACCTCGGGGACCGAGGCGACCGGTGCGGGGATCTTCGACGACGACGACGAGACCGTGTGGATCGCGGGGGTCGAGGCCTGGGCGGAGGAGATGCCGAACGCGGCACCGCCGAGCACGAGGGCGCCGGTCGTGGCGAGGGTGATGGAGGTCTTCAGGCTCTTGCGCATGGTGATCGTTTCCTTTGCTGAGGTGTCGCGCTCGGCGCGGCTGCTGTGTGCGCGCCGAACACACCCTGGTGCAGGGTGGAGAACCAGCGATGTGCGGCTGGTGAGCGCTCCGGATGGTTCCCGGCTGATGCAAGCTATTCGGCGCCCTCCGACGAGGAGATTGGAACCCCGTACCCCGTTACCGCATCGTAATATTTGTTGTGGGAAATGTAACCTGTTCGAGGGTCGTGGGTGTTGTTGCAGCGCGTACCGGTTGAGGATCGGCTATCGGACAGGCTGAGACCGCACCCTCGACGTCTGGCGCTGGCTAGCGTGGTCGCATGAAGAAGGCGAGGTTCTCCGGGGGACCCCGATGTTCAGGTTGCGCGCAGCGTCGGGGCGTCAGCGCTCCGCGAACGCGACCGCCTCGCTCCCCGTCCTCGTGTTCGCTGTGACCGAAGGCACCTGCAGCGTGGACGCGAGCCCGGTGCCGAGGTGGACGAGGGCGGTGCCGGGCTCGATGCGGCTGGAGATCGATGACCGCGAGATCCGGACGCCGATGAGGTCACCTGCGAGGGTGTCCTGCGGGGAGAGGAGGGCACCGCGACGGTTCTTCTTGGCGTCGACCTGCCAGCCGCCGAACCCGGTTGCGAGGCCCGTGGTGTTGCCTCCGAGTAGGAGCCCCTGCCGGTTGTCCGTGGCGGCTCGACCCCATTCCCGCAGCCACTTCGCGGCGGTGCAGTCGATGAGGAGCTCGCCGTCGTCGACGACGAGGACCGTTGGTCTCCCGGACGCCGTGAGGACGGGGGCCAGGTCCTCCGCGGTGACGTCGTCGCCGGAGAACACTGCGCAGACCCCGGGCAACCCGTCGAGGTCGCGGACCGCACCCTGGCGTGGCGCGAGCACCACGAGTTCCGTCCCGCCCGCGAGCAGCGACCGCGCCATCGACGCGAGCATCGTCGACCGCCCGGACCGCGACGGCCCGGCGACGATGAAGGTCCCGCCACCGGTCGACAGGTCGACGGTCTGCAGCTCCATGTCGTCGCCGCCGATCCCGGTCACCGCGACCATCGGCGACAGCGACGGCGCCGACTCGAGCGCGAGTGCCCCGTCGAGGTCCAGGTCCTTCGGCAGGGCGTCGACGCGGAACGGTCGCGGAGACGGCGGCACGGCGGTACCGGCACGCAACGATGACGCGAGGTCTCGGACGGCGGCGGTCTGTCCCGCTCCGGACACGTCTGATCCGAGCGAGGCGAACTGCACCTCGATGCCGGAGTCCGCCCGGAAGCCGCGTCCCGCCGGGATCGTCGCCGGGAGCTTGCGGTGGTTGATGCCACCGAGCGAGTAGTCGAGCCGGTCGGTCAGGCGCAGCACGATCTTGTCGTCGGTGAGCGTCGACATCCGGGACGACAGGAGCGTCCGGTCGCCGGAAACGACAACGTGGATGCCGGCCGCGGCGCCGTCACGCAGCAACGCCTGCAGCGCGTCGGTGAGGGCACCGCCGTCGACCTCGCCGAGCGACGTCGTGAAGTTCTCCCACCGGTCGACGAGCACCAGCACGTGCGGCAGGCGTTCGCCCGGCTCGGCGAGGAGCCGCTGCTCGGTGATGTCCGAGGCACTCGCGGCGGCGATGACGTCGTGCCGACGGGCGGTCTCGCGGCTGAGCCTGTCGATGAGCCGCGTCGCACGCTCGACCTGCGTGCGCTGGACGACCGCGCCGCAGTGCGGCAGCGCCTGCAGGGACGCGAGCGCGCCGTTGCCGCAGTCGATCGCGTAGAGGTGCAGGTCGGTGGAGGGGATGGAGGACGCGGCGGACGCGGCGATCGTCCGGAGCGCCAGGGACCGTCCGGAACCAGGAGCTCCGACGATGAACAGGTGGTTGAAGCGGTCGAGGTCGATCTCTGCTGCGCGCTGCTCCTGGGTGTCCGGCAGGTCCTCGGTGCCGAAGGGGAAGCGGAGCGCTCCGTCGACCGCGGCGTGGGTCTGTCCGGCCCCGACGGCTGTCGTGCCGACGTCGTCGAGCGGGAGCAGTTCGGGCAGCGGCGGCAGCCACGGACTGTGCAGGTGGCCGATGCCGAGTCGGTCGCGGGCGTCGGTCATCGCGCCGACGAGGACCGATAGGTCGGTCGCGGCGGTCGCGCGGTCGCTTCGGACGGGGCGGGCGGGTGGTGCGGTCGCGAAGTCGCGCCAGTTGAGCACGCGGACGAACGGGAGGCTTGTGGCTGGGTCCTCGTCGCCGGCCCACTTCCCGCCCACGCGCGCGGACTGGAAGGGCACCACGGAGGAGTGCCCGAGGCGCGCGAACGCGCGCCCTGGCACGCTCTTGGGGATGCGTGCGGCGTCGGCGATGTCGATGACGTCGGTGCTCTCGCCCGAGTCCGTCATGCGGAGCGCGACACGGAGGTTCGTGTTCGCGCGGATGTCCGGCCCGACCACGCCGCCGGGGCGCTGCGTCGCGAGGATGAGGTGCACGCCGAGGGACCGACCGCGCTGTGCGATCCCGATCAGGCCGGACACGAAGTCGGGCAGCTCGGTGACCATCGCGGCGAACTCGTCGATGACGAGCACGAGCCGGGGCATCGCCTCGCCCGGACCACCGCGTTCCAGGTGCGCTTCGTGGTCCTCGATGTCCTTGGCGCCGGACGCGGCGAGGATGTGTTCGCGGCGGGTGAGTTCGGCGCGGAGCGACCGGAGCGCGCGCTCGACGAGGTGCTGGTCGAGGTCGGTGACGAGCCCGACGGTGTGCGGCAGGTCGGACGCCACGCTGAAAGCAGCGCCACCCTTGTAGTCGACGAGCACGAAGGTCATCTGGTCCGGATGGTTCGCGAGCGCGAGCGACGCGACGAGGGTCTGCAGGAACTCGGACTTGCCCGAACCGGTCGTTCCTGCGACGAGACCGTGTGGGCCGTCCTTCACGAGGTCGAGCGCGAACGCCCCGTCGATCCCCACGCCCACAACCGCCGACGTCGTCGCTGGGCCGCGCTGCCACCGCTCCGCGACGATCGCCCCGGACGGCTGCGGCAGGTCGACCACGTCGAGCAGCCGCGCAGCGTCGGGCACCAGGCCGTCCCCGTCCGAGCCGCTCGTGTCCCGCAGCGGGGACACGGCACGGGCGACGTCGTCGAACCAGTCGTCCTCGACGCGGTCGGCGAGCACGAGCTCCACGGGCGCGGAGAGCTGCCGCCGCAGGACCAGCTCGGTCTCGGTCCGGTGCGTGACGGTCGCGACACACTCCTCGGGGAGCTGCCACTCCTCCTCGTCGATGCACACCAGTCGGATGCCACACGCCGGCCCGTCGCGGAGCAGTCCCACGACGCCCGGCATCGCACGCAGCCGACGGGCGCCGTCGAGCACGACGACGATCTCCGGCAAGAAGCGCGCGCGCATCGAGCCGTTCTTGGTCCGCTCGGCCCGGCGCTCGGCGAGCACCTGGGTCAACTCGGCCAGTCGACGACCGATGGTCTCGCCGTCCGCGCCGATGAGGGCGAGAGCGTCCTGCCCGCCGGTCGGCCGCAGGTGCGGGAGCCAGAGCGTCCATGCCCACTGCGGAACGTGCTGCTGCGCGGTGAGCACGACGAACTGCACCTCGCGCGGACTCTGCGTCACGGCGAGCTGCCCGAGCACCCACCGGCCGAGTTCGCGCGGCGACGCTCCGGCCCCGGCGATGCCGAGCACGCCGACCTCGGCGAGCGGCACGGTTACTGGGACGCCCCTGGTGATCCGGTCCTCGTGCGCGAGGCCGTCGAGGTCGCGGTCGTCCTGCACGGTGACCGTCGAGGGCAGGTCACCGATGCCGATCCGGACGTGCAGGTGGTCGGCGTCCGAGGGGCGCCGCTCCCAGAGTCGACGCCCCGGGGTCGTCGCGACGACGCGCAGCGACCCGGCGTCGGACGATGACGACCTGCGCTCGTCCCGCTCGGCGAGCACCGCGGCGTCGATCGCACGCTCGAGCGCCGAGACCCGCTCCCGGTGCTCTGCGGTCTGCTTCCGGTGGCTCTTCTTGCCCGTCCGTCTGGCGGTGACGGTCTGCCCGATGACCATGATCGGCGTCATCGCGGCGAACAGCAGGTAGAACGGCGAGTGGAACACCGTCGCCATGACGATGCCGAACATCGCCGGGACGAACACCATGATCCACGGGATCGCGGACCGCTGCGGCGGCACGGGCGGCTTCGGGATCCGGAACTGCGTCGTCAGAAACGGGGGCAGTAACCGGGGAGGCCGGTTGAAGTCCAGCTGTCCCGAGTCCGGCGGCCGGAGCAGCATGCGATCCACGACCTCGACCGGGCGCACCGTGAGGACGGTCGAACCGAGGCGCACGAGCGCGTCGGGGACCCATGCCATCCACTCGTCGCCGATCTCGTCCTGCTCGATCGTGACCGAACCGGCTGAACCGATTACCGGCTCGTCCGTCGGTGCCTGCCGGACCGTCACGCTCCCGTCGAAGGCGATCCGGGCCTCCAGTCCGGGGTGGTCCGCAGCGTCCGCGCCGACCGTCGGCGACCCGTCGTCAGCGGCTGCGATCCGGAACGTGCCCGGCGAGAGCCGACGCGTCCGGCCTGCGTCGACACCACCGACGACCAGCAGGTGGACGACCCCTCGCTCCGTCTCGGGGCGGTCCGTGCCGCCGACGTGCAGCACCGCACCGTCGACCAACCCGCTCCTGGCGAAGGGGACGTCGCCGTCGGGTGCGTCCTGCGGCATCGCTGCGCCGCCGGTGCGGCGAGCGAGCGCGTCGACGACACTGCGCATCGGGGTCTGGCCCGGTGCGTCGACGAGCACGTCGGAAGAATCGCCTGTGACGTCGTCGACGACGGTGACGACGACGCGCATCAGGCGTCCGCCTCCATCGGGAGCACTGTCGGATCGAGCTGCGTTGACGCCGCAAGGGGCATGGACAGGCCGACGTCCATCCACCGGACCGTCCCGAGGACGTCCGAGACGTGTGTGCCGTCGCGGCGGGCCTCGACCGTCCACCGGGCGAGCGGGTGCGGCGCGGCCGCGACACAGGCCCACCGGCCACCCGGCCGCTCGAGGAGCCGGGCGAGCTCGCGACCGTCCTCCCCGGACGGCACCTTCGCCACGACCAGGAGGCCCGGGGTTGCGTCCGCCGCGACGGCCGCGATCGCGTCGTGCACCGACACGGCCACACCGAACGCGGAGCCGGTACCCACGCTGAGCAAAGCGGTCCCCGTGGCCCACGGAGCGGTGCGAACCTGGTCGACCACGCGGCGGAGCACCGCGTCCCGTGCGGCCTGCTCACCCCGGAGCGCGACGATCCCGCGCACACGACGCAGGTCGACGAGGACGTTCTCGTCACCATCGGTGCCTAGGGAGACCACCGTGGCGAATTCGCTCGGGGCCGGTGCGGTGAGCGGCACGGCCTGCAGCGCCCACATCGGGGCCGACCACGAACGGCCGTCCGGGGTCGCGGCCCACGGCTGCGGCGGTGCGATAGTCGGGGAAGCGAGGTCGAGCCGCACGGTCGTGCCGACCAGGATGCGGACCGCGCCGGGGAAGACGACCCCGGCGGCTGCGCACGAGGCGTCCACCGCGCGGAGGACCCGGTCGATGCCCCACGGCGCGGCCGGGTCACGGCGGACCTGATCGGCCCACGCGAGCGCGTCGGTCGCCGTGCGCCGACGGACGGCGATGATCGTCGGGATCACGAAGGCCAGGGTCCCGAGGAACAGCACGACCGACATCGTCAGGAGCAGGTGCGACTCGGGGTGGGCGAAGGACCAGGTCACGCGGCTCCTCCGAGCTCGGCCAGACGGCGTTCGAGGGTGGTCGGTTCGGCTCCGGGGACGTCGGTCCACCGGAACGTGGTCATGATCGCGTCGAAGAGCGAGACGAGCGCATCGGTGAGCCGCTCGTCGGTGCCCGGGAGGCTGATCGCCGAGAAGGACATCACGACCCATCGGCCGGGCCGATGCGGGACCGGGATCGTGTACACGACCTGGCGGTCGTCCACGACGGGCAGGTCCTCGCCGATGCTGGGGAGCTCGGCGCCGGGGTCGGCGCGACGGACCACCGTCTCCGTGCGAGCGGCGATGCCGCCGTCCACCTCGCGGATGCCGGGGTCGTCCTGCTCCCGACGGTCAGGCAGGGCATCGGCGAGGATCTGCGCGATCACCTGCTCCGGGGCCTCGTCGGACTCGTCGTCCACCTCAGTCTCGATGACGGACACCGGGGGCGTGAAGCTGTCGACGGGCTGCACGGGCAGGTACACCGCCGTCGCGCCGTTGTCGCCGGCCTCGACCACGGTCGCGGTCAGGCGCTTCCGCATCTCCTGCCGCAGCGGTTCGGCACGGTCGCGGGGCAGGTCGTCCGGGAGCGCGTTGGCGATCACCTGCCGGACGATCTCACCGAGTTCTTCGCGATGGGGCACGTCTGCGGGGAGCCGAGCCCACCCCGGCGGGACGACCATGAAGAAGGACGCGGTCGGTTCGGTCATGCGGCCACCTCGTTCCGGATCGCAGCGAGCAGGTCGACGACCTCTGGTCCGAACACCGGGACAACGTCGAGGTCCCTGGTGCGCCAGAGGACGCGGGTGTCGACGGCGGGGCCGTCTCTACCGCCTTCCCGCCGGACCGCACACACCGTCGCCCAGATCGCGCCGTCGTCGTCGAGGTCGTACCGGGTGACGACCGGCCCCTCGCCCCCGACGTGCTCGGGAAGCTCGTCGACCGCGGGCTGCTCCACCGGGAGCCCACCATCGGCACCGGCGAGCTCGAGGAGCGCGCGGGTGCCGCGTGCGTCGTCTCCGTCGGTGACCCCGACCGAGACCACGACGGGGAGCGGCCACCGGTTCGGGACACCGAGACCCGCGACGAGCCGGTCGCCGCCGTAGAGCGAAGCGCGGAACTCGAGCAGGGTGTCGAGTGCCGTCTGCGGGTCGACCTCCCGCCCGTCGTCGAAGATCCGCTGCTCGCCCTCGGCCTCGCGGTCCACGTGCACGATCGCCTCGAACAACCGCAGCACCTCGGCACGCCACTCGGGGGTCGCGTCGGCGACGTCCGGGATGACGAGCCACTGCGGGGACTCGACGTCGATGCTCGACGTGACGGCGGGTGCTGCTGTGGTCATTGCGCTGCTCTCAGACGGCGATCGGGTGCTTGATCGCGTTCCAGTCGTCGGTCCACGGACGCTTCTTGTCCGCGCCGTCGCCGATCGGGTTGATGACGAGCCCGGCGATGGAGTAGTTCTTGCCCCACACGGCCATCCCGCCGTTGACGTAGGTGTGCCACTTCGGGGCGTTCCCGACCAGCGTGCCGAGCCCGTTGGCGCCGCCGAATTTGCCGAGGTCGTTCCGCAGTAGCTGGAAGTCGACGCCGCCGATCCGTTCCGCCCAGCTCGTGAAGCCCTGCCTGGTGAACCGGTCGGCACCGAACTGTTTCGAGATCGTGGCCCAGTCGTTCTTGATCGTCGTGCCGACCTTCGGGATGTTCCACCAGTTCGGGTTGTCCTTGAACTTGCCGGCGAAGTCGTCCAGCTTGTTCAACCCGTTCGTCCTGACCTCGTTGCCCAGCTGGTTGGCGTACCGCACCTTGGTTGCCGACCCAGCGCTCGTCCAGTCCTTGATGGCGGCGTCCCGGATCTTCGAGATCTTCCCGAGGTCGACCTTCGTGGCGTTCTGGATCGCAGTCTTGCCGGCGGTGACGCCCTTGCCGACCGCGACGGAGGTCGCCTTCGTGATCCCGGCACCGACCCCGAGCGTGACCACGCCGACGACCGCCATGACCAGGTCGAACACGTTCCCCTCACCGAGCGCGGTCAACCCGATCTGCGCGACGAGACTGACCCCGGCCGCGACGGCGCCCATGATGGCCAGCACACCGACGCCGGGGATCAGGATCGCCAGCGCAGCCAGGGCTATGCCGATGTACGTGAAGATCTTGACGATCAGCTTCAGCAGCTTCGAGAAGAACGCCTTGATCTTGTCGCCCAGGGTGTCGTGCAGGCCGTCGTCCCATGCCGCCCGGATCGTCGACGCCGCCGCCTTGCCCGCACCGTCGAGCGCCGACAACGCGTTCCGCAACTTGGTCTTCGCCGCGTCCATCGCGTCGTTCGACCTGGTCGTCGCCGCGTGCTTCGCGTCGATCTGCCCCTGCTCGTCGTCGGTGAGCGGGGGAGCGTCGTCGGCGCGGTTCTCGGACGGGTCCGGCATCGCCGACGCACTCGCACCCGACTGCTGTGCGGTCTCCGCTGCCTGCAGTGCCGCGGCCGACTCGCTGAGCCCGTCCTCGAGCGCCGGCAGGTACCCCGTCAGCGCATCCCGGATGGCGTCGTACCGGCCTGACATCTTCTGCAGGGACTCCGCGACCTCCTTGCTCTTCTTCCGGACGGCGTCAGCGGTCTCGCCCTTGAACTTGCTGTCGTCGCCGTCGCCGATGCTCTTCAGGACAGCCGCCTCGGAGGTGATCTCCGACGCCATGTCCTTGTAGTAGGTGATGAGCTCCTGCATCACGCCGGTGTCCGCGATCACCGGGTCGGTGGACTCGCCGAGCAAACCCCAGTTGCCCTCGCGCACCGGCATCAGGCGTTCCCCGCGTCCGTCGTCTCGGTGGTGAGCTTCTCGCTGAGGTCGTGCTCAAGGTCCGTCCAGTTCTGAGTGACCTTCTGCATCTTGTCCCGCAAACCGGCGATGGCGCCCTTCATCTTGTTGCGGTGGATCTTCCAGTCGCCGGAGAAGTCGTTCATGGCCTTGTACACGTCGTGCTGGCCGTAGACCTGGTCGAGCGCGCGGTCGTCGGACTTCTGGTGCTCCAGCTCGTCCGAGATGTGCTGCAGCTTGGTGGTCGAGTCCTCGAGGACTTCCTTCGTGATGATGAGGTCTGCCATGACTGCTCCTGGTCGGTGAACGGGATCGGAACCGGATCGGCCCCGGTGCTCGTCGTCATGACGAGGACCGGGACCGATTCGCGGTCGCTACTTGATGGCGTTCGCGAGTTCCTGGTCGGTCTGCTGGAGCGCCTCGGACGCCTTGTTCAGGTACATCGACATGCCCTCGAGGCCCTCGATCGTCTTCGTCGCACCGTCGTTGAACTCCTGGTACGAGCTGCCGAAGGCAACCGACGACTGGTCCGTGACGTAGCCGCCCGAGATGAGGGAGTCGACGAGCGACTTCAGCTCACGCAGCTTCGAGGTGATGTCCTGCTCACCGTTCACGAGTCGGGTCGCGGCGTCCTGCATCTCGCCGTAGGTCACGTTCAAGTTGGGCATTGCCTGCTCCTGTCGTTCGTCTGCACCCCCGATCGAGGGACAGATCAGAGGTTATTTCACGATGGAACCGGTTGCCGGGGTACGTTTCCCGACGTGTTGCGGAGTGCACTTCTTCACACGATTGTGCAGATTCCAGTACATCGCCGCCGGCACACGGTCGATGCCGAGCGGTATTCGTATGTCACCCGTTATGAAATTCTGGGCCATCCGGCGTGTCGGGACGCGCCGAGCGGACGTCCGGTCCCCCGAAAGGAGGACTCAGAAACCGTGCACCAACGCGCCGGACGCCTCCTTGTCGCCGGGGACCCGCTCCTGGTCCGAGCCCCACCCGGTCTGTTTGACGCCCTGGCTGTAGGTGAACGGGTTCGTCCAGCTGGCGACGACACGGCCGCCGGCGACGTACTTGTGCCACGCGGGGAGCGCGGCGATGTCCGCGCCGTAGTCGCGCTTCATGGTGACTTTCATCGCGTCCATCTCGATCTGCCGGTTGACGCTGAAGACCGCGCAAGAGCCCAACAGCGGTTGCGGTCATGGACGATCGGCATCGCCTGCCGTTATATCGAGGGCATCGGTGCGTGGTTGACCACAGTGCGGCACCGGTCACGTACCCGGTTGTCGCGGACCCGAAGATCACCGCGGGGATCACGGGCACGCCCTACAGCCCGGGCGCCTACATCAACCTGACCGGCGCGGAAATGAAGGCGATCGCCACGGCCGCGACCGCGATCGCCGGACTCAGCGCCGTCGCCATCTGCTCAGGAGCGACCAAGCTCCCGTCACCAGTGGCAAAAGCCGCGGCGGTCCTGTGCACCGCCGCTGGAGGTGTGACGGTGAAGGCAGTCTTCAAGAGCATCGCCAAGATCTACTCGAACAAGAAGTACGCCAGCAACTCCTGCTACCAGACCAAGGTCGGCTCCGCGAAGCCCTTCGTGAAGACCGCCCGCAAGAACTGCAGCAGTTAGGGTCGATCCGATGTTGCTGAAGTTCATCGCGGTACCGATCGTCGTCCTCGGCCTGATCGGCTTCCTCACCGACACCAGTTGGTGGTTGCTCGCCATCCTTGGAGCTGCCTCGGCGCTTGCACTCATCGCGGGCGACGCCCTGATCGCTCGACACAAACGGCGGACGTCACCACGCCGATAGAGCAATGACGTAACAGAGCCCCAGCACCCAACGGTGCTGGGGCTCTCGCGTTGCGTCTCACGTCACAACCGTGTGAAGGATCGTGCCCAGAATCGGGCAGATCAGCGTGGACCACCACACACCCGGATCCCCAGATCTCCGCGGGCGCCGGATTCACTGCCGAGGCGTGCGGTAGCCGATCGGCTAACGGGAAACGCCCTTCGCCTCAGACGCCCACTGCGATTCGGTCTAGTGCTCGTGTCAGTTCGGCGCTTTGCTGGGGTCCGCCGTGCCCCTCATCCTCCGCGATGGTGAGTGCGCTCTGCGGAAGACCCTGGTGAAGCCGCCAGGGTGTCACTGCCGGGCCGCTGATGTCTTTTCGGCCGTGCACGAGGGTGGTGGGGATGTGTTGAATGCGGTCGAGCCGAGCCAGGATCGCGTCGTCTCCAGGCATGAAGGCGTCGTTGCTCCAGTAGTGCGTCACGAGCCGGGCGAACTCTTCGCGGCGATCGGGACCGATGTGGCCTTCGTTCCGGAGCTCCGGGTGATCGAGGGAGACGTGGACGTTTTCCCACCGGTCCCAGGCTGCGGCTGCGGCTTCGCGGGTTGATGCGTCCGAGGACGTCAGGAGATGGGCATACGCGTCGACGATCCGTTCGCCGGAGCGTCGCTGGCTCGCGCGGTCAAACTCATCCCATTCCGCCGGGAACAACCGACCGACGCCCTCCGTGATCCAATCGACCTCGCTGCGGCTGGTGGTCGTGACAGCCATGAGCGCGAGTGCGCGGACCCGTTTTGAGTGCTGTTGTGCGTAGGCCAACGCGAGCGTGGTTCCCCAGGAGATCCCGGAGACCACCCAGGTGTCGACGCCGAGGCGTCGGCGGACGGTTTCGATGTCGTCGATGAGTTGCTGAGTGTTCTGTCGATCCATCCCACCGTCCGCTTCGCCTGCTGAGCGGCTTTTGCCGGTGCCGCGTTGGTCGATCCCAATCAGTCGGTAGCGTGCCGGGTCGAAGTGAGTGCGGTACCAGCCGCTGCCGAGTGATCCTCCGGGCCCGCCATGAAGCCAGAGGGCAGCCACGCCGTCGGCATTGCCCGACTCTTCACAGTAGATCGAGGCATCTCCGTCCACGTCGACGGCGCTCGTCCGATAGGGCTCGTACCGGTCGTAAGTCACCACTCCACGCTATCGACGACCGCACTCAGTGTCTTCTCGTTAGTCGATCCTTGACCGGGCGTGGTGCGAGAGCATGAGCTATGACCTACTCGCCGGTGATGAACGACGATGTCCAGGAGCTCCGCGCGTTTCTCAGCGAAGCTGACCTCACTATCGCTGGGTTCGACTCGACCGCTGTCCGAGTGTGGGTCGAGCGCGACCACGATGGCAAAATCGTCGGCAGCGCCGGGTACGAAGCCAGCGCTGATGGTGCAGACGTCTTGATCCGGAGCGTCGCAGTCTCGAGCGCACGGCGCGCCGCTGGTGCCGGCACCCGTCTCGCGAGATTCGCCCTCGAAGAAGCAGCTGGCTCGGGCGCGACGCGGGCGTGGCTCTTCTCACGCCGATCGGGGCCCTTCTGGCAGAAACTCGGATTCGGTCCGGCAGACCGGGGTCAACTCGCCGCCGTGCTGTCCGACACGCAGCAAGTACGCCTCTTTACCAAAACCGGTCAGCTTGAGCGGGAGATGGCGTGGATGCGCGACCTCAAAGTTCTCCGCTCCGCACTTGGCGGTCCTGCCCGGTAGGGGATCGGCTATCGAACTCATCTCGGGGGTCGCGGCAGATGCGTCGGGCAGTATCCACTTAGCCGCCGCGCACCTCGGTGGCCGGTCACCGCAAGAGCGGGCTCCCGCGACTGATCTCGTTCCCGGCGACCCATGCACTACCGCAGCGTTGCTAACGCGTTACTAAGTTAGTAGCATGGGCAGCGCCTCCCGTTGCGACGGGTGAGGAAGAAGACCTTGGAACCCCAGCCGGACGACTGGATCCAGGGTCTTTCGTTCGTTACAGCTCGAGTGAGTCCGGTGTGCGTTCCTGCACGACCAGTGTTGAGCGCAGCGCGGCGATGAAGCTGTCGTCGCCGAGATGCTCGGCGTTGATGGCTCCTAGTACAGCGTCCGCGATCCACAAGAGGGGTTCGTCGCCACCTCGGAGGTGCTCGATGTGGAGCTGGCCATCGAGTCCCTGGTTGCGCAGGCCCACGATGTGAGCGCGATCGTTTGCGTCTTGGGCTGGTGTGCGGGCCTCTAGAGTCAGGTCGAAGACCTCCATGCCGATGAGCTCGTGGTAAAGGCTCTCGAGGGTCTTGCGGCGGTAGCGTTCCGTCTTCTTCCGGCGCGCGTCGAGGTGCGAGTAGACCACGCTCATTGGGCCGAGCTCGACGATGCGTTGCACAATCTGATGTTTCCGACGGTCGTTCTCGTCTGTCCAGTGGAACTTGATCTGACCAGGCAGCAGGAGCGGCCGCAGCTGCTCACGAACGTGTTCGCAGTCGTCGGAGGACACCAGCGCAGCGCACACCAGATACTCCTGCCGTTCATCACCACGGTTCGCAGACGATTCGTCTAGGAACGCGCGGAAGGAGGTCGACACGAGGACACGCTATCGGTGCAACACCGGGCACGAGGTGGTGCGACTCATGTGCCCTATGGCGCCGCGCGTCTCAGAACACCCTCAGTGATGGTCTTGGGGTCGCCGTTCCCACCGGTCCCGTTTGGACGTTCGATGATGGCGAGTTCGTCCTGCCCGAGCTCGTTCTCTACGTCCTCGACGAGGCTCGCTCGGGCATACCGCGCAGCGTCCTCGTCAATCGGGATTTCATGCAGCGCCGTCATGCGGATCAAAGCTGCTGACAGCCTTTCCGCGAAGCGCAGATCTCGTAGGGATCGCCGTTGACCACGTTGTCCGTGCTTGAGGTCGTTCTGCAGGGTTGCAAGGAACCTGGCGATCAAGACCTCAGGATCGGTTGCCGGGTCGCCGATGTTTGACCACTCGCCACCACTGGCGCGTGCGCAGTTCTCGACCGCCTTGACCAGCGACATCCGTTTGTGGGGATCACCAGTCACCCACCCGCCCAACGCCTCGAGGGTGTTGATCAGGAGCATCACCCGGGGTTCGAGGAAGCGAGTGAATCCAGAGAGCGCCTCGATTGCGGACTGCATGGGGTTGCGGAAGGAGTCATCCTCGAGCCATCGTTCGAACCAGGCGCGCATCCCATCCGGTCCGAGGTCCTGCATCCCGAACAACGGCATCTCCAGCTTCGCAGGGTCCTGGAAGGTTCCTTGCGCGGTGTCAGCAATGAACGCCGGCACCCAGCTCGTTTCCTCAGTCCCTCGGTGCGTCGTCGGGAACGATTTTCCGCGGACATGGTGCGTGCGCCACTGGATCGGCCGGCTGTAGGCGAGTACCAAGAGGCTGCGGAGCGGGTACTGCTGCCAGAGCAGTATCTCCGGCTGTACGTTGCCACCCAACCAACGGGTCTGCACGACGACCTCGTTCCGCACGGTCACGCCGTCGTCGTTCTCCCGACATGGCGTTGTGCGAAGCACTTCGTACTGCAGGGTGGAGGGCAGCTCGTCGACGTCGACTGTCCAGGTCAGCTTCTCATTGGGATCCCGAGTCAGTGAGATCCGTTCGGGATGGTCGGGGTCTGTTTCCTCAACCTCGATGCGACCGAACCCGCTGAACCGCGCGAGCCCGTCAACCGTGGAGTAAAGCTCTTCCACCGAGAGCACGGACGGTTCGAACGGGGTCTCGATCGCGCGTGTGAGCCGCTCTTCGGCGTTGCTTGCAGGTAGTTGGCGTGGGTATTGGCAGATCGCGTTCCGGGCTGTTGCCTTCGTGACGCGGATTTCGTTGCCGTGGTGTCCGGCGTATCGAACGTCGGACAGTGTCACGGGGCCGCGGTTATCTGTGAAGAGGAGATCGATGCCGCCGCGCCGGCGCCTGAACCAGTCTTCGACGATTTCGAACTGCGTCCGCCCTGGAGCGCCGGGTACAGATAGCTCGGGTCCACGTTCTGTCCAGGTAAGCGACGCCGCGACCAGGTCCGGATGCTGTCCGTCGGTGAGAAATCCGGTTCGCACTTCACCCGCGCGGAGAACGTTGTCCATGAGGTGACGCTAGTCGCGACAAGCAGGCCCGTCCACGTTCCAGTAGCCGATCGGCTATCTCTAATTGTTCTTGGCTGGCCTGGGGCTGGCTGGCAGGCTGGCACCGGTCCCGGCTCGTGGTGTGACTCTTCGGCTATCTGCCCGTCATCATGGCGTGGCATTGTCTCGACTCGTCCGCCGCGGGTGGCGGGGCTGGTGCCGGCCCGTCCGCTGCGATGGCTTGATAGAAGGTCGTCCGACCAGCCAGCTGGTTGTGACTCGTTAGAGATCCGCCCCGCAACGACTCTCCCGGGCCGAGTACCAACACGGTCCCCGTCTTGGAAGGAGTCCCGCGATGCCCATCGTCGCAGACGAGTACACGCAAGTCATTGGCGTCGACACGCACGCCAGAACCCACACCTACGTCGTCCTCGATACCCGTACCGGCGGCATCATCGATACTGCGATGTTCCCGACGAACCCGGCAGGTCTCGCTCGCGCTCTGGCCTGGATCGATCGTCGAACATCCGCTGGACGGCTCGCAGCCATCGAGGGGACCAGCTCCTACGGAGCATCCCTGACCGAAGCCCTGCAGCAGGCCGGTATCCCCGTGGTCGAAGCGCGACCACCACGACGAGCAGACCGCGGAGCTCGCGGGAAGTCCGACCCCATCGATGCCGAAGCCGCAGCTCGAGCCGTGCTGCGCACCGACACCGCACTGCTCTCTTGGCCCAGGACCGGCAAGATCCGTTCGGCGCTTCGCCTCCTGTTGTCTGCCCGGAGATCGATGGACGGTCAACGGACCGCGAGCCGCAACGCACTCATCGCGCTGCTGCGCACCATCGACCTCGGCGTCGACGCTCGGCGCCCGCTTACGGACAAGCAGATCGCCTCGATTGCAGTGTGGCGGCACCACCCCAGCGACGACATCGACAGGCTCATCGCTCGCGGCGAAGCGGTCCGCCTCGCCCGCGACGTCATCGACCTGACCGGCAAGCTCGAAGCCAACCACGACGCGCTCCGACTGCACGTGTCTGCTCTCGCGCCGTCGGTGCTGGACATCGGCGGAGTCGGGCCGGTGCCAGCGGCCGTGTTCCTGACCGCGTACTCGCACGTGGGCCGAGTCCGCAGCGAAGCCGCGTTCGCGTCCCTCGCCGGCGCCGCACCGATCCCCGCCTCCAGCGGCAACACCAGCCGACACCGACTGAACCGGCACGGCGACCGACGGCTGAACTCCGCGCTCGAGACCGTCGCCCGCGTCCGACTCTCCTACGACCCCGACACCCGCGCCTACAAACAACGCCGCCTTGCGGAAGGGAAGACCACGAGAGAGGTCAAGCGCATGCTCAAGCGCTATATCGCCCGACAGATCTATCGGCACCTCACCGCCACCATGACCGCCTGACGGCACCGATAAGGCTTGCGTTCCAGCATCCGACCGCCAGTCGGGCTCAGGTCGTAGGCCGCGTCAGTCGACGAGTAAGCGCTTGAGCGAAAGGCTGCCCATCTCTTACTCGTCCGGTGAACACCTTCCGAGCGCCCCCGAAAAGCAGGACCATGCGAACCCACTGAGGATCCCTGCCGCGCTTCTTCGGCCGGACTTCCACCGACACAAGAGAGACGGAGGTCAGCGGGACCGCAGTTGGCACGCGGCCGCGCAGCAGCTTGAAGCGCCGCCGGACCAGTGACACGTCGTCGAGCTCCAGGACGTCTACTCCATTGAAGCCCCACCAGGGTCCTGGAGAAAAGCGCGCGATCACGAGGCTGTTGCTCACCTCGGCGACCTTAGTCCTGGGACCTCGGAGCAGCGATGACTCCTTGACTTCACCTATAGAAGGGTCGAGACGGCAAGCTGCGAGCGGCATAGGGTTTTGATTCGTGGGCGAGTGGATGGTGGGCTTCCGTGATGGCAGCTTGATCGATCATGTGGTGCGAGCTGGGGCTACGCCCGAGGCCGCGGCCGATGCCGTCCGGGCTGAACGCCCACAATGCTTAGTTGTCGCGGTCATCGAGTCGCCCGATACTCCTAACAGGGTTGATCGCGTCGAGTATTCGGACTTGCCGGACCGATACCAAGAGCTCCGCCGATATGCCGGCCCGCCGGGTGGTCATCACGGGTACATGGTCGTGACGCTAGGGATGGATGGTTCGCGGGGGAGTATCCCGAACCGGCCGGTCAGCCTCAAGCAAGCCCGCTGGCATCGGGACTGGATGTTGCGTGGGTACTTCAAACAGCTACGCGGTCACCTGCAGCGTCCGTACTTCTCGGCACTTCACGTACCGGAGATCGTCCGTCTCGAGGTGATCGATCAGTAGGCCGATCGGAGCCCAGTCGCGTAGATCGACCTCTTCGCAGCGGCGGAGTACTGCTGGGGGTTGCTGTGGCGATTCTGTTGCATGTCGATGTGCACCGTGAGGGAGGTTTTAGAACATGCGCGAGCGAGTCCGCACCGAGTCTCATTCGGCGCGGAATTGTCGCTTCAGCTCATGGTGATGACGACCTTGCCGATGGCACCGCGGCGGGCGAACCGCTCCATGCCTGCAACGGCGTCGGTCAGCGCGTACTCGGCAGCGATGGTCATGGTCAGCTTGCCCGAGGCGGCAAGACGTGCAACGTCGGACATCCCGTTCGGATGAGCATCCATGTCTCGGACATAGGTGTAGGTCGTATCGGGACGGTCGAGGTCGTGGGCGCTTGTCCCGGGCCAGATGATGTCGACGATGCGTCCTCCTGGACGCAGATGCCGTACCGCGTCGCGGAGAGCGTCTGACTGCAGTGCAAGGTTGACGATGACATCGACCCCGTCGGGGTATTTCGCCGGATCGGCAACGATGTCGCTGGCGCCAAGATCACGCAGCGTTTCGGCAGCTTTCGGCTGCCGACTGGACACGGTCAGGTGCCCGCCGGTCCGGGCCAACATGGGTAGTGCGGCGGTGCCGACGCCTCCGGTGGCACCTATGACCAGTGCCGTCTCGCCTGCCTGCAGGTCGGCGGTGTTGGCGACCGTGTACGCGGTCGCGCCGGCGATCGGCAAGGCCGCGGCCTGTGCGACCGGCACCCGATCCGGGCGGTGCGTGATGAGTGGCGTGTCTGCTTCGAACACCGCAAACTCAGCCAGCGAACCGGTACTGATCGAGGGGCGAGCGGGATCGGCCATCATCGCCAAAGGCCCAGGTATCGCCGAGCCGAACACCTCGTCACCGACCCTGTATCCGGTCACGTCCTCCCCGACCTGTGTCACCGTGCCGGCGAACTCGTTCCCAGGGATGTACGGGAAGGCCACCGGAATCATCGATGCGTAAGCGCCGGCCACGACGAGGAGATCGGTCGGGTTGATGCTCGCCGCCGCGATCCGCACCTGGATCTGGCCGCGGCCGGCCTGTGGAGCCGGCAAGTCCAGGACGGACATCAGGCTGGGTGCGCCGTATTCGGTCGCTGCGAAGGCCTTCATCGGGCAACCTGCGCCTCGGTCGAGACGCCGATCGGCCTGGGTCGGGCACCGAACACGGACGGCGCGGCCAGGAGGAGCACGCCGGCCGCAAGCTCAGCTATCAGGACAGGGTAGAACGAGCCGCGCTCGGCGATACCGACGACGCTCGCCGGCACCATGTTCAGGAGTACCGTGCTGATCAGCTGGATGCCCGCGAACAATGCCGGGACCCACACGAACACAGGGTGCATGCCGGTCCGCGCCGCGTAAACCGCAGCGAGGGCGAAGGCGACGATGCCGCCGAAGATGATGAACAGCGCCGCTGTGAAATGGAACGGCAGACTGCTCGCCGGCGATTCGTGCACAAACCCGTCGAAGACGAGCCCGGCGGCGCTGGCAATCCCGGCCACTGCGATCGCGACTGGCAGGCGCTGCTGGCTGCGCCGGGCTATCAAGAGCAGGAGCGCGGCGACGAGCAGCAGACCGTTGATCACGTACGCGCCGCTCGCCAATAGCCACAGGGGCGATGCGATTGCCCTGCCATTGAAGAAGCCCGGGCCTTGGACCTCTAGGTGTAGTTCCCCGTGAGGTTGTGAACGCGATCTGATGGGGTTTGGCCGCCGAGGCCGGTGTGTGGTCGGTGGTGATTG
>NZ_JADKSB010000030.1:0-23198 GCF_015350935.1 Curtobacterium sp. VKM Ac-2887 | reverse complement strand
ATCGCGTCGTAGAGCGCGGGAGCGGCGGTCGCAAATGCGCAATAGCGGTGGGCGACGGCGCGCACCGCATCCCCCGACGCGGCCGACTCCCGCGCCACGCGCAGGGCATCGGCCAGCTCAGCGAACCCCTCGAGTGCTACAGATTTGGTGATCTCGTCGAGCGAGGCGAAGTGTTTGTAGATGACGGGTTGGCTGTACTCGATCTCGGTCGAGAGACGCCGGGTCGTCACCGCTTCCCACCCCTCTTTCTCGGCGATGGCGCGAGCGGAGGAGGTGATGAGGCGGCGGCGGTCGGCGCGCTCGCGCTCGCGCCGTTCGGCGATGGTCATACCGAATGTTAGCGCCGCTAGTGACGCGAGCGCCACTCTTGATTTGTCGGCACTGAAGCGTTAGCGTTGCTAGTGGTTAGCATCGCTAGCCATTAGGAGAGGATCGCACCATGGAGCACCGCGCACTCGTCGAGACCTACCTCGAGATGCTGAACGCGCACCACCCCGACCTTGTCGACCGCTTCCTCGCGGAGGATTACGTCAACCACAACGTCGTCGTCGCCGACGGCCGCGAGGCCAACCGCGCTTTCTGGGCCATGTTCTTCGCCGGGTTGCCGGACGTCACCGCGACGATGGAGGACATCATCGTGGCGGGAGACCGCGTCGTCGGCCGCTTCGTCTACCGGGGCACGCACCAGGGTGAGCTGATGGGGATCCCGGCCACCGGCGCGACGGTCGAGATGCGGAGCATCGACATCTGGCGCGTCGAGGACGGCCTGCTCGCAGAGCACTGGGACGAGCTCAATTTGATGGAGGTCTTCCAGCAGGTCGGCGTGCTGCCGCGCCTCGACGGCGGGGCGGCCCGCTCGTGACCGGTGCCGCGTGGGCCACCGGTCTCGTGACCCTCCTCGGGATCGGGGTCGTCTTCGGTACCGACGCCTTCTGCGCGCTCGTGATGCGGCCCGCGCTCGCCCGCGTGGACGAAGCGTCCCTCACGTCGGTGATGGGGAACGTGCACCGCTACGGCGACGTGCGGATGCCCGCGCCCGGGGTCGCTGGCCTCGTCGGATCCGCCGTCGTCGCCGTGCTCGCCGCTCTCGCCGACCGTGGCAGCGCCGCCGTGCTTGCGGGGATCGCCCTCGTTCTGCTGGTCGTGTGGCTCGTGCTCTACGCGCGGATCAGCGCGCCAATCAACCGCCGGCTGACCGCCGCCGCCGACCGAGGCGAGACGCCCGCCGACGCGCGGGCGCTGCAGGCCGGCTGGGACCGGATCATCGTGCTCCGCGCGGCCCTCCAGGGCGCCGCGCTGCTCAGCGTCGCGGCCGCGCTCGTCCTGCTCTGACCACCCCACCGCCACCATCTCAAACAGCCCATTGCCATCACGACGCGGAGGATCCGCCGGGCTCGTCGACCCGCATGACCCGCCGACGCCGGCACCACGCCGGGGTCGGAGGTCGGAGGTCGGAGGTCGGAGGTCGGGGGCGCAGACCGCGCACTTGACGCGCTCACGCCGGACGTGCGGGCTCGCGCCGCCGGAGTCGCCGATGCCGTCGATCCGCACGGTCGGACCGAGCAATCGCGTCTTCTCGCATAGAAAGACCCAAGTCGCCCGGAGACGGATCGACCGCAGGACGGCAGTTGGCCAGCCGGCACGGCACGGCCCACGCCCCCGGTTACTCTCCCTGGGTGAGGAGGCGCAGCGCGCGGAGCAGCTCACTGCGATGGTCGCTGTCGAGCGGAGCGAAGAGGTCATCGAGGACGCTCGACGCCACCGAGTGGCCGTCCTGGAGTGCAGTCCGACCGGCATCGCTCAGCCCGTGCTCGAGACTCCGTCCGCGCCCTGCCGACCGGGTGATGAGCCCTCGTTCGACCAGCCGTGTCGCGAGGGTCCCGAATGCCTGGTCGCTCTGGAAGGTCGCGACGGCCAGCTCGTGGCCCGATGCGCCGGGCATCCGATCGATGGCACGGAGCGCATCCCACTGCACGAGGGAGACGCCGACGTCCTTGAGCGCCGCGTCCATCGTCCGGTGGTTCCGGTACTGCGCGCGCTTGATCATCTGTCCGAGTACCTCGAGGTCCGCCGCCATGGTGATACTGTATCAACACGCTTACATCAACATGTTTAGACAGGACGATCATGGACAGCTCCCTCCCCGAATCCCTGCCGGTCATCGAGGCCGGCAGCTCGACCGCTCGCACCGCCCTGGTCCTGCACGGTGGCGGCGGGCCGAGGACCGTGGCGCCGATCGTCGGACACCTGTCGGCGACCATGCACGCCCTCGCCCCGACCCACCCGGGCTGGGACGGAACCGCGCGCCCTGAGTCGATCGCCTCCGTTGCCGAGCTCGCCCACGCGTACCTCGCGCGGCTCACCGAACACGGCGACCGCGACGTGGTCGTGCTCGGGTCCTCGATCGGCGGATGGATCGCGCTCGAGATGGCCGTCCAGGCCGCAGCCGACCAGCGGTTCGCCGGCCTCATCGGGGCCGTGGTGGTCATCGACACCGTGGGTGCCATCGTCGACGGGGAGCCGATCGCCGACTTCTTCGCCCTCGATGCTCGCGGCCTGGCCGAGGTCGCGTGGCACGACCCCGAACGCGGGTACACGGATCCCGCCGACTCCACCGAAGAGCAACGAGCGGTACAGCAGTCCAACGGTCGCACGATGGCAGCGGTCGCCGGCGCGGCGATGAGCGACCCGACCTTGCTCAGCCGACTTCATGCGGTCAGCACGCCGACGCTCGTCGTCTGGGGCGCAAGCGATCGCGTCGTCACTCCGGCCTACGGGCGAACAGTCGCCGCGGCGGTACCGGGTGCGGCCTACGCCGAGATCCCGGCCGCGGGCCACCTCCCGCACCTCGAAGCACCCGAAGCGACCTGGGCAACGATTGACTCCTTCCTGAGCTGACCGGCGCGCACCCCAGGCGCCATCAGTTAGATCCCGCTTTGGTGCGGTGCCCGCGACCTCAGCATGACGGCACCACCCTGTACCGCCGCATCCGCCTCCTGCAGTCAGGCGACACGAGGCGAAGCTAAAAGGGCGGCACCGAGCGCCGCCGCTCACAGAACTTGTAGCGCCCAGTGTCAGGCGGGGTCGGTCCGGAGGCTCGGCGGTACCGGAACGCGAGTTATCGAGATGCCCCTCGATCAAGCGAAATCAGCGGCTGAGGAGTTCGTCGGAGACTGACCAAAGACGCTGCGCCGCTGCCGGGTCGAGTGCCCAAGCCTTCACACCGTGCGGGTGGTCCGCGAGTGCGGCGTCGTCGGGCACGGTGTAGGCCTCCTGGCAGTCGTCGAGGTAGTGGCCGCCGGTGTGGGCGAACTCGTCCGAGACGGCGGCGACCATGGTGGTTGCCGCTCCCTGTTCGACGGTCTTGTACGTGAAGACCCCTGCGGCTTGGGCGGCGTCGAGGGACGATTTCTGCTCCGCGGTGAAGTTGCGCTGCAGCCCGGTCGCGATCCCGCCGGGGTTGACGGCGTTCGCGGTGATGCCGTCGCCTGCCCACTTCCGGGTGGCCTCGACGGCGAAGAGTGAGTTCGCGGTCTTCGACTGTGCGTACGCGATCTGGGGTTCGTAGTCGCGGCGCTGGAAGTCGATGTCGTCGAAGTCGATGCCCGCACGCATGTGTGCGGTGGAGGTGAGCGCCACCACGCGGGCTTCGCCCCGTTCCGCGGCGCCCGCTGCGAGGGCCCGGTGCAGGCCGGTTGTGAGTGCGTGGTGTCCGAGGTGGTTCGTGGCGAACTGGAGCTCCCGGCCGGTCGTCGTGCGCTCGAGGCCGGCCGTGACGAGCCCGGCGTTGTTCACCAGCAGGTGCAGCGGCCCGCCCCAGGCGTCGACGAAGGCCGAGATGGAGCCGACGTCGGCCAGGTCGAGCCGGGCGACGTCCAGACGACGCGTCGTCGACGCCTCGATCAAGTCCGCGACATCCGCGCCGGCGGCGGGGTTCCGCACAGCGAGCGTGACGGACGCACCGGCGGCTGAGAGCGCACGGGCAGTCTCGATCCCGAGGCCGGAGGACGCCCCGGTGACGACGGCACGGACCCCGTGGAGGTCGACCCCCTCGACGACGTCGGCTGCGGTGCTGCTTGCGGTGAACCGGGTGGCGATCAACTGTGGAGTCATGCCGCTCACTATACGGATCAGACTCACACTGTCTAGTCGGTACAGCTGCAGTTACGCTTGCCGCATGACCGCTCCTGCCCGCCGGGCCGACGACAGCCGCCGACGTGCGGTGCTGGAGTCAGCACTCGAGACGTTCGCCCGCGCGGGCTACCGAGGCGCGTCCATGGATGCGATTGCCAGAGCGGCGAGGATCTCGAGACCGGGCCTGTACTTCCTGTTCGAGTCCAAGGAAGCCTTGTTCCGCGAGGCCGTGTCGCACGTGCTGTCGGCGGATCTCGACGTCATCACCGAGATTCTCGCCGACGACACGAGGCCGGTCCGGGACCGGCTCGTGGCCGCGTTCGATCGCTGGGCGGGGAGGTATATCGGTCCGATGGTGCGTGACGTCCCGACGGTCATCGCGGACAACCCGGACCTGCTCGACGACGTCGCCCGGGCGGCGCCGGCCCGGTTCGCAGATCTCCTGACGGCCGCCCTGACCGGCGAGACACCGAACGGTGCGGTGATCGCGCAGACCCTGAACAGCGTGTCTGTCGGGTTGATCCACCAGGTCGCCACACGTGAGGAGTACCTCGAACGCCTGCGTTTAGCGGTTGAGCTCCTCGCCTGATGGCGTCCTGTCGATCGGCGTCCGACACCCGGTGAAGGACCGGCTATCGACACGGGAATCAACCCGAGGATACGCCTGACCCAGTAGGCGAAACAACGAAGCGCGAGCGATGCTCAACATGGGGTGACCAGGTGCAGGACAGCCACCTTGGTCAACGGCGGCGCCGAGTTCATGACGTCCGTCTACAGCGCAGCCTCGAGACCGCCCCGGTAGTCCGCGGAGGCAGCGCCCAGGAGAGTATTCGTCACGAGGTCATCGGCGAAGTCCACGTCGAGTGGCGCGTCGGGTATGAGCAGTCTGTTGTAGCAAGCCCCCCAGAGCTGATCGACCAGCAGGCTGGGATCGATGCCAGCCCGCAGCTGACCTCGGTTGAGCGCGTGTCGGAAGTAATCGATCGCGAGCTGTCTGCGCGGCATCGTATAGCGCTGGGATACGGCTACCGAAAGGTCAGGGTCGCCCTGGGCCGCACCGATCAGCTCCGCGATGACGCGGCCGCCGCCCTGCTCGGTCAGGAGTCGCACGAAGGAGCGCAGCTGTGCCCGGATGTCGGTAAAGAGATCCCCGCTGTCGTGGAAGACAAGGTCGGGTTCGCTCCGGCTGAAGTACGACTCCGCGGCCAGGGACCCGGGAGACGGCCACCACTTGTAGATGGTCGTCTTGCTCACGCCCGACCTCGCGGCGACGCGATCGAACGTCACAGCCCGAAGACCTTCGCCAGCCAGAAGTGCCGACGTCGCCGCAAGCACCTCGGCCCGGACCTCAGCGGCAGGCCGCCGACCGCGCCGAGACTTCGCCGCATCATCGGAGAGGTTGTTCATGGATGTTCCTTCCCTCCACCCAGATTAGTGGACAAAGAGACCACATATGCGTACAGTCATGTGAACACGTTGTTCACATGACTACGGAGGCATCATGCCTGAGACCACCACCACTGCTCGCGTCGCCATCGTCACCGGCGCCTCCGGCGGCATCGGCCGCGCTGTCGCCGAGCGTCTCGCCGCCGACGGCATGTCCGTCGTGGCGCACTACAGCGGCAACGCGGCGAAGGCCGATGAAGCCGTGGCTGCGATCACGGCCGCAGGCGGTCAGGCGATCGCGGTCGGCGGTGACGTCGCTGACGAGACCGTTATGGCGGCCCTGTTCGACGCTGCCACCGCCGAGTTCGGTGGCATCGACGTCGTCGTGCACACCGCCGGCATCATGCCGCTCGCCCCCATCGCGGACATGGACCTCGACACGTTCGACCGCATCCAGCGCGTCAACGTGCGCGGCACGTTCGTCATCGACCAGCTCGCCGCCCGCCAGGTGCGCGAGGGCGGAGCGATCATCAACTACTCGACGAGCATCACCCGCCTGCAGATGCCGAGTTACGGCGCCTACGCAGCCTCGAAGGGTGCCGTCGAGTCGCTCACGCTGATCCTCGCACGCGAACTCCGCGGCCGCGACATCACGGTCAACGCCGTCGCCCCCGGCCCCACCGCGACCCCGTTGTTCTTCGAGGGTAAGCCGCAGCAGGTCATCGACCACATCGCGTCGCTCAACCCGATGGAGCGCCTCGGCACCCCGGAGGACATCGCCGAGGTGACCGCGTTCCTCGCCGGCCCCGGGCGTTGGGTCAACGGCCAGGTCCTCTACACCAACGGCGGCGCGGCCTGAACCCGGGGCCGCCCCCAACCCGCACGGAAGAAACGAACATGTCCGTCGTCCTCATCACCGGCGCAGCCACCGGCATCGGCTACCTCACCGCGAAGAAGCTCGCTGCGGACGGACACACCGTCTGGGCCAGCATGCGCGACCCGGAAAGCCACAACCAGGAGACCGTCGCCGAGTTCGCCGGGCTCGCACGCACCAGCGGCGTCAACCTGCACACGGTCGCGCTCGACGTCACCTCGCAGGAGTCCGCGAACGCAGCCGTCAAGACGGTCGTCGAGACCAGTGGGAAGCTCGACGTCGTCGTCCAGAACGCCGGGCACCTCTACGTCGGCTACGTCGAAGCGTTCACCGACGTCGACATCGCCCACCTGCTGGACATCAACGCCGTCGGAGCGCACCGTGTCAACCGCGCTGCGCTGCCCTACCTGCGGGAACAGCGCAGCGGAACCCTGCTGTACGTCGGCAGCACGATCATCGTCACGACGCCGCCGTTCCTAGGGCCGTACGTCGCATCGAAGGCCGCGTTCGACGCCCTCGCCGTGGTCACCTCGTACGAGGCGGCGCAGTTCGGCATCGAGACGTCCATCGTCATGCCCGGGCCATCACCCAGGGCACGTCGCACTTCCCGAACGCAAGCCGCGCTTCCGACGCCGCCATCACCGCCGCCTACGCCGCCCTCGACCCGCTCGTCGCCCGCAACGAGGAAGCAACCGCTTCGCTCGTGCGCCCCGGCGTGGAGGCCCACCCACAGGGCGTCGCGGACGAGATCTCTCGCGTCCTCGCACTGCCGCGCGGCGAGAAGCCGTTCCGCACCGTCGTCGACTTCACCGAAGCCGGCGTCGAACACGTCATGGCCTTCTCCGACCTCACCCGAGAGGCGTTCGTCAACCGGATGGGCTTCGGCGACACCCTCACACTGAAGGACTAACAGGGACCCGGTCCCGAAGTCGTCGTGTGATGAAAGCGGCGATGGTCTCGGGACCGCTTTCTTGATTTGCTGCCCTGTAACCATCGCCCGGTAGAGGATCGGCTACCGGTACAGCTCATCCTCGGAGCGACAGGCCGATAGCGTGAAGCGATGGCAACCGGCGTGAAGTACGACTCTCTCTGGGATGAAGCGCACCGGTCCTTCGACAGGGGCACCCTCCGCGTGGATCACGCGCCCGTCGACGGTGACCCACGCTGGGGTCTCAGCCTCGTCCTGCTTCCGCCGGCGCACGTCGCTGACGCCGCGGCCGCGGCCGCCGCTGAAATCGGCAGCCTCTACGACGGCACGCACCACATCTACAACGCCGCCGACCTGCACCTGACAGTCACGAGCCTGGAGCCCTACCGCGACAAGGTCGCGCAGACAACGATCAAGCACTACGTCGACGCGGTCGAGCGTGCCCGCGATCTGCTGGACGTCAACCTTCGGCTGGTTGGGCTCGGCGGCTCGCCTTCCGGCGTGTTCGTCCAGGGCTTCGACGACGAGACGCTGGTACCGATCCGGCGACAGATGCGTGAGGCAGCGGCGGACCTATACGACGGCGTCGCGCCGCCGATGGCGTTCGTCCGCGACACCGCACACATCTCCATCAGCGTCCACCGGGAAGCAGTCCCCGACCCCGGGCCGCCGAATACGTCCAACGACACAGGCACTCTGACTTCGGCAACATGGCGGAAGCCACAGTCGCGCTCGCCCGGTATCGGGCGTCGGATCACTCGATGAGTGTCGAAGTCATTCACACCGTCCCGGTAGCCGATCGGTCAACGAGACGGCCTCAGGAACGGATCGCGTAGCGCCGCACCCGCGCCATACCGTGCTGCTCGACCGCTTCGAGCGTCGCCCCGTGGCGTTCGAGAGTCGCAATCGACGCCGCGTTGTTGTCGAGACAGAACGCCAACACGGGGTCGATCCCCAACGCTGCGGCGTGACGTAACACCTCGCCGAGAGCCCAAATCGCAACACCTCGCCCGCGAGCGGAGGGCCGAACCCCATACCCGATGTGACCGACGCGATGCACGCGGTCGTCGTCAGCAGCACGCAGCGCGATCCCACCGAGGACTTCCTCGTCTTCGACGATCCACCACAGCTCTCCCGAGTCCTGCTCCATCCGAGCAACCCAGTCGCGGAAACCCTCGACCGTGTCCACGTCATCGTTTGAGCCGATGCCGAAGCCGTCCTCGTGCAGCCCAGGGCCCCACTCCCGGTGTGCTTCGCTCCACGCCCCGAACAACTCCGCACGCGGTTTCACCAGCTCGAACACACCTCATCCTTGCAACCAGACACGACGAATACCAGGAGCCGTCGGTCGTGACGGGATTGCGGTCGGTGTCCGATAGCCGATCGAGCACCGGTGCGGGAAGATGAGGCTGTGCAGCACTTCGGGGAGTGGTTGGGCAGTAGCCAGTTCGGGGACGTGATGGCTCGCGCGACGTATGGGTATCCGAGCCGGACACCGCACCAGCGGTTCCGGCGTGATCAGATGCCGGCACGGTATTGGGCGGATCGGGCGTGGCAGTTCCGGGATGAGGAACAGACCCGGTTTTCGGACGCGTTCCTGCTCTGGAACCGTGACCAAGCACTGCGCAACCTCGACCTGTCGCTGGCGTACTTCGACACTCTCGACGCCGACGAGTTCGAGACAGCGCTCACAGCAGTTCTATCCAAGGGGCGGTCGCTGCGGCCGGTCGAGGACCTGAACGAGTGGGATGGCGTCGAGGGCGTCTACGTGATGGTGTTCGACCGCCTCAAGCAGTTCCACGTCGGCCAGTCGACCAACGTCCGGAAGCGTGTACGGCAGCACTGGACCGGCCGAAAGAGCTTCGACCGGCTCGTGTGGGGCACCCCCTATGACTCCATCCTCCCGGTCGACGAGCTCCGGGCACTCGACACGACCCGTCTCTACGCTGCACCGAGCCTGGATCCGGATGCGCTCGAGGCGCGGCTCGAGCGCGCCGCGGATCCCCGCTTCACCCTGAACCGCACTGCCGGTGGCGCATTCAACCCACTTGGCATCCTGCTGACCGGTGCCCGAGCGCGTGACCATGCGCTCACCGCCGTCCCGTCGGCTCCGGGCGAGTACTGGGTAGCCCGAGACGTCATCAAGGACCACCTCGAGGCGGCTCGTCAGGGTGCGACGTCGCCGGTCCCGCTGCTCGCCGGGCTCGACATGAGTATCCGGGTGGAGGTGGATCAGGACGGCGGGTCGCATTTCTGGTCGAACCGGGACCTGGTCGGCGCCGCACTCCGGAGCGGGCTGGTCACCGCGGCGGAGTTCGAGGAGTTCCTGACCCGGCTTGGTGAGACTGTCGTGTGGCCAGCAGAGAGACCGCCGAGGCGCTGACCGCGCTACTGGGGGAACAGGACCGGTTCTCGGTGCTGGAGGAGGTGCCGGTCCAGGTCGGGCTGCAGCAGTGGGACGCCGCCCTGTTGCGGTGTACTGAGGTCGGTGTACCAGTACAGGCGGCGTTGCCCGGAGTTGGTGTGCTGCTGGCCCGGGGCTCCGTGTTGGTGGTCAGCAGTCGTCGAGGTCGTCCAGGTTGTTCGGCGAGTAGTCATCGGCGCTCGTGGTCAGGTAGTCACGGCCGCCGCGCTGTCCCACACGGACGTTCACTGTTCGGCCGCCGACAGAGACGTAGTAGTAGGAGGCGTTCGTTCGGATGTTGCTCACCGCCTCCGACTTGCTGTGGCTCCAACCGTCGCCACAGAGCCCGGTGATGTCTCCGTCGTGGTCCTTCTTGCTCTTCGTTACTTGCACAGCCACCGTGGACTCCTTTGTCGTGGGCTTCGGGACAGCGCAGCTGCCCGATCGCTTCATTGCGATGACCTGCAGGGTACGCCTTCGGTCCGACATTTGCGGGACCGCCTGCTCAGACTGGTCCGCGTGCTCGCAGTCCCCACAGCACCCCGGGCCCTGTTCCTCGCCGGCCCCACGCTCAACCGGCATGCGGGTTACCCGCAGACGGATGGATCAGGGCACAGTGGGTACCGGTGAACCTGTTCGGGTCAGGGCCACCACCGAGGTGCCGGTGCACCCCAAGCGCACCGGCACCTCCCACCCGCACGGCCGCGGCCCCGGATCACGTCGGACGCGACCAATCGAGCAGGCCCCTCTATCGGCGATTTTCCACGCTCATCACCCGGTCCGTAGACCGTGATCCGGGAAGCGCCGCATTCCGCCCATCCGATCGGAATCCTTGACAGGTCCTCGGACGCGGGCGCATGGTCCCCTCGGGAGCAAGATGGTGGTCGCGATCAGGCATCATCTTGCTTCTGCGACATATCCCTCTTGCAGCGAGGGCGTCTGCTATAGGTTCGGGTCTGAGCAGACGCCCTCGCGCTACGACGCCGTCGGGTTCGACGCAATGGTCATGACGAGGCCAGCCCGGTAACAGGGGGTCGGGCTCCCACGGCTAGGGTCCGCGAGGCAGCAAACGCGACGATACGCCCGCGGGCCCGAGGCCTATGCGCCCCTCACGCAATCCGCACAACGTGCCCACACCGCTCTCACCCAACAGCTGATGATGCAGCTTGCGCTTGATGCCGGTACAGCGTCGCCCGCGACCACCCCACCAACTGCGCCGCGTCCGCCGCGGTATGACCAGCAGCGCGGGCTTCGTTCACGATCGCGAGCTTCCGGCCAATCACCGCCGGATCCGACGGCGGCCGGCCAAACCTGGTCCCCGACTCACGAGCGGCTGCGATACCAGCAGTGACACGCTCGACGATGAGCTCGCGTTCGTACTCCGCCAACGTCGCCATCAGGTTCAACATCAGCCGCCCCGTCGACGTCGCCGGATCAATCCCATCCGACACACTCCGCACACCGATGCCCCGCTCCCCCAACATCGCCACCGTGCTCAACACATCCACCAGTGATCGACCGAGCCGATCGACTCGCCACACCACGACCGTGTCGCCGGCGGTCGCGTGCTCGAGCAGACGACCCATGCCCGGACGTGCGGCAGCTTCCTTCCGACCCGAGGTCACGTCGGCGAAGATATCCCGCTCCTGCACCCCCACCGCAACCAACGCATCCACCTGCAACGTCGCATCCTGCGCTCCAGTACTGATACGCGTATACCCAAGAAGCCTCACCCGCCAAGTGTCTCAGAAAACCCCACAAACACCCACCGAAGCACCACCAACGTCGAGACGACTTTCCGAGACAACCATGACCCGCGGAAACACTGGGCGCGCTCGAGCCTCAGACCGTCTCACCATCGTGTCTCGGAAACCTATAGTTTCCCGAGACGTTAGGGTCTCTAGCGTTTGACGCCCCCGCACCGGGCAGTTTTGCGGGACAGTCATACGGCAATACCCCCGGTCAGGCAGCAGCAGGCAACGGGGGCCTTCCAAAACGACGGTTGTCGTGGACCGGTGGACGACCGCCTACCGGACGCTGCTTCCGAGTCAGATTCCTACGAGCCGACCACTGCCGGCGATCCCCGCGTGCGTGTTGTTGCTTGGTGGCGGCAAGTGGCACGAGTGTCACGCGGCCGACCACGTGGGGCCTCATCGTATTGGAGAGCAGTGCTGCGGTGGCGTCAGCGGTTGAGCATTCCCTCGGGTACGTTGTCCATCCAGGAAACGTGCTGCACGAGTCGCGCGATGCGCCAGCCGTCGGGGGTGCGCTGCATGGTGTGCTCGTAGGAGCCATGCATGACGAACGTGGGGGCGCCGGCCAGGTGGTGCTGGGCGTACATATATGACCGCATCACGGCGCGGTCACCGTCATGGTCGTCGAACTCGACTTCGTGATTCGTGCTGAGGTGCTGCCTCGCGTCCCAGATCTCGAGCCCCTGGCGGGCGAAGCCCACGAAGTCGCCGCGAGAGAAGTCAACGGCGGGCATCCCGGCCGAGCTGAAGTCGATGTGGACCTGCTCCGTGAAGAGCGTGCTGAAGCGGTCCCAGTCGGCGGCGTCGATGGCGGTGGCGTACTGCACGGCGGTGGCAGTGATGGCGGCGCGGTCCTCAAGGCGCCGCAGACGCTGTTCGACGGTGGTGGTGGTCATGGGTGGTCTCCTCTGGCATGCTGGTGGTGCATGCAGATCGCCTGCTACCTGCAAAAAGTAAGCGAAATCAGCGACGCTTGTCAACCGGGAGGAATCGTGGCCGATGTGGAGACTGCTTCTACGTGCGAGCCTGTCGGGAAGCCGCTCTCGCGGGTGATGACGCTGCTCGGGAAGCGTTGGGCGGGCATGATTTTGAGTGCTCTCATGCAGGGTTCCCTGCGGTTCAACGAAATCAAGCGGGCGGTGCCGGGCGTCAGTGACCGCATCCTCATCGAGCGACTCGGCGAGTTCCAGGAGCTGCAGCTGGTCGCCCGGACCGTCACGGAGACGAGCCCGGTTCGTGTCGAGTACGCCCTCACGGATCGCGGCGAGGCAATGCGGCCGGCGATCACCGAGTTAACCCGCTGGGCCGAGCAGAACCTCAGCCCAGATCTGTAGCTTGACCGATAGCCGGAGTCTCCAATCAGGAGCGATGGGAGCCGGACGCCCGGCTAGGGCGTGTCTTGTAAATGGCGGAGCCAGGCGATGACGGCGTTGAGGACGACGGCGGCACGGTAGACAATCGCGAGCTTGTCGTACCGGGTCGCCAGGCCGCGCCATTGCTTGAGACGGCAGAAACCACGCTCGATGACGTTCCGGTTCCGGTAGTCGACCGCGTCGTACGACACGGGCCGCCCACCCCGGGATCCACGTCGTTTCCGATGCCCTTGCTGGTCGCGGGGCTCCGGGATCACGGCCTCGGTGCCACGGCTTCGGAGGTGGGTGCGGATCGCTCGGGACGAGTACGCCTTGTCGCCGCGGACCCGGTCGGGTCGGGTGCGGGGCCGACCAACAGGGCGAGCGATGCGGAGTTCAGCCAGTAGCGGGAGCAGCATCGGTGAGTCGCCCGCCTGCCCGGGCGTGACGAGCGTGACCAACGGCAATCCGCGGCCGTCGACGAGCTGGTGCACCTTCGTGGAGAGGCCGCCGCGGGAGCGGCCGAAGCTGTGGTCAGGCGGCTCGAGTCCCGGAACCGTGTAATTCGACGAAGCCCCCTGTGGTGCGGGTGATGTTCGTCGCGTGCTGATGTGCACGCGCGATCGTAGAGTCCACTGACACGGACCAGTCCACCGCGCCGGCCGCGTCCGCTGCGCTGAGGAGGTTGTCGCTCGATACGTCGCTGTCCCCGGGGGCGCTGAGCTGGACGCCGTCGATGAAGAAGCCGCTGTCGGGCTCATCGACCGGTGCCGGGTCGTGGAGGGCTGCGTCGAGGCCCCAGTCGTGGAACATGTGGACTCCGAAGCTGTCGACTGTGCCGGCTCGCTGGCGGTCTTCGACGTATGCGCGGCTCCGGCGTCCCAGGACGACGCAAGCGATGCCGTTGCGCTGCAGGATGTTGGCGACCGTCAGTCCGGCGACCCCTGCCCCGATCACGGCGATGGTGGTGGTTTCAGCGGGAATGCTCATGCGGAATGCTCCTTCATAGGTGACTTCTGGGTCCGCTCGTGAAGCGAGTGCGGGAGAGCTTAGGGTCGGTTCCGTGTCCGACCTGCATGAGCCCGCGCTTGCTCCCGATGCGGTGGAGGGATTGGGTTGGTACGACGGTGCTGAGCAGGAGATGCACCGGCACCGTCAGGGGCAGTTGATCTACCCGTCAGCGGGCGTACTCGGGGTGACGACGCAGTTAGGGACGTGGGTGGCCGCGGCCGATCAAGTGGCGTGGACGCCACCGGGGTTTGCGCATGCGCATCGTGCCGCAGCGCGGACCGAGATCGCTGCGCTGCGCGTTCCCGGTTCAGCTGCAGCGTCGTTGCCGGACCGGCCGGCGGTGTTCGGCGTCACGCCGCTGCTGCGCGAGGCGATCCTCGTCCACGCAGCCGACCCGTCCGCTGCCCGACGTCGGCGACCCGGTGCTGAGAACCGACTGTTGGACGTGATCATTGATGAGCTGCTCGATGCGCCCGAGCGGCAGCTGTACCTGCCGGAACCACGTGACGATCGTCTTCGCGCTGTCGCCGCAGCCCTCCATCGCGACGTCAGTGATGCACGTACGCTCGCGGAGCACGGCAGGGCAGTGGGCGCGAGTGAACGGACCCTGAGCCGTTTGTTCAAGGAAGAGCTCGGGATGAGCTTTCACCAGTGGCGGACGCAGTTCCGGATACAGCACGCCCTGGTCTTGCTCTGGCAGGGGCTGACGGTGTCACAGACGGCGGCAGCATGCGGGTGGGCCAACCCGAGCAGCTTCGTTGATGCGTTCCGAACGATCGTCGGGGAGACCCCGGGCCGTTATCGGTCCGCTCAGCGACCGGACAGTGTCACCGAAGTGTGACGGGGTACTCCCGGAGCGTGATCTCTTCGACGAGCGAGCCGAAGTCGGCGAACAATCCCGGCTCCGCGCCGGCGTCGTCTTGCTCGTTCAACGCGCGTGCAGCCGCCTGGTTCCAGAGGACGTACTCACGGATCGCTACCTCGTAGGAACGTGCCCCCGCGGCGAGGTCTCCGCGGGCGGACGCGAGTTCACCAGCGAGAACGTATGCACCGACCATCGCGATCGACGTGCCCTGGCCGGTCGTCAGGGACACCGCGTAGCCGGCGTCGCCGACAAGGGCGACTCGCCCACGGGTCCAGTGATCCATGAGCACCTGGAACCGGGCGTCGAAGTGGAAGCTCGTCGCTTCCCACATGTGCTCCAACACCTGAGGCGCGACCCACCCCGTACCGGCGAGCCGTTCGGCGAGGAGCCGCTTCTGAGCGTCGCTGTCGTGGTAGTCGTACTCGACCTCCTCGGCGCTGGAGAATCCGAGGTACGCGCGTGCGTCCTGATCCTTCGACGGGCCGATGATCCCGACACCGCCGCCGTCTCCCATGTGGAACGTCTGCCACCGGTCGAGTTCGAGGAAGTTCGGGATCGTCAGAACCGCAACGTAGTCGCCCATGTACTTCCGGAACGGCTTCTCCGGACCGAACACGATACGGCGCACACCGGAATGCGATCCGTCGGCGCCGACCACAAAATCGAACCGCGAGGTCAGCGAGTGCTCGAACATCACCTGCATACCGTCGGGTCCGTCATCGCTGATGCCCGTGATTCGGTCACTGAACACGAACGTGACGTCATCGGGCACGGCCGTGCGCAGCACCGCGACGAGGTCATCGCGCAGCACTTCGAGGTCCTCCGACTCGAACCGGCCACCCGTGAGGGTCCGCTCCGTCGTCCGATACACCTCGGTGCCAGACTCGTCCACCATCGACATGCCGAGCAAATCGGTGGTGTGACGACGCAGGTCCTCGAGAACACCCATCCGACGAGCAACCTCGAGCGCGGGCCCTCGAACGTCGAGGGCTTGACCACCCGGTCGGAGCCCGTCCGAACTTTCCACCACGGTCACCTCGAACCTGTACTTCGCCAGCCAGTATGCGGCGGTAAGCCCCGCAACGCTCGCACCTGATACCAACACACGCTGCCGCTGAAAAGTCATGCTTCAACGCTAGGAAGCTGCCTCAGCCCTCGGAACCGACAACCCGCATGGTCATACCCAAAACCGGTCACACCCACCCTGGCGTGCCCGAGCCTCGGCGGTCTCAAAGAACCGACTAGGGCGGGTCTTGTAAATGTCGGGTCCAGGCGATGACGGCATTGAGGACGACGGCTGCCAGCCGTTGCGGAGCATCAGTTCGGCTCATACATGCGTCCATAAGTGTTTCGACATCCTCGAGCGTGAGCTCCGGCCTGACCGCTCGGCAGTCGGGCCTGTAACCGGTCGTGATTTCAGCGGCCGAAAAGTTAGGGACAGGGTTTTGGCGGACGACGGCCGGCCGGGTTGGGGTCAGGCGTTGCGCATGGTGCTGTTGCCGGTGGCGAGGACGGCGCGTCGGCGCGTGAGGCAGCGGGGCAGGAGCGCGATGGCGTGGTTGAGGTGTCCGGAGACCCAGCTGGGCGGCGGGTCCCGACGCTCCAGGACGCCGAGACCGATGCTCGCTACTTGCTCGGGGGTCTGTGCGCGTCCGGCGCGGGCTGCGGGGTCTTCGGTGCCGAGGGCGTCGAAGAACCCCGAATCGGTTACTCCGGGCGCGAGCGCGAGGACCCGCACGCCGGTGCTCCGCGTCTCGGCCCATAGGGCCTCGGTGAAGCTGAGCACAAACGCCTTCGTGGCCGAGTAGACGCTCTGCATCGGGATAGACGAGTACGCGGCGAGGCTGGTGACGTTCAGCAGGTATCCGGAGCCGTTGGCGAGCATGCCGGGCAGGAACGCGCGGCTGATGTCCATGACGGCGGTGGAGTTCACGGCGACCGCCTGCCGGAGCCGTGCCGGGTCGGAGTCGGCAAATTTCGCCCACAGGCCCGCGCCGGCGTTGTTGACCATGCTAAGGCGTTCGTCGACCTCCGCGATCTGTTGAGTTCGCCCAGGGACGGTTCGGGCAATCTCACCCGGGGTGTAGGGGCTTGGCTGCATCGAATCGCCGATCGTTCGTTATGAAGCGGGGGATTCATAACAGAGTATCGATACCTAGTAGGTCGACTCATGCAGGAAGACGCCGCTGCGGATGATCTCGAAGAGGCGCTCGGAACGCCCGCGTCTCGTGCCCGCAACGGCACGAGCACCTGCAGCCCCTTAGCGCTGCTCGTCGCGGGTGGCAGTGATGAACTGTGTCTGTACGTGTGCTCGGCGTCCGTCGATGTCGACAGCGAAGTGGTCGACCGCGGAGATCGTGGCCGGGTTGGTGGTTATCCAACCAGCATCATTGAGGGAGTCCAGCCATGTCGTTCGGGGCTGGATGGCTTTCAGCGGCGAGGTGCCGCCGAACATGATCTCGTCGGTGGTCGTGAGGACGTGTGTGCTGTCAAACCCGTCGGTGTGGGCTTCGATCGTTGCAGCGACGGTACTGCCGGGTGCCGCGATCGATGCGATCTGGTGGAGAAGCTGGCTGATGACGTTGGGGTTGAGGAACACGAAGAGGTGTTCGGCGATGAACAGTGTCCGTTCGGATGGGTTGTGACCGGCGGCGGTGAGGAGTTCTGCGATGTTGTCGGTTGTGAAGTCGGCGGCGACGAGGGTGAGGCCGGCACGGTCGGTGTGTGCTGCCTTGAGCTGCGCGTCTCGTTCGGTGAGGACGTGGGGCAGGTCGACGTCGTAGAAGGTGACGCCGTGGGTGCGGAATCGCAGTGAGCGGTCCTCGAAGCCGACACCGAGGTTGACGATCTGGGTGGTGCCGTGGTCGAGAGCAGTCAGGACGGTCTGGTCGAAGTAGGGCGCGCGCGGTCCGACGAGGTCGAGAAGCGCTCCGCTGATGGCGATGGGTTCGCCGTCGGCGCCGGTGGCTTCCATGCCGCGGGTGAGGGTGTGCTGAGCATCGGGGTCGCCGCTGGTTGTGGAGGGGCGACCCTGGAGTTCGCCGCGTCCGAGCGCGACAAACTTGCGGATCATGGTCAGTGTGGGGTTCTCGGTGATCATCGTGGTTTGCTTTCTTGTTTCAGGGGTGGATTTCTGCACGAAGGCGTCGCGCCATCGCGGGCTGAGGGCGGTGATGGCCGCCGTTGCGCACTGGAGCTGATCGTCGACGCGGGTCAGTGTCATCAGGGCAATGTTGTGCTCCGCCGTGTCGAACGGGACCGCTCCGATGACGAGCACGGCCGTGGCCTCCTTGCGGAGGGGGCGGGTCCGGATGATCTTCATCCGTGCCCACCGTCGCAGCCCAGTGTTGGCTGCGGCCAGAATTTCGGCGCGACCGTAGAGGGCTTCGCCGCCGGTCAGGACTGTGGCGTCAGCGGTGAAATGTGCGGCAATCTGTTCGGCTGTTCCGGAGCGAACGGCCTCGTGTAGGGAGTGCACGAAACTACGGACCAGCCGGTCACCGATGTCCATCGCCGGGTCGGGCGATGGGTTCCGGCGTTGCAGCGCATTTCATGATGTCTCGGTTGTGCTGCGGTCGAGGTGCGCGGCGATCGTGTGGAGGATTTCGTTCAGCGCGGCACGGTGGGTGCCGGTGAGGGGGGCGAGGATTTGTTGGTCGACGTCGGCCATCGCGGCGTCCAGTCCGGTGATGAGCGCTGCGCCCTCCGGGGTCGCGAAAACACGTTTGCTACGGCCGTTACCAGGTTCGATGCGTCGTTCGACGAGCCCACGGCGTTCGAGTTTCTGCAGCATGCTGGAGGCGTTCGCCTCGCCGCGATGCATGGCGCGGGCAACATCGCGCTGGATAGCTCCGGGGTGATCGACCAGATAGCCGAGGATGTAGCCCTGCTCCAGGTTGATGTCGCGTGCACGGATCCAGTCCTCGCCGACGCGGCTGTGTTCGCGGATGATCTGCCGCATCAGCACGAACGCTTCGTCCCGATGCGGCTTGGGAGCGTTCATCGCTGGTCCCGAAGGGCCGCAGCAATCGTTGCGGCAAGGTGTCGCTCGCCGTCTTCGTTCGGGTGAAGGTGGTCGCCGGAGTCGTATTCATCGGCGAGGCGCGAGGAGTCGGAACTGGACCGGAGGGCTTTGTCGAAGTCCGCCACGTGCGGTGCGTGCTCTCGGATCCATTCGTTCACCTCGATGCGGAGCCGATCCCGATCGGTGGTCAACCCTTCGGCGCCCAAGAACGGTGTGATCGTCGCAATGGTCACGCGAAGCCGTGCCTCGCCGGCGCGGCTGATGAGGTCCGTGTACGCGTCGACGAGATCCTCGACGGTCGGAAGCTCGCTGATCGGCGCGGCCGCACCGGGCAGTCCGAGATCATTGGTACCGAGCGCGATCACCACGTCGGTGACACCCCCGATTTCGAGGACGTCGTCGTCGAACCGGGTGAGTCCAGCTCGCCCAAACGACGCGATCTCCGGCGCAGGATCGATACGTAGCCGGTTGCCAGCGATACCGAGATTCAGCACCACCGGTGCCCCGGTATCGCGCAGAAGCTCGGCCGCGAACTCTGGCCACCCCCCTGCTGTGATTGAGTCCCCTAGGCATGCGATGACCCGATTCGTACCGCTGTCGACCTGCACGGAACGGAGGAAGGGCGCTGGAATTGCCATCTCTGTTCCATCCGGCGCAGGCATCGTCGGTGTTTCGATCGCGGGGAAATGAGCCGCGCCCACGTGGTCGCCAGGTACGGAAACCTCAACCGGGACACGGGCGAAGTTTCCGCTGCTGAGAACAGCACTTTCCGGCACGTAGACGTCCACGACGATCTCTGCGCTGGTGCGTGTCGGCAACACGACGGGGTCCGCCCATACGGACATGCCGGCCGCGATCACCGTTGAATCCTTCCCGGAGAACGAGGCCTGAACGCTCTCCCCATCAACCGTCAGCGCGGCCCCTCCTACGACGAGCGGCCCGTCACCGAACACATTGCTCAACTCAAACCGGACTCTGGACCCGGTCGCGCCGGACATCACTCGGTACCGAAGCGTCACATCCTCGACCTGATCCGCAAACGCTCGCACGTCCGCCATCGGCCGTACCCAGCCCGTCACCCAGCTGTCCATCTCGATCTCCGTCCGTCTGTGATCTCAGCAACGACTTGTGCCGTCGATTAGGACCCTAACACTCCGCTGCTGGAGTGTATAGTGGTGAAGGTCGGTACGGCCGATCGCGCAACTCGCCTGGTGGGTAGCGTGGAAGATCACTCATAGAAGGAGACGAACATGCAACAGAAGCAGCCCGGATACGTGCTCCGTTTCAAGGCCAAGCCCGGCAAGGGCGACGAGTTGTTCCAGGTCTGCAACGACCTGCACTTCAACGGCGACCCCGACGGCCCTGTGGACTGGGTGCTCTCTCGCTCGGTCGAAGACCCGGACACCTTGTGGGCGTTCGAGTTCTACCGCGACGACGCGTCCTTCGATCGGCACTACTCCGACCCCGCACTCGACGAGGGGCATCAGAAGGTCATGGACCTGCTCGCTGAGCACGTCGAGGAATGGGGCGTCCGCGAGCACGTACGCATCGAGTCCTCCAGCTGACCCATACCCGGAAAAGAAGCGGGCGACGCACTCACAGTGCGCCGCCCGCTTGGTCACTGAGGCGGATGTTTTACGGGCTCATCCCAATCGAGGGTGGAATTGGGGTCTGAAGCCGCCGGTCTCGAGCAGCGACCTGGCGATGTAGTTGGTCAGGTTACGGAAGCCCAGCACGCTGCCGCGGAGGTGTTCGAGCCTCCCATTGAGTGCCTCAGTGGGGCCGTTGCTGCTGCCGGGGCGGTCGAAGTAGGCCAGTACGTCAGTGGCGCGCTTCTTCAAGGTCCGCCCCAGCGTGATGAGCTCACTCAGCGCCTTCGGAACGCCGGTGCTGAGGTCGCTGATCAGTTTGACCATCAGCTCGCGGCCACGCTGCCGGTCTTCGTGACGGTAGGCGGCGATCATGCGCTGTAGATGCCCCAGGTGGCTTCGACTTCGACGTGGCGATCATCGTTGAAGAGGCTGGTGAGCCTGTCGATCTGACGGTTGGTGAGCAGACCGTCGCCGGTGTGCAGGGTGCGACGGGACTTGTAGAGCGGGTCGCCCTTAAAGCCGCGGTGGCCGTGGATCGCCAACTGGACCCGTCGCCGGCAGCGATCGAGTGCCTCACCCGCGAGACGGACGACGTGAAAGGGATCCATGACCGTCACTGCGGCGGGCAGCTCCTCGGCAGTGGCGGTCTTGAAGCCGGTGAACCCATCCATCGCGACCACCTCCACGGCGTTGCGCCAGGCCTCGTCCTGGTTCGCGAGCCAGGTCGTGAGGGCCTGCTTGGAGCGGCCCTCGATCATGTCCAGCAGTCGGGCCGACCCGGAGCCGTCGCGCACGGGAGTGAGATCGATGATGACGGTGACGTATCTGTCACCACGTCGAGTGTGACGCCACACGTGCTCATCGACGCCGATGACCGCGACGCCGTCGAACCGAGTGGCGTCGTCGATGAGAACTCGCTTACCTTCGGCCAAGACCGCGTTGTTGGCGGTATCCCAGGCACCCCCGAGTCCTTCCGCAACCCGAGCCATTGCGAGGTGCTGGACGACGATGCCTTCCAGCGCCCATCGCAACCCGCCACGCGACAGCTTTGCTTGCGCCCCTCACCCCACGTCTGTCGGATCTTTACCTCGTCGCGGGCCCGCCTGGGTCCGGTGGGCCTGACAACCGAGAGCCCCGTGATGCTGGTTCGAGCTAGCGATCGCTATCAGGTGCTACCCCATGCATGCTGGTGCTGGCAGAGGGTTCGAGTGCAGCATCGAGGGCTCGGGCGTCTTGCCAGAGGGCCGTGATGCGAGCGAGTACGTGATCGGCAGCGGCATCCGTTGCGCCGAGCTCGGCGTAGGTCTCCTGCAGCGTCAACGCGTCGAACCGTGACGGCCGCCGCGCGACTGCACCGAGCACCTCCACGATCGGGCCCTCGACTGCTGCTGCGCGTCGCGTCGGGATGATGCTGGTCATCGACCGTCCCGACAAGGCGACTCCGGTGCGGGCCCACCCGTGAACGTCTAACGGCAACAGCAGCTGGTCTGCCCGACGCCACTCCCCCGGTACCGGCTGCTCGCAGTCGTGCCGGTCCAGGTTCCCCTTCGTCGGGTCCAGCAGCCGGATGACGTCACCGCGGAACCCGGTCCACACCGGTCCGACGACCCGCAGCCACCGGGTCACCGCGCAGGCAGCGCACGATGCCGGGTCGTCAGATGAGGGCACGACGTGGCCGCGGATCCGGACGATGCTCGTCACCGCGACGTCGTCGGGTGTGATGGTGCGTGCTTCTTCGCGGGTGAGGTGCAGCACGCCGAAGAGGACGATGAGGAACGCGTCCCGGCGGCCGCGGAGCCCGATCGGGTACCGGTACTTCGGGATCCCCGCCAGCACCTCCCCCACTGCCGCAGCGTTGAGGGCTTCTGATCGCGGCCATACCCGCGCCTGCACCGTGGGTATCGGGTCCGCGAAGCCCGCCGCGAGGTGCTGGGTACGGATCGCGTGCCGGCGGAGCCGCTGCGTCGACGCAGCCCCAGGAAACTGGTGCAGAAACTGCTCAATCGTCGCCGCCGTCGCCGGGAGCGACTCATGACCGGTCGCGGTGCACCACGCAACGAACCGGTTCCAGTGCGCCCCAAACGCCCCCTGCTCGCTGCGAAGTTTGGGGTCGAACTGGGGGGAAGTTTGGGGGGTCATAGCCGCATCCGGGTGACGGCGTTGCGGACCAGGGGCGTGTACTCGCGGTCGTAGATCTGGAGGGTGGCGGCGTTGGTGTGGTGGGTCTGGTTCATGATCTCCACATCCGTGGCACCGGCGTTGCGCGCCTCGGTCACGAACCCGGCACGGAGCGAGTGCCCGGACCAGCCCTCCTCCCCCAACCCTGCCGCGTGTGCACGGCGGGCGACGGCCTTCCCGACCGTGGTCGGGCTGATGCCGGCACCGCGGAACAGACCCCACTTCGACACCGCCCGAAAGAACGGCGTCGACGGCGGCAACCGGTCGTCGCCGAGCCCGTCCGTGCAGACATGCACGGCGAGCGACGCATCGGTCAGCGCAGCGAAGAGGCCCGCTTCCCCACGAGCATCCTGCGCGGCCATCAACCGGGAGAGCCGAACGAACGCACACGAAGCGCACGTGACCGGATTCGCCCCCTGCTGCAGCACCTTGATCCGGCCGAGCCCGTCCTGGTCCGTCTTTGATCGCCGCACCCTCGCGTAGACGCCCTCGCCATCGACGAGGCGGAGATCGGCGACGGTGAGTGCGGTGAGCTCGGACTCGCGGAACGCACCGACGAACCCGAACAGCAGCAACGCGTGATCCCGGGTCGCCAGCGCGCCGGTCTGCAGGTCGGTGATGTTGATGCCGAAGTAGAACGGACCCCCTGACGCCGAACTGGGATGGACCCCCTGGTTGACGCTAGGAGGGTGATCA
>NZ_JADKSB010000003.1:0-299736 GCF_015350935.1 Curtobacterium sp. VKM Ac-2887 | reverse complement strand
TTCGGCCTTGCAAGCGGCAACGGCTGCGGTCTTCACCGACGCCGTTGCTGCGCCTGCAAGGCCCGCAATTTTCCCAAGTACGCGTTCTCGGCCCGTAAGTATTCGTTCTCCCGCCGGAGTCGTTCCAGCTCGCTGAGCTCGGTGTCCGGCTTCGCTTTCGGGCGGCCCGTTGGGCGCGGCCGGAGGGCGTCCTCACCGTCCTTGCGAACCTGGTTCGCCCATTTGCGCAGCAGCAGCGCTGAGGAGAGCCCTCCCTCGGAGGCGAGCGCATCGGCTGGTTCCCCGGCAAGGAAGCGGCGCACGAGGTCACGTTTAACCTCGAACGAGTACGAGCGTCTGGGGGAATCCATGAGCACCTCCGGACCATGCAGCAACCACCGTTGATGCAAGCGTCGCACCGGTTTCCGTGTCACTCCTAGCCGACGAGCCGTCGCCCAATCACTCAACCCCCGACCGAACCACTCCACCGCAGCCACCCGCTGCGCACTCGTCAACGACGACGCGGTACCACCCACACGAACCATCCCCGGATCTCGAACCGACTAATCAGTCCAAGAACCGGGGACCAGTCCAGCGCCCGCCCCGCGCCTCCCCAGCGTCAGTGGGTCGCGTCCACCGCGGCGGGCGTCCCCGACCAATCAGCGGACACCGCAGCAGCGGCCGACGCGGCCGACTCCGACTCCGACTCCGCCGCAGCCGACGGATCCACCGGCAGGTGCACCGTGAACACGGTGTCGCCCGGCACGCTCGCCACCTCGACGCTCCCGCCGTGCGCCTGCACGACCGCGTCCACGATCGCGAGCCCGAGCCCTGTCGACCCCACGGTGCGCGACCGGGAGCTGTCGGCACGGGCGAACCGCTCGAACAGCTTCGGCAGGAACTCCGGGTCGATGCCCTGGCCGGTGTCCCGCACGGTCAGGTCCACGCCGGGGCCGGACGGCGACGGCGCGAGACCCACCGTGATGCGGGTGCCCTCTGGTGTGTGGGTCCTGGCGTTGGTGACGAGGTTCACGATCACCTGGTGCAGGCGTGCGGCGTCCCCGACGACCACGACGGGCGAGGACGGCACGTCGATCTCGATGACGTGCTCGGGCGATGCGGCGTGGGCGTCGTTGACGGCGTCGAGCACGAGGCCGGTCAGGTCGACCTCGTCGAACTGGATCTCGCGCCCCTCGTCGAGGCGGGCGAGGAGCAGCAGGTCCTCGACCATCGACGTCATCCGGATCGACTCGGACTCGATACGGCTCATGGCGTAGACGACGTCCTTCGGCAGGTCACCGCCCATCCGACGGGTGAGCTCGGCGTACCCGCGCACCGAGGCGAGCGGCGTGCGGAGCTCGTGCGAGGCGTCCGCGACGAACTGCCGGACCTTCTGTTCGGACCGTTCCCGCGCCTGCATGGCGCCTGCGATGTGTCCGAGCATCCGGTTGAAGGCGCTGCCGACGCGGCCCACCTCGGTACGGGGGTCGGTGTCGGGCACGCGGACGCCGTCCAGGGCGTCACTGCGGTCGAGGGGCATCCGGGCCACGGTCGAGGCGGTCTCGGCGACGCGCTCGAGCGGGCGCAGCGAACGCCGGACCACGACGGCGGCGACGATCGACGCGGCGAGCAGGGCGGTGCTGACGACGATGACGACCACCCAGAACAGCGACCAGACGCTGGCGTAGACCGGGGCCATCGGCAGTCCGACGACCAGGACGGCGGGACCGACGGTCACGGCGGTGAGCCGGTAGCGCCCGATGTCCGAGCCGAGGTCGACCGTCTCCGGGTCGCCGCCCACGCGCACCTGGCCGAGGGCCGCGGCACTCGACTGCGTGATGGAGCTCGGTCGCCCGTAGTCGTCGAGGACGTTCGCGATGACGACCTGCCCGTCCACGAAGTAGGCGGTCAGGGTCCCCGCGGCCTGCCCCGACGGACGGGACAGGTCGATGCTCGGCTGCCCGCTCTGGTTCTGCTCGAGGTAGCGCTGCGCACGGTGGGTGGCGCTCGTGATCTGCTTGTCGATCGCACCCGTCTGGATGGACGAGAGCGCGATGATGCTCACCGCCCCGATCACCGCGCTGACGACGACGACGAGCGCGACGATGCTCAGGACGAGCCGACGCCGGAGGGTCACGAGGTGGGCTTGATGACGTACCCGACGCCGCGCACCGTGTGGATCATCGGGGTCTCACCGGCGTCGATCTTCTTGCGCAGGTAGGAGATGTAGATCTCGACGACCGAGGACTTGCCGCCGAAGTCGTACGACCACACGCGGTCCAGGATCTGCGCCTTCGACAGCACGCGACGAGGGTTGCGCATCAGGAAGCGGAGGAGCTCGAACTCGGTGGCGGTCAGCTCGATCGGCCGGCCGGCACGGTGCACCTCGTACGACTCCTCGTCGAGCACGAGGTCGCCGACGACGATGCGGGAGTCGCCGGCCTCGGAGATCGAGATCTGCGAGCGGCGGATGAGGCCTCGCAACCGGGCTACGACCTCTTCGAGGGAGAACGGCTTGGTGACGTAGTCGTCACCGCCGGCGGTGAGCCCGGTCACGCGGTCCTCGACCGAGTCCTTCGCGGTGAGGAACAGCACCGGGGTGTCGTCGTTGTTCTGCCGCAGCCGGCTGAGCACCTGCAGACCGTCGAGGTCCGGCATCATCACGTCGAGCACCATCGCGTCGGGCTTGAACTCCCGCGCCGTCGTCAGGGCGTCCTGCCCGCCGTTCGCGCTCTTGACGTCCCAGCCCTCGTAGCGGAGCGCCATGGACAACAGGTCGGTGAGGCTGGCTTCGTCGTCGACGACCAGGATGCGCAACGGGGTTCCGTCGGCACGCGTGAGGCGCGGGGCTGCTGCAGGCTGGGAGATGGTCACGTCTTCGAGTATCGAGGAATTCCTATGAGCTGTCTGTGGACCGCCCCTCCGCGCTCTGTGGATCGCTCCGAGTGCACTCGGCCGCTCCTTCGTAGGTTGGGGGGATGCTGCGATCCTCCGCTTGGCCACCGTCCGCCAGGCACGTCGACACCGCGGGGATCGAGGAGACGGCCGGGAGGCCCGGCTCGAGCCCGGCAGACCGTCTGACGGCCGCGCGCACGCTCGCCACCACCACCCCGCTCCTGTCCGCGGGGACCGCCGGCGGGTTCCTCGCCACGCTCGCCGCCGTCGCCGCGGGTGACGTCGCGACCGCGCGCACCGTCGAACCCCACCTCGACGCGCTCGGCATCCTGCAGCAGGCCGACATGCCGGTCCCCGCCGACTCGACCTGGGGCGTCTTCGCCGCCGAGGGCCCGGGACTCCGCCTCGAGGCCGCGCTCCAGGACGGCGGCACGGCGATCCTGACCGGCACGAAGCCGTGGTGCTCCCTCGCGTCGACGTTGTCGCACGCGCTGGTGACCGCGCACACCGGCGACGACCGTGTCCTCGTCGCCGTGGACCTGCGGCAGGACGGCGTCACCGCGCACGACGAGGCCTGGGTCGCCCGGGGCATGCCCGACGTGCCGAGCGGCCCGGTGGACTTCGACGGCGCCACGGCACGGCTCGTCGGCGCACCCGGCTGGTACCTGCAGCGACCGGGCTTCGCGTGGGGCGGCATCGGCGTCGCCGCGTGCTGGTGGGGCGGTGCGGTGGGCCTCGGCCGGATCCTGCGCGCGCTGGCCGCGGCCCACCCGGAGTCCGAACTGCTGCAGGCCGCCCTCGGTGCGACCGTGCTCGACCTCGCGGACGCCGAGGACGCCCTCGCCGACGCCGCCGCCCGGATCGACCGGTCCGAGGCCGCCGATGCTCCCGACGCCGACTGGCCGCTGCTCGCCCAGACGGTACGCTCCCGGGTGCGCCGAGCGGTGGACGCCGTGCGCGAGCGGGTCGTCGCCACCGTCGGCCCGGCTCCCCTGACCTCGGACCCCGCGGTCGCGGCGCGGGTCGCCGACCTCGAGCTCTACGTACTGCAGGACCACGGGGCTCGTGACCTCGCCCGGATCGGCCGCATCGTGACGGAACGCGGCGGTGTCGCGTGGTGAGCTTCGACCACCGCGAGCCGGGCACCGACCCCGCGGCGTGGACGCCGTTCCTCGACACACGGTCGGCCACACCCCTCGACCTGGACGGCATCGGCTCCGTGGTGGTCCTCGCGCCGCACCCCGACGACGAGACCCTCGGTGCCGGCGGGCTCATCGCGACCGCAGCCGATGCGGGACTCCCCACCCACGTCGTGCTCCTCACCCGCGGCGAGCGCTCGCACCCGGACTCCCCCACCACGACGGCGCCGGAGCTGGCGACCGTGCGCGACGACGAGTTCGTCCGGGCCCTCGCCACGCTGCACCCCTGGGCGACGGCGTCGTCGGTCGGGATCCCCGACGGCGGGACGCGGGAGCACCGGGACGAGGTCACCGACGCCCTGCGGCGAGCGCTCGACGACGCCGCGCGGCCGACGCTCGTGGTGGCGCCGTGGCGCGGGGACGGTCACCGGGACCACCGCATCGCTGGTGAGGTCGCCGAAGCGGTGACCGCCGATGCCACCGAGGTGTCGCTGCTGACGTACCCGATCTGGGCGTGGCACTGGGACGACCCGTCCGCGTCCGCACAGCCGTGGGACCGAGCCCGGGGCCTGCCGTTGGCCGACGCCGTCCGGGACCGGAAGCGCGCCGCCCTCGACGCCTACGCCTCGCAGGTCCGCCCGCTGTCCGGTGCCGCCGGGGACGAGGCGATCGTCGACGACCGGCACGCCGCGCACCACCTGCGGTCGACCGAGTGGTTCTTCGCGCCCGTGCCGACGGCGTCGCGCTCGCGGGAGTCGTTCGACGCGCACTACGAGCGGAAGCCGGAGGGCTGGGACTTCGAGCGCTCCTGGTACGAACGCCGCAAGCGGGAAGTGACGCTCGCCGCGCTCCCCCGCGAGCGGTACCGGTCCGCGCTCGAGCTCGGCTGCGCCACGGGCGTCCTCACCGCAGCGCTCGCCGAACGCGCCGACGCCGTGCTCGGCACCGACATCTCGGCCGCGCCGTTGGCCCGGGCTGCCGTCCGTGCGCCGGGGGCCCGGTTCGTGCAGGCCTCGCTGCCCGCCGAGTGGCCGACGGGTCGGTGGGACCTCTTCGTGATGTCCGAGGTGGGCTACTACCTGTCCCCCGCCGACCTCGACGAGACGATCGACCGGGTGCTGGCGTCGCTCGACGACGACGGCGTGCTGGTCGCCTGCCACTGGCGCCACCCCGACGACGAGGCGGTGTCGAGCGGTGACGCGGTGGACGCCCGACTCGCGGAACGGTGGCCACGACCGGCGCTCGTCCGCCACGTCGAACCGGACTTCGTGCTGAGCGTCCTGCCCGGCCCCGGCGTCGTGTCGGTCGCACGGGCCGAGGGACTCGTCCGGTGACCGCGCCCTCCGGCGTCACGCGGATCGACGTCGTGCTGCCCGCCCACGACGAGGAGGACCGCATCGCCGCCTGCCTCGACGCCCTGCTCGCCGCCCGCGCCCGACTCGCCGGGGAGCACCCCGACGTGGCGGTCTCGGTGACCGTCGTGCTCGACGGCTGCACCGACGACACGGCGACGGTCGTCGAGCGCTTCCCCGTCGACGTCGTCGCGACCGCCCACGTCGGCGTCGGTCGGGCGCGCACCATCGGGGCCACGCACGCGCTCCGGCAGCACCCCGCCGACCCGGCGTCCCGCTGGCTCGCCCACACCGACGCGGACTCGCGGGTGCCGGAGGGCTGGCTCGTCCAGCAGGCCGACGCCCTCCGCTCCGGGGCGCACGTGCTCGTCGGCGCCGTCGTCCCCGACCCGGACGACCTGGACCCGGTCGTGCTCGCCCGGTGGACGCAGGCGCACCCGCCCGGTGCCGCGCTCGGGCACGTGCACGGCGCGAACCTCGGCGTGCTGGCATCGGCGTACCTGGCGCTCGGCGGGTTCGACCCCGTCCCCGAGCACGAGGACGTCCGGCTCGTCGAGCGGGCGCACGCGACGGGGTTCCGCGTCGACGCGACGGTCGACCTGCCGGTGGTGACGAGCGGGCGGTTCGCCGGCCGGACGCCCGGCGGCTACGCGGAGCACCTGCGCCGGGAGTACGGCGACGCGAGCTGAGGGCCCCTTAGACAGCTCATAGGCTGCCGATGGGGCGGCCACTGATCGGCTGCCTACGTTCTCCTCCGTCGGCCCCGCCGTGCGCTCTGCGCGGCCGGTGACCCCAGCCGGCCACCACCGAGGAGAACCATGTTCCTGACCTACCTCAGGCGCGAACTCACGAACCGCAAGAAGCAGACCGTCATCATCGCGATCGGCATGGCGTTGGCCATCGCCCTCGTGGTCATCGTGTCCTCGATCGCGGGCGGCGTGAAGGCGGCCCAGTCCAGCGTCCTGCAGTCCGTGTACGGCGTCGGCACCGACATCACCGTAACCAAGACGACGACCCCGAGCGCGTCGGGCTCCGGTCGACCGAGCTTCGACTTCGGCAGCCAGAGCGGTGACGACAGCGACAGCAGCGGTTCGACCGACCTGTCGCAGTCACGGCTCGCCGTCGCCCGCGGCACGAGCACGCTCAGCGCCGCGAACCTCACGACCGTGACGGGCACCGACGGCGTGAAGGCGGCGACCGGTGTCCTGACCCTCGAGAACAGCACGTTCTCGGGGCAGGTCCAGCAGTCGACCGACGGCAGCAGCACGGGCACCAGCAGCTCCGACAGCAGCAGCACGGACAGCTCCACCCAGCAGGGCCCGCCGAGCGGCGACTCCGGCCAGGGCGGTGGCTTCGGTGGCGGCTCGTTCAACGTCGACTCGTTCACCGTGACCGGCATCCCGGTCTCCGGCGACGCCGTCGGCCCGCTGACCAGCACCGAACTCACCAAGGGCCGCACGTTCACCGCGAAGGACGCGGGCAAGGACGTCGTCGTGCTGGACGCGTCCTACGCGAAGAGCGAGTCGAAGGCGGTCGGCGACACCGTCGACATCGGCGGCACCGACTTCGAGGTCATCGGCATCGTCACCTCGACCGGCTCGTCGTCGACGACCGGCTCGAACACCTACATCCCCCTCGACACCGCGCAGGCGCTGGCGGACCTCGACGGCAAGGTCACCTCGATCTACGTGTCCGCCGAGTCCTCGTCGGACGTCAGCGCGATCAAGACCGCCCTGCAGCAGAAGCTCACCACCGCCACGGTCTCGACCGAGTCCGACCTGGCGTCGAGCGTCTCCGGTTCGCTGAGCACCGCGTCGAGCCTCGTCTCGAACCTCGGCACCTGGCTGTCCATCGTCGTGCTGGCGGCGGCGTTCCTCATCGCGATCCTCTTCACGATCTCCGGCGTCACGAGGCGCACCCGCGAGTTCGGCACCCTCAAGGCCATCGGCTGGTCGAACGGCCGCATCACCCGCCAGGTCGCCGGGGAGTCGCTCGTGCAGGGCCTCATCGGCGGCGTCCTCGGCGCAGCAGCCGGCCTGATCGGCATCCTCGTGGTGAACGTCATCAGCCCGACCATCTCGGCGAGCGCGTCGAGCACGACCGGCGGCGGCGCGGGTGGCGGCGGTGGCATGCCCGGTGGCGCGGCGACCGCGGCCGCGGGCAGCGGCACGACCGGAGGCGCCCCGGCCGGTGGCTTCGGCGGCGGCGCGAGCACCGCGTCGACGACCGACGTGGTCCTGCACGCCCCGGTGACCGTCGAGGTGATCCTGCTGGCGATCGGCCTCGCGATCCTCGGTGGCCTCATCGCCGGCGCACTCGGCGGCTGGCGCGCGAGCAAGCTCCGTCCGGCCGAGGCCCTGCGGAGCGTGGCCTGATGCCCGGCCCCGCCACCGGCGCGGTGCCGACCGCCGGACCCGCACCGATCCCGAGCACGCGACCAGAAGGAGTGACCGTGACCAGCACCGACACCGCACCCGGCCAGGCGGGGGCGAGCCGCGCCTCCAGTCCGATGTACCGACTGTCCAACGTCAGCAAGACGTACAAGCAGAAGAACCGCACCGTCACCGCGCTGACGAACGTGGACCTGACGATCCCGCAGGGACAGCTCGTGGCGATCCAGGGGCCGACCGGCGGCGGAAAGTCGACGCTGCTGCAGATGCTCGGAGCGCTCGACCGGCCGACGGCCGGCTCGATCCACCTCGGTGGCGACCGCGACGTGGCGAAGCTCGGCGACCGTGCGCTGACCGACCTGCGGGCGACCGAGATCGGCTTCGTGTTCCAGAGCTTCAACCTCATCCCGACGCTGACGGCGCTCGAGAACGTCGAGACGGCGTTCGCGGGGTCGCTCGCGAACCGGGCACGCTCGGAGATCCGCGAGCGGGCCACGGCGGCGCTCCGCGAGGTCGGGCTCGGCGAACGGATGGAGCACCTGCCGGCCGAGCTCTCCGGCGGGCAGCAGCAGCGCGTGGCGATCGCCCGTGCCCTGGTGAAGAACCCGAGCGTCCTGCTGGCGGACGAGCCGACCGGCGCGCTCGACGAGGGTACCCGCGACGAGATCATGGGGCTCATCGAGAAGCAGTGGAAGGAACGCGGGCTGACGGTCGTCATCGTCACGCACGACTCGTGGGTGGCGAAGCGGGCCGAGCGTCGCCTGCACCTCAAGCAGGGGCAGGTGCGCGAGGTCTGAGGTGACCCGAGTCTCGCGGCGGGCGACAGTCCTCGTGGCCATGAGCCCGAGGACTGTCGCTCAGACCGAGTCTCGACCCACGGGGTAGTCGCAGTAGGCGAACCAGCGCGAGTCCGGGGACCACGGTGGCACGTTGACCGTGCCCTGGCCGCCGTCGAGCACGACGAGGGTCTCCGGCACCGGCATGATCCGGGCGCCGCGGACGAGCACCCCCGGCAGCCGCCGCAGTTCCACGCGGTGGTCGGCCGGGTGGCCCTGCACCCCCGGCTCGTAGGACAGGTAGAGCAGGTGCTCCCCATCCGGCGAGACGTGCGGGAACCAGTTCACCCGGTCGTCGTTCGTGATCCGGACCGGGTCGGTCGCCCCCGGCCAGAGCGCGACGAGCTGCGCGGTGCCCGGCGTGAACCGCTCCGAGTTCCACACGAGCATCTCGCCCGCGAACGAGACGCCGTCGTCGGGGTGCTCGTCGCGGGTCAGGAACGTCGGTTCGCCGGTGGCCGGGTCGACGAGTGCGACGTCGGTGGTCCAGACGCCCGCCTCGGTGCGCTCCCCGACGATCGCCGCGAGGGTCTCCCCGTCCGGGGCGATGCCGTGCAGGTAGAACTTCCGGACGACCGGCAGCGCGGTGGTGACGTCGGTGAGGGTCGCGGCCGCTCCCCCGGCCGGCACGGGCACCCGGTACAGGTCCCCGTCGCGGCCGCTCACCACGACCGACTTGCCCGAGGGGTCGAGCACGTGGTCGTTGTTGATCTCGGGGACGCCGGGCATCGGCACCGGGACGAGCGCGGTCTCGTCGAGCACCGTGCCGCCGTCAGGGCGCGGCAGCAGCCAGAGGTCGCCGTTCCCGTTCAGCACCAGGGTGCCGTCGTCGAGCACGTTCGGCGCCTCGACGAGGAGCGACGACGACTCGAAGACGAGGCGGCTCGTCCGTGACTCGAGGTCGTACACGTGCACCCGGCTGGTCTGTCCTGGCAGCAGTTGCCGCCCGCGCGCTCCACTCATGCGCCCCATCCTGCCCGGAACGACGAGACTCGGGCTGAGCGACGTCTCTCGGGCGCGATGGCACGAGGACTGTCGCCCAGCCCGAGTCTCGGGGCCGGGGTGCGACCGGCTACTTCACCGCACCGGCGGTCAAGCCGGCCACGAACTGGCGCTGCACGATGAGGAACGCGATGACCACGGGGATGGACACGACCAGGGACGCGGCCATGATCTGGTTCCAGTACACGTTCGTCTGCGTGGAGTACTGCTGCAGACCGACCGCCAGGGTCTGCCCGTCGCCGTTGGTCATGACCGAGGCGAAGAGCACCTCGCCCCAGGCCGTCATGAACGAGTAGATGCCGACCGCGACCAGACCCGGGCGGGCCGAGGGCAGGATGACCCGGAAGAGGGCACCCATCGGGCCGGAACCGTCGACCATCGCGGCCTCGTCGAGCTCACGCGGGATCGTCTCGAAGTAGCCGGCGAGCATCCAGATCGAGAACGGGAGCGTGAACGTCAGGTACGTGATGATCAGGCCGGTCCAGCTGCCGACGAGCTGGATGCCGAGCGAGTTCCCGAGGTTCGTGAAGATGAGGAACAGCGGGAGCAGGAACAGCACGCCGGGGAACATCTGGGTGGAGAGCACCGCGGTGGTGAAGGTGCTCTTGCCCTTGAAGTTCCAGCGCGAGACACCGTAGGCGGCGAACGTCGCGATGATCAGCGAGAACACCGTGGCGACCGTGCAGACCACGAGCGAGTTCACGAAGTACTTGCCGAGCGGCACCGTCGACCACATGTCGATGAACGGCTGGATGGTGATGTTGGTCGGGATCCACGTGAAGTCGTTCTGCACGTCACCGAGCGGCTTGATGGCCGTGGTGATCATCACGTAGAGGGGCACGACCGTGAACAGGGTCAGGATGACCAGGGTCACGACCTTGAAGGACTTGGCGCCGAATGTCTCACGCACGGACGGACCTCCGGTTGGTCACGGCGAGGTAGATGCCGGTGACGATGAGCAGGAAGATGAGGAGCAGGACGCTCATCGCGGCACCGGAGCCGAAGTTCCAGGTGATGAAGGACGCGTTGTAGATGTGGAAGCTCAGCAGGTCCGCGGCCGGGGGTTGCGCGGTCGAGCCGAACAGCACGAACGGCGTGTTGAAGTCGTTGAAGGTCCAGAGGAACATCACGAGCACGAGCGTCACGTTGACCGGGCGGACCATCGGCAGCGTGATCGAGCGCCACTGCCGGAACGGCTTCGCACCGTCGACCGAGGCGGCCTCGTACACGTCGTTCGGCACGGACTGCAGGCCGGCCATCAGCATCAGGAAGGCGAAGGGCCAGGTCTTCCAGATCGCCACGACGACGACGGAGACGAAGGCGTTCGAGCCGATCAGCCAGAACGGGCCGGTGCCGTTGAACAGGTGCAACTGGTCGACCAGGACGTGGTTCACGGCGCCGGAGTCACGCTGGAACATGAACTTCCAGGTGATGATGCCGGCGTACATCGGCAGCGCGTACGGCACCAGGAACAGGGTGCGGAACAGCCCGCGGCCCCTGAACGGCTTCTGCAGTGCGACCGCGGCGGCCATGCCGAAGGTCCAGGAGAGGCCGACGACGAGCACCGTGAAGCCGCAGGTGATCAGGAAGGAGTGCAGGACGCCCTTGCCGATCGCCTGGTCGAAGTCGACGACGACCGAGTAGTTGTGCAGTCCCGCGAAGGGTGCAGCGCCCCAGTTGGCGATGAAGTACTTGGTGAGCTGGATGAACGAGATCCAGATGCCGGTGAGCATCGGGACGATGTGGATGAGCAGCTCGAACAGGATGGCCGGCGCGACGAGCGCGTAGGGCAGCCAGTTGGTCTTGCGCTTGCGACCTGGCGGACGGCCCGACAGCGTCGAGCCCTTCGTGTGCGTCAGGTCGATGCGCTCCGCATCGGGCAGGACCGTCGTGGACATGGGCGGGGGCCTTTCGGCAGGAGGGGGTTCGGGTGCTTCGCACTCCGGTCCGTGGCAGCGGACGGGAGGCACGGCGTGCGTGAGACGGGACGCTCACTGCCGGCGGATGGCCGGCTCTGGGGCTGTGGGGCCGGTGACGACCTGCCCCGGCGCGTCCGGCTGTGGACGCGAGGGGTGGAGGCCCGGGGCGTCCTTGCGGACGCGCCCCGGGCCTCCTGGCTGGATCAGCCGTTCGCCTGGGACACCTGGTCCTGGGCGGTCTGCAGCGCGGTCTTGATGTCGCTGTCGGACACGGAGCCGCCGGTGGCGATCTTGGCGAACATGTCGTTCATCGCCTTGCCGACGGTGGACTCGAACTGGTCCTCGGCGGGGACCAGCGGGAGGGGCTTGGCCTTGTTGTTGTAGATGTCGAGGAACGTCTTCGTCTGCTCGTCGGTGACCGAGTCGGCCGCGGCGGCGAGCACCGGGAGGGCCGAGTACGGCTTGTCGAGCGTGGTCTGCGTGTCCGCGCTCGTCATGTACTTGACGAACTTGAGCGCGCCGTCCTTGTTCTTCGTGTTCTTGAAGATCGACAGGTTGATGCCGGCCGGGAACGACGCGATGTCCGCGCCGTCAGCGGTGGTCGGGAACGGCACGACGCCGAACTCGTCCGTCTTCATGCCCTGCGAGGTGATCGTCGCGTTCGCGTTGTTCTGCGTCAGCATCATCGCGGCCTTGCCGTTCGCGAAGTCCGAGACGGCCTGCGTGCCGTTGTCGTACTGCGCGTTCGAGGTGTTGACGACCTTGTCGGACTGCATCAGGTCGAGGTAGCGCTTGATGCCGTCGACGTTCGCCTTGTCGGTGAAGGTCGGCTTGCCGTCCTTGTCGAACCACTCGCCACCGTTCTGCGCCGAGGTGATGAACGCGAAGTGCGAGTTCTCGGTGTACGAACCACCGGCGATGGTGAAGCCGTACTTGCCGCCGGTCGTGAGCTTCTTGGCGTCCGCCGTGAGGTCTTCCCACGTGGTCGGTGCCTCGAGGCCGGCGTCCTTGAACATGGACTTGTTGTAGTACAGGCCGTACGCGAGGCCGTAGAGCGGGACGCTCGTGACGGTCTTGCCGGGGGCGCCACCGGTGGAGAGCGCGACCTTGCCGAACTTGTCGGCACCGCCGATCGCCTTCATCTCGGAGTCGCCGTACTCCTGGAACGCACCGGTTGCCTGGAGCGAGGTGGCCCAGGTGTTGCCGATGTTGACGACGTCCGGGCCCTGGCCCGAGGTGACGGCGGTCTGGATCTTCGTCTGCAGGTCGTTCCAGCCGATGACCTGGAGGTCGACCTTGATGCCGGTCTCCTTCGTGAACTTCTTGAGGACGGGGGTCAGCACCTCCTTGTCGTTCTGGAGCGACGTGCCCTGGTTGGACGCCCAGTAGGTGAGCGTCTTGGAGTCGCCGGAGGAACCGGACGATCCGGAGGAGCAGGCTGCGAGGCCGGTCACGGTGAGTGCGGCGGCCGCGGTGATGGCCAGTGCGCGGATGGCAGTGCGCATGACTCTCTACTTTCTCGTCGTTGAGATGGTGCAGGGGTGGTGCGGGATGGATCTTCGGGTGCTGCTGTGGTGTGCGGGGCGGATCCGGGCCGGTCAGGCCAGGGTCTGCTCCGCGGGGTCCCAACCCTCTGGGAGGGTCTGGGAGGGCGACACGGTGCTCTCGACGAGCACCGCCTCGCCACGTTCTGCCGCCTCGGCGATGGAGACCATCACGTCGAGGACGTGGAAGGCGAGGGCACCGGGGACCCGGTTCTCGTCGCCTGCGCGGAGCGAGCGGGCGAGGTCGACCACGCCGGTGCCGCGCGAGTAGGTGGAGCCGACCGCGGGGATCGTCTCGGGCTCCTCGGCGCCGAGCGCGTACAGCTCGGTGTCGCCGTCGAAGTTGTTCGGGTCCGGGAACACGACGGTGCCGGTCTCGCCCGCGATCTCGACGACGCCCGTGCGACCGCGGTCCGACTCGAACGAGAAGACGCTCTGCGCGCTCCCGCCGTCCTCGAACTCGATCAGTGCGGAGTGGTTCGTCGGGACGTCGACGGGGAACTCGGTGCCCGCCTTCGGGCCGGAGCCGATCGTGCGCGTGGCGCGGGACTTCGACGCCGTCGCCGTGACCTTCTTCACCGGACCGAACGTCTGCACCAGGGTGGTGATGTAGTACGGGCCGATGTCGAACAGCGGGCCCGCACCGTACGCGAAGAGGAACTCGGGGCTCGGGTGCCAGGACTCCGGGCCGGGGCTCTGGAAGAGCGTCAGGCCGTTGAGCGGCTTGCCGATGCGGCCGTCGCGGATGGTGCGGAGCGCGGTCTGCAGGCCGGCACCGAGGAAGGTGTCGGGTGCGACGCTGACGGTCTTGCCCGCGGCGCGTGCGGCGTCACGGAGTTCGGTCGCGCTCTCGCGGTCGAGGGCGTAGGGCTTCTCGCCCCACACGTGCTTGCCGGCGGCGAGGACCTGCAGGGCGACCTCGACGTGGGCGGCCGGGATCGTGAGGTTGACGACGATCTCGATGTCGTCGTCGGCCAGGAGCTCCTCGACGGTGCCCGACCCGGCGACGCCCCACTTCTCGGCCTGGGCGGCTGCGCGCGGCAGGTCGATGTCGGCGATGAAGCGGACCTCGACGTCGGGGAAGACGGTGAGGTTCGACAGGTACTGGTCGGAGATGACCCCGGCACCGATGACGCCGACGCCGACGCGGCCGGTCCGGGTGCTGCTGTCGAGGGCGGTGGACGCCGTGGTGTCGGTCATGCGCGGGCCCCCTCGAGGAACGTGTAGGAGTCGGCGACCGCCTGGAAGACGTCGCCCTCGTGGCCGTCGAGCTCGACGACGTGGAGCGCGTCGGGTGCGGCAGCGAGGATCTCGCGGATCGGCATGATGCCGTTGCCCACGGCGACCTGCTTGTCGTCGTCGTGCGAGCCGTCGCCGTCCTTGACGTGCAGGAACTCGATCTTGTCGCCGTACTTGCCGATGATCGCCACCGGGTCGTCACCGCCGACCTTGACCCAGTAGGTGTCGAGCTCGAGCACGACGTCGTCGGACAGCGCGTCGGCGAAGACCTCGTAGGCGCTCACGCCGTCGATGCGGTTCGAGAACTCGAACGCGTGGTTGTGGTAGCCGAGCACCAGGCCGTGGTCGGCCGCGCGGGGGGCGAGGGCGCTGAGTTCGCGGGCGATGGCCTCGACGTCCTCGCGGGTGGTCCAGCGGGCCTCGTCGATGTGCGGGTCGATGAGGGTGCCGAGTCCGACGGTGACGCTCGCGTGGAAGATCCGCTCGAGGTCCTGCTCGCCGGCGTCCAGCAGTCGTGCGTGTCCGCTCGGGGCGGCGAGTCCGGCGTCGCGGAGCGCGGCGGCGAGTTCGTCGGCGTTGTCGACGAATCCGAAGGCCTCGACGTTCGTGTAGCCGATGTCGGCGATGCGCTGGAGCGTGCCGGGCAGGTCGGCCGAGAGGGCGTCGCGGACGGTGTAGAGCTGAACCGAGATCGGTTGGGTCACCAGGGGTTCTCCTCGTCGAGATGGTGCGGTCGTCACTGACCGAGCGTCACACTATGACCACTTCTGTCGGCGGTCAAGCAGAAGTTCGTGGAAGGTCGACGAACTTCGTTGCGTGGCGCGTTCGATGTGTGCTTCACTCCCCCCATGGTCGACTTGACTCGGACGGCAGCGTCGCCTCCGGTCGGGACGAGCGAGCTCTTCCAGATCCTCCGCGACGGCGTGCCGCGGACCCGGGCCGAGCTCGCCGCACTGACAGGACTCGCACGCTCCACCATCGGCGTGCGCCTGGACTCCCTCATCGAGGTCGGTCTCGTCGGCCCCGTCGACACCGCCGTCTCCACCGGAGGACGGCCGCCGGCCCAGGTGGCGCTGAAGCCCCGCGCCCGGCTCGTGATCGCCGCCGACCTCGGCGCCTCGCACGGCCGTGTCGCCGTCACCGACCTGGTCGCCGCCCCGCTCGCCACCCGTGAAGCACGCATCGACATCGCCGCCGGCCCGGTGGAGACCCTGTCGTGGCTGGTCGCCACCATCGACGAGCTGCTCGACGAGGTCGGTCGCGCCCGACAGGACGTCATCGCCATCGGGATCGGCGTGCCCGGTCCGGTGGAGTTCTCGACCGGACGCCCGGCGAACCCGCCGATCATGCCCGGGTGGGACGGCTTCGACGTGCCGTCGTGGCTCCGCCAGCACATCGCGGCGCACGTCCTGCTCGACAACGACGTGAACATCGCGGCCCTCGGCGAACGGGAGCACGGCTGGCCCGACGTCGACCACCTGTTGTTCGTCAAGGTCGCCACCGGCATCGGGTCCGGCATCGTGTCGGACGGCGAGCTGCAACGCGGTGCCCAGGGCACCGCCGGTGACATCGGCCACGTGCGGGTGTCCCGCGCCGGCGACGTCCCCTGCCACTGCGGCAACACCGGGTGCCTCGAGGCGGTCGCGTCCGGTCCGGCGATCGCCCGTGCCCTGCGTGCGAAGGGGCACGACGCCCACACCGGCGCCGACGTGCTGGACCTGGTGAACCGCTCCGACCTCGACGCCATCTACGCCGTCCGACAGGCGGGCCGCGACATCGGCGAGGTGCTCGCCACGTGCGTCTCGCTCATGAACCCGTCGGTGATCGTCCTGGGCGGCTCGATCACGCAGGCTGGTGAGCACCTGCTCGCCGGCGTCCGCGAGGTCGTCTACTCGCGGTCGATGCCGCTCGCCACCGAACACCTCGTCATCGCCCAGTCGCGTGCGGGGTCGCTCGCCGCGCTGCAGGGCGCAGCGGCGCTCGCGATCGGCTACGCGCTCTCCCCCGCCGGGGTCGACGAGCTGGTCGCCTACGCCGAGGGGCGCGAGCTGGTCTCCTGACGCACACGCCACACTCGTGAGCGCGTCGGATTCGGTCCTGCCGGTGGTCGGGGGGAGAATCGACGGGTGACGATCGTGCAGCCCACCCTGTGGGGCGACCTGGACCCCGGACTGGAGGAGCTGTCTGCCTCCGCCACGCCGGCTGCGGTCCCCGGGCGCGACGCGTTCACCGCCCTGCGCGGCCACACCGAGCGGATCGTCGCGCACTCCTCGGACCGCTTCGCCTGGCTCCGCGCCCGCGCCGCGGGCATCACCGCGACCGACGTCGCTCGGCTCGCCTCGCTGCACGCGGTCGAGGCCGTCGTCACCGAGAAGCGCTACGGCTCACGGTTCTCCGGCAACGCGTTCACCGAGCACGGCAAGGACCGCGAGCCCCACATCGCCGCCTGGGTCGCGGCCACACACGGCATCCAGCCCTCGGCGCACCTGTTCCACGCCGCTGCGAACCGGGCGCACCTCGCCACCCCCGACGGCGTCGGTGTCCAGGGCTCGCGGGTGGTGCTCGCCGAGATCAAGACCACCGCGAAGGGCTGGCGGAGCATCCCCCGGCACTACCTGCGGCAGATCTGGTGGCAGCAGTACGTGCTCGGTGCCGACCGCACCCTGTTCGTCTGGGAGCGCCACGACGGCTTCGTCCCCGTCGCCGACGAGCCCGAGTGCCGCTGGGTCGACCGTGACGACGACCAGATCCGCGGACTCGTGCAGCTCGCCGACCTGGTGCTCGACAAGCTGCGCGACTTCCGTTCGTAGCCCGTCAGCTCAGACCTTGACGAGTCGGAGCCGGCTCATCCCCACGACGAGGACGCCGAGCAACCCGATCGAGACACCCACGCCGACGCAGTAGATCGCCACGACCCCGTACCCCTGCGCGGGGTCGAGGAACGGGTACGGCACCCAGCCGTCGGTCGCGCCCCGGATCAGGATGACGATCGTCCACACCGCCGGGTAGATCAGGAACCACCAGACGTGGCGGAGGAGCAGCTTCGACCGGTCCGAGAACAGCAGCCAGTCGAGCACGGCGTACGCGGGGATGACCTTGTGCAGGACGTCGTTCGACCACTGCACGCTCGCCGACACGTCGACGTTCGTCAGCAGGGTGTTGTAGACGATCCCGGTCGTGGCGATGTAGACCGTGCCGGCGCCCCGGAGCAGGCTCACCCGCAGATCCCCACGCTTGCGGCGGGCCGAGGCGACGAGGGTCACCGCCAGGGCCACGGCGATGATGACGTTCGACTGGATCGTGAAGTAGCCGAAGAAGTTCCACGGGTTGTAGACGTCCGTCTTCGAGCTGACGAGCCACTGGGCGACGATCGCGACGACGACGGCGATGACGGCGATGAGCCGGAGCGAGTTCACGAGGGTGCGCACGACACCACGCTACCGGGACGCCGGGCCCGACATGCGAAGAGGCCCGCACCGGAACCGGTGCGGGCCTCTTCGAGACTGATCAGGAGATCAGATGCTGTTGACGTCCAGCGGGATGCCGGGGCCGAAGGTCGTCGAGACGGCGCCCTTCATGACGTAACGGCCCTTCGAGGAGCTCGGCTTGAGGCGGTTGATCTCCTCGAGCGCGGTCGAGATGTTCTCGTCGAGCTGCTCCGGGGTGAACGAGGCCTTGCCGACGACGAAGTGCACGTTGGCGTGCTTGTCGACGCGGAACTCGATCTTGCCGCCCTTGATGTCGTTGACGGCCTGCGCCACGTTCGGGGTCACGGTGCCGGTCTTCGGGTTCGGCATGAGGCCACGCGGGCCGAGCACCTTGCCGAGACGACCGACCTTGCCCATGAGCTCGGGCGTCGCGACGGCGGAGTCGAAGGACGTGTAGCCCTCGGCGACCTTCGCGATGAGCTCGTCGCCACCGACCTCGTCGGCGCCGGCTGCGATCGCGGCCTCGGCCGCTGCACCCGTCGCGAACACGATGACGCGGGCGGTCTTGCCCGTGCCGTGCGGCAGGATGACCGTGCCGCGGACCATCTGGTCCGCCTTGCGCGGGTCGACGCCGAGCTTCAGTGCGACCTCGACCGTGGAGTCGGTCTTCGCAGAGCCGGTCTCCTTGGCCAGGGCGACTGCCTCGGTCGGGGTGTAGAACTTGTCGGCCTCGATCTTCGCGGCCGCGGCTTCGTAGGCCTTGGACTTCTTCGCCATGGTGGTCTCCTTGCGAGATACGTGGTTGACGAGCCGGCGCGGCTCTCCCACGGAAAGGTGTCTGGGTGTGGGCCGGAGCCCGATCGGTGCTTAGGCCTCGACCGTGATGCCCATCGAGCGTGCGGTGCCGGCGATGATCTTCGCGGCCTGCTCGATGTCGTTGGCGTTCAGGTCGGCCTGCTTGGTCTCGGCGATCTGACGGACCTGGTCCATCGAGATCTTCGCGACCTTGACCGTGTGCGGGGTCGCGGACCCCTTCTGCACACCAGCAGCCTTCTTGATGAGCTCAGCGGCCGGCGGGGTCTTGAGGACGAACGTGAACGAACGGTCCTCGTAGACGGTGATCTCGACCGGCACGACGTTGCCACGCTGCGACTCGGTCGCCGCGTTGTACGCCTTGCAGAACTCCATGATGTTGACGCCGTGCTGACCGAGTGCCGGACCGATCGGCGGGGCCGGGTTGGCGGCTCCCGCGTTGATCTGCAGCTTGATCAGGCCCGTGACCTTCTTCTTCGGTGCCATGACTTGTCTTCCTCCTGGAATCGAACGCACGGGGATCCGTGCACTCTCCCGCTGGTCCGGCCGTTCCGGACCGCGGTGAAGGCCCACACGCACGAGGCGTGCGGGCCCAAACTCGATGAGTCTACCCGAACGGGGAGACCTGGACTAGAGCTTCGTGACCTGGTCGAAGCTGAGCTCGACCGGGGTCTCGCGCTCGAACAGCGAGACGAGGACGGTGAGCTTGCCGCTCTCCGGCTTGATCTCGGAGATCGAACCCGGCAGGCCCGCGAACGAGCCTTCCTTGATGGTGATCGTCTCGCCGACCTCGAAGTCGACCTCGGCCGCGGGCTGCGCCTGCAGGGAACCGCCGGACTTCGAGCCACCCTTGGTCGGGGCGGCCTCGGCGACCTGCACGAGGGACTTGAGCATGCCGAACGCTTCGTCGAAACGGAGCGGCGTCGGGTTGTGGGCGTTGCCGACGAAGCCGGTGACACCGGGGGTGTGCCGGACGACGGACCACGAGTCCTCGTTGAGGTCCATGCGGACGAGCACGTACGAGGGGATCCGGACGCGAGTGACCAGCTTGCGCTGCCCGTTCTTGATCTCGACGACGTCCTCCATCGGGACCTCGACCTGGTAGATCGACTCCTCCATCGACATCGACACCATGCGGTTCTCGATGTTCGACTTCACGCGGCGCTCGAAGCCCGCGTAGGAGTGGATGACGTACCACTTGCCCGGCTTCATCCGCAGCTCGACCTTGAAGGCCTCGTACGGGTCGACCTCGGGTTCTTCGGCGTCGTCGTCCTCGGCGTCGATCGCTTCGTCGGCGGCGAGGGTCTCGTTCGCCTCTTCGGCGGTCTCGGACTCGAGTTCGATCTCTTCCTCGTCCTCGACCGCCTCGACGGCGGCCTCGGCCTCGTCAGCGGAGTCGATCTCGAGGGCGTCCTCGACGACGGCGTCGGCCTCGGGGTCCTTGGACTCCTGCAGTGCCGTCAGCTCCTCGTCGATGCCGAGGGACTCGTCGTCCTCGGACTCGACGGAGATCGCGCGCTCCTCGGCGGACTCGGCGGAGCGCTCCTCGCCGGTCTCGACGTCGCCTTCCTGGTTCTCCTCGACCTCGGAGGACTGCTCGGCAGCCGTCGCGAGGTCGATGTCGTCGCGGGAGTAGTCAGACACAGTCGATTCTTTCCGTTCGGTGGTGCGGGTCGGGATGGCGGACGGTCCTGGTCACGATCGGCACCGTCTCGGGCGACCGTACTCCAGTGGACTGCCGCACTCGGCAGTCGACGTCCGGGTCAGGCCGTGGGCCCGTTGCCGAAGACGTACCCGACGCCGAGACCGAACACGAAGTCGAGGATCGACACCAGGATCATCATCACGACGACGAAGACGAGCACGACCAGCGTGTAGCTGAAGAGCTCCTTGCGGGTCGGCGTCACGACCTTGCGCAGTTCGCCGATCACCTGACGGATGAAGAGCACGATGGCAGCGATCGGACCCCGGCGCTCGGCCCGGTCCTGCTTCGCCTTGGCGACGACGTCGTCCGCCGTCGTCTCCATGTCTTTGCTCGCCAACTTCTACCCTTCCAGAGTTGCAGGGCGGACAGGACTCGAACCTGCAACCTGCGGTTTTGGAGACCGCTGCTCTACCAATTGAGCCACCGCCCTTCAGAGCACGTCCGTCACCGATCGTGTTCCGGTGGTCGAGTGTACGGGAGTCCGTCACACGGTGTCCACTTGGCCCCCTCCACGGCGTGCCGCGCCGATAGGCTGGCACCCGTGAGCACCGCAGCCCCCGGCCCCGAGTCCACCGCAACCCCCGCCGCCGCGCCGACCGATCGGCCGCGCATCGCGTCCCGCATCGCGGCGATCGCCGAGTCCGCGACACTCAAGGTCGACGCGAAGGCCAAGGCCCTGAAGGCCGCGGGCCGACCCGTCATCTCCTTCGCCGCCGGCGAGCCCGACTTCGCCACGCCCGACCACGTGGTCGTCGCCGCGGTCGAGGCCGCACAGGACCCGAAGAACCACCGGTACACGCCGGCGACCGGTCTGCCGGAGCTGAAGCAGGCCATCGCCGAGAAGACCGCACGCGAGTCCGGCATCACCGTCGACCCGTCGCGGGTGATCGTCACCAACGGCGGCAAGCAGGCCGTCTACCAGGCGTTCCAGACGATCGTCGACGCCGGCGACGAGGTCCTGCTCCCCGCCCCGTACTGGACCACCTACCCCGAGGCCATCCGCCTGGCCGGTGGCGAGCCGGTCGAGGTCTTCGCCGGCAGCGACCAGGGCTACCTCGTCACCGTCGAGCAGCTCGAGGCCGCGCGCACCCCGAAGACGAAGGCGCTGCTGTTCTGCTCGCCGTCGAACCCGACCGGCGCCGTGTACACCGCCGAGCAGACCACGGCCATCGGCGAGTGGGCACTCGAGCACGGCATCTGGGTGATCAGCGACGAGATTTACCAGGACCTCGTGTACGACGGACTCCGCTTCACCGGCATCCTCGACGCCGTGCCGGCCCTCGCCGACACCACGATCCTGGTCAACGGCGTCGCGAAGACCTACGCGATGACCGGGTGGCGCGTCGGCTGGTTCATCGGTCCCGCCGACGCGGTCAAGGCCGCGTCGAACCTGCAGTCGCACCTGTCGTCGAACGTGTCGAACGTGTCCCAGCGCGCCGCGATCGCCGCGCTCACCGGGCCGCAGGAGCCGGTGGCGGCCATGCGCGAGGCCTTCGACCGCCGTCGCCAGGCCATCGTCGCCGGGCTCAACGCGATCCCGGGCTTCGTCACGCCGACCCCACAGGGCGCCTTCTACGTCTACCCCGACGTCACCGCACTGCTCGGTCGCGAGTGGGCGGGCTCGACCCCGACGACGACCCTCGAGCTGGCCGACCTGATCCTCGAGCACGCCGAGGTCGCGGTCGTCCCGGGCGAGGCCTTCGGTCCGTCCGGCTACCTGCGCCTGTCGTACGCGCTCGGCGACGACGACATCGCCGAGGGTGTGGCCCGCTTGGCGAAGTTCTTCGCGTAGTCCCCCCGATCACAGAACGGGCCGCCTCGTCGAGGTGGCCCGTTCGCCGTTCCGGGAGGCCCGTGGCCGGGTCGTGCCGGTTCGTTCAGTCGAGCAGGTCGCCGACCACCACGGGCTCCGGCACGAGCGACACCCCGAAGCGGTTCAGGACCGTGACCTGCACGTAGCGCGCGAGCTCGGCCACCTGGGCCGCCGTCGCGCCGCCACGGTTGGTCAGGGCCAGGGTGTGCTTCGACGAGATCGCCGCGTGCGACCCCGGCACGGCGTAGCCACGGTGCACCCCGGCGTGCTCGATGAGCCAGGCGGCGCTGAGCTTGACGTCGTCGCCGGCCGGCCACCGTGGCGCGTCGGCGGGGAGGGTCTCGGCGAAGGCCGCGGACACGATCGGGTTCGTGAAGAACGACCCGGCGCTCCAGGTGTCCCGGTCGTCGGCGTCGAGCACCATGCCCTTCGAGGCGCGGAGGCGCAGGACCTCGTCGCGGACCGTCGTGGGTTCCACGAGGGCACCGAGGTCGACCCCGAGCGAACCGGCGAGCTGGGCGTACCGCACCGGCACGCCGTGCTCCCCCGCCGTGCCGAGCCGGAACTCGACCGTCAGCACGACACCGCGGCGTCCGTGCTTGAGGGTCGACGTGCGGTAGCCGAGCGCCAGCTCGGCCGCGGGCACCCACGTGCGCTCCCCCGTGGCCGCATCGAGGAACTCGACCCGGGTGAGCACGTCGGAGAGCTCGACCCCGTAGGCGCCGATGTTCTGCACGGGGGCGGCGCCGACGGTGCCCGGGATGCCGCTGAGGGCCTCCAGGCCGGTCCAGCCGTTCGCGACGGTGGTGGCGACGAACGCGTCCCAGGGTTCGCCGGCCGCGACGCGGACGGTGACGCCGTCGGCGTCCGTGTCGGCGTCCACCCCCGTGGTGCGGACCAGGACGACGGTGCCGTCGAAGCCGGAGTCGGCGACCAGCACGTTGCTGCCGCCGCCGAGGACCAGCCACTCGTGGTCGTCCCATGCGGTGCGCGTGTGGGCGACGAGCTCGTCAGTCGTCGTGGCCGTGAGCAGCCGCGCGGCCGCCCCACCGACGCCGAGCGTCGTGAGGTCGGCGAGCACCGGCTCGTGCACGGTCAGCGGAACGCCACCGTGACCTGCGCCTTGCCGAGCACGGTCTGCCCGCCGGCGGTCACGGTGAGGTCGATGCGCTTCGGTCGGCCGTCGTCGTCGACGGTCCCGACCTTGGCGACGATGCCGATGGTCGCGCCCTGCTCCGGGTCCACGACGACGGGGCGGGTGAAGCGGACGCCGTAGCCCGCGACCCAGCCGCTGTCGCCGAGCCACTCGGAGACCGGCTGCACGGCGAGGCCCATGGTGAGCATGCCGTGCGCGAGGACGCCCGGCAGGCCGACCGAGGCGGCGACGTCGTCGCGGTAGTGGATCGGGTTGAAGTCACCGGAGGCGCCGGCGTAGCGGACGAGCGAGTCGCGGGTGACGTGCACCTCGCGCTCGGCGACGACCGTGCCGACCTCGATCGCGGTGGCGGGTGCGGCGGTCATGCGTCGTCTCCTCGGACCACGAGGGTGGACGTCGCCGTGACGACGTGCTCCCCCGAGGCGTCGTTCATCGTGCTCTGGGCCGTGACCATCGCGTTGCCGCCGAGCGTCTTGACGCTCGTGACGGTCAGGGTCGCGGTGAGTTCGTCACCGGCCACGATGGGCCGGTCGTAGGTGAAGGACTGCTCGCCGTGGACGACACGGGAGAAGTCGATGCCGGCGTCCGGCTCGGCCAGGAGCTGGGCGAGGGTCGCTTCCTGCACGACGACCGCGAAGGTCGGCGGGGCGACGACGTCGGCGTACCCGGCGGCGCGGGCCGCGTCGGGTTCGTGGTGGACGGGGTTGGTCGCGAACACCGCGCGCGAGAACTCGCGCACCTTCTCGCGACCGACCAGGTAGGGCTGGGCCGGCGGGAACGTCCTGCCGACGAGCTCGGGGTTCACTGACACGTCGGCAGTCTACCGACGCCCGTCCGGGGGCCTGTCGATACTGAGGATGCATCGGCTAGGCTTGCCGGGCCGGTTCGGGGGAATCGGCGGTCCGGTCGCGACACCGGATCAGGGGACGGGGGGAGCAACCATGGACACCAGGACCGAGTTCGCCGTGCACACGGGCGACCGGTGCACCGCGATGGAGGTCGCCGGCGCGGCACTCCGCACGGCGGGACACCACGTCGAGTCGACCGGTGGGACCCTCACCGCGACGACCGGCAACCGACTGCTGACGATCCTCCTGGGCGCGCTCGTGCACCCGTCCCGCGAGTTCCGCCGCTACGAGTTGTCGACGACCGTCACCGGGGCCTCCACCACGATCACGCTGCGGCACCGCGGACACGGCACGGCCGTCTCCGGTGGCAGCATCGGCGCGAGCCGTCGACGGGCCGCGTGGCACGAGGTGAACGCGGCGATCGAGCGCGCGCTGCGCGCGGCCGGCGTGCTGCAGACGCGGACCGACACCGGGTCGCACTCCGCGCTGTAGGGCCGACCCCAGGGCGGACGGGAGGCCCGGTGTGCGTCCGCCACGCGCCTCCTGGCACGCACCTGGTCCAGTGCACAGCCGAAGTGCGTCCGCACCGCTGTGCACGCAGCCCGGGAACGACGGAAGCCCGGCGAACAGATCGCCGGGCTTGCTGTAGCGAGGGCGGGACTTGAACCCGCGACCCCACGATTATGAGTCGTGTGCTCTAACCAACTGAGCTACCCCGCCAGAGATCCGGAGCGACACGCGCACCGGGTCGGAGCCCCGAGTCAGGATTGAACTGACGACCCCCTCCTTACCATGGAGGTGCTCTACCACTGAGCTATCGGGGCGATGTGCCGCGAACGGCACCACACGAGGATAGCAGACCTCCGACGCTGCTCCGGAACCGGGCGAGACGCCCGGGCGTGCCGCGTCGGCGACCGCTAGTTCGCGTTGGTCTGGAGCCACGCCAGCGGGTCCACGGGGACCCCGTCGACGTGCACTTCGAGGTGCAGGTGCGGGCCCGTGGAGTTGCCCGTGCTGCCCACGAGACCGAGCTCGTCGCCGACCTCGATCTGCTGACCGGTGACCACCTTGAAGGAGTTGTCCTCCATGTGGCCGTACACGCTGACGAACTGCTTGCCGTCGACGTCGTGCTCCACCCAGACGTCGTTGCCGAAGCCACCGTCGTTCGCCTGGACCTTGATGACGGTGCCGGCGGCGATCACCCGGATCGGGGTGCCCTCGCCGGGAGCGAAGTCGACGCCCATGTGGTTCGTCGAGCAGAACGAGCAGCCCGCGACCTGACGACCGCCGAAGCCGGAGGTGATCGGGACGCCGGTGAGGAACGGCCACTGGATCGTGCCGGTCGGGTCGTTGGTGAAGCTCGAGGCGTCGACGTTCTTGTACTGCGTGGCGTCCGACACCGTGTACTGGTCGCGGCTCGTCGACCCGTCGGCTGCGGCGCTGACACTCATCGACTGGGTCGCACCGCTCGCCGTCGACCGGGCCGCGGTCGAGCCGGTCTCCGGCACGTAGAGCGCCTGGGCGGGCAGCGACGTCGAGACGACGAGACCGGCGACGAAGAGGAGCGCACCGACCGCCGTCACGCGCGAGGCCGCCCGGCGGAACGAGGCACCCTGCTTCCGGGCAGCAGCAGACGGGGCGGGCGCGGCAGCGGTGCGGCTGGCCGCGATGTGCCGGGTGGCGCGGTCGACCTGCACGGCCGGTGCGGCACGGCCGGTCCGCCGACGGGACGCCGGGACCTGGCCGATGACACGGCGGGGCTGGGGCGCGATGGACTCCGCTGCAGCCGTCGCGGTGCGCGGCGCCGTGGCGCGGACGTCCGGCGACGTGGGAGCCGGCGGCGTCGTGATGCGGGAGGCCGGACGGACCGCCGACTCGGGCAGCGCGGGCGACACCGGTGCGAGGTCGATCGGCGACACAGGAGCCGCGGCCGACGACGGTGTGGTCAGCCCGACGACCTCGTCGAACGACGGGCCTGCGGCACGGGCAGGTGCGACGTCCTGCGCGTGGTCCTGCGTGACGGGAGCACCCTTCGCAGCCGCTCGCTCCGCCTCGATCCGTGCTCGTCGGGTCAGGTGGACGACCGGGGTGGCGGCGTCGACGGGACCGGTGGGGACGGACGTCAGTGGGGAGTGGGGCATGCGTGCGGTGGCGATCCTGATCGGGGAAGGGGCGCGCTCGTTGGTAACGAGCAGATAACGGGACCTGAGCACGGTAGCAAACGTCGTCGCACGTCGCCAGTCGTGGTCATGTCCACCGGGCACCCCCAGACCGAGGGACCGACGGACCTCAGATGCCGAGCGCCTCCGCTTCCAGCCCGCGCAGCAGCGCCTCGAGGTCGTCGGCCACCGCGGGGCTCGCGAACAGGAAGGAACGGGTGCCGCCGGCCTCCCAGATGCGGACCGACGCTCCGGCCTCGCGCGCGACGACGGAGCCGCCGGCCATGTCCCACGGGTTGATCCCGCGCTCGTAGTAGGCGTCGACGACCCCGGTCCCGACCGCGCAGCAGTCGAGCGACGCCGCTCCCCCGCGCCGGATGTCCCGCACCTCGCCGATCAGCCCGGCGAGCACGGACACCTGCTCGCGGCGCCGGTCCGCCGTGTACCCGAAGCCCGTCGCCACGAGTGTCTCGGCGAGCGAGGCCGGAGCACTGACGGACAGGGGCACGCCGTCACGGGTGGCGCCCTGTCCGGCAGCGGCACGGAACACCACCCCGGTCGCGGGAGCGACGACGACACCGGCGATCGGCTCCCACGTCGTCGGGTCGGCGGAACCCCGCACGACGCCGATGCTCACGCCGTACTCGGCGCTGCCGTACAGGTAGTTCACCGTGCCGTCGATCGGGTCGACGACCCAGGTGATGCCCGACTCCCCCGACGCCGAGCCGGACTCCTCGCCGTGGAACGCGTCGTCCGGCCGGGCCTCGGCGATCCGGGCGCGGATGAGCGCCTCGACCTCGCGGTCCGCCGCCGTGACCACGTCGACGATGCTCGACTTCCGGTCGGCGACCTCGACGCCCTCGGCCCGTCGTCGCGCGGCGAGCGTGGCCGCTTCGCGCGCGATCGTCTCGGCGAGGTCGGCGAACTGGGACGGTGTGCAGTCGGATGCCATGCACCGATCCTGCCAGGGACGACGAAAGCCCCGTCCGGGTCGGACGGGGCTTCGCGATGGTGGCAAGTGAGGGATTCGAACCCCCGAAGGCTACGCCGGCTGATTTACAGTCAGATCCCTTTGGCCGCTTGGGTAACTTGCCATGCGCACCCAGCCGGTGTGATCACCAACCGAAGGCGCGCACAAAAGCATAGCGGATCCGGAACGGTGGTCGTGACCACCGCGAACCGATCTGCGCGACCGGAACCGGGCCTCCCGTCCGCCGTTAGGCTGTCCGGCATGGCAGACAGTTCCTTCGACGTGGTCAGCAAGGTCGACAAGATGGAGGCGGAGAACGCCCTCAACCAGGCGGCCAAGGAGATCGAGCAGCGGTACGACTTCAAGGGCGCGGACGCGTCGGTCGCCTTCAGCGGCGAGGACGTCCTCATCAAGGCGAACTCGGAAGAGCGCGCGAAGGCCGTCCTCGACGTCCTGCAGAGCAAGGCGATCAAGCGCAACATCAGCCTGAAGAGCCTCGACGCTGGCGACCCCTACCCCTCGGGCAAGGAGTACCGCATCGAGGTGAAGTTCAAGAACGGCATCGAGCAGGACGTCGCGAAGAAGATCGGTGCGTTCCTGCGGGCCAACGCCCCGAAGACCGTGAAGAGCCAGATCCAGGGCGACGAACTGCGGGTCTCCTCGAAGAGCCGCGACGACCTCCAGAACACGATCCAGCTCCTCAAGGGTGAAGAGTTCGACGTCCCGTTGCAGTACATCAACTTCCGCTGACGTCCGTGGAGCACTGGCTCACCGTCGCGATCACGGTCCTGGCCGTCCTGCTGGACCTGGCGATCCGCGTCTTCTCGATCATCTACGTCCCGATCAACCGGAAGCCGCAGACGGCGACCGCCTGGCTGCTGGCGATCTTCCTCATCCCCTACATCGGCTTCATCGTCTTCCTGGTCATCGGGTCGACGAAGCTGCCGCGTGCGCGGCGTGAGAAGCAGACCGAGATCAACGCGTACATCCTCGAACAGACCGAGGGCATCGAACGCGTGCGCCGTGACCACCCGTGGCCGCTGTGGCTCGAGAGCATCACGACGCTGAACCGCGAACTCGGCGCGATGCCGCTGGTCGGCGGCAACTCGGCGGAGCTCTACCCCGACTCCGAGGAGTCGATCGCGGAGATGACCCGGGCGATCGACCAGTCGCGCCGGTTCGTGCACGTCGAGTTCTACATCGCGACGCTCGACGACACCACGCGGCCGTTCTTCGACGCGCTCGCCCGTGCACAGGCCCGCGGTGTCACCGTCCGGTTCCTGCTCGACCACTGGGCCAGCCGCGGCTACCCCGGGTACAAGGACACGCTGGCGTTCATGGACCGCGCCGGCATCGAGTGGCACCTCATGCTCCCGCTGCTGCCACTGCAGGGGAAGTTCCAGCGCCCCGACCTGCGCAACCACCGGAAGATCATGGTCATCGACGGCTCGGTCGCGTTCACCGGCTCGCAGAACCTGATCGACCCCTCGTACGACATCAAGTCGCACATCGAGAAGGGCATGGTCTACAAGGACCTGTTCGCCCGGTTCGAGGGACCGGTCGTCGCGGGGTTGAACGCCCTGTTCGTCACCGACTGGTACAGCGAGACGGACGAACTGCTGCTCCGTGAGAGCGACCCCGTCCAGCGGGCCGACCGCGGCGACGCCCTCGACTGCCAGGTGGTGCCGTCCGGGCCCGGGTTCGACGGCGAGAACAACCTGCGCCTGTTCAACGCACTGCTCTACTCGGCGCAGAAGAAGGTGTCGATCACCTCGCCGTACTTCGTGCCGGACGACTCGATGCTCTACGCCATCACGACGACCGCCCAGCGCGGCGTCGAGGTCGAGCTCTTCGTCGGCGAGATGGGCGACCACGCCATGACGTGGCACGCGCAGCGCTCGTACTACGAGGGACTGCTCCGCGCCGGCGTGCGGATCTGGCTCTACCGGGCACCGACGATCCTGCACGCCAAGCACTTCACCATCGACGACGAGGTGTCGGTGATCGGGTCGAGCAACATGGACATGCGCTCGTTCAGCCTGAACCTCGAGGTCTCCGTGATGGTCCGGGGCCACCGCTTCGTCGATGCCCTGCGCGAGGTGCAGGACGCCTACAAGGAGCACAGCTTCGAGCTGACGCTCGACGAGTGGGTCGACCGTCCGCGCCGGTCCAAGGTGCTCGACAACGTCGCGCGGCTCACGGCAGCGCTGCAGTAGCGGACGACCGGGAGGCGCGGCTCGCCTCTGCCGCGCACGGTGCGTCGTCCTCCACCCGGTGCGACCTTGGCAGCACGGTGCGTCGCCACAGCGGGGCACCCAGCGAGCAAGCCCGCGGTGAACGAACAACGCTGCACCGTGCCGCAGCGCTCCGACCAGGTCAGGGCGCCGTGCAACCACCCACGCACGGTGCGGACGGGAGGCGCGGCTCGTCTCTGCCGCGCACGGTGCGTCGTCCTCCACCCGGTGCGACCTTGGCAGCACGGTGCGTCGCGACAGCGTGTCACCCAGCGGGCAAGCCCGCGGTGAATGAACAACGCTGCACCGTGCGGCAGCGCTCCGGGACCGGATCGGCCCGGCAGGAGCGCTCAGCGCATCGGGACGGTGGACGCCAGGGCCGCGACGGCCCGCTCGAGCGGGCCCCGGCCGAGGAACCGGCGCCAGACCATCGCGAACACGACCGAGCCCAGCGCGAACCAGCCCCACGCCTCGGCCGACTCCGGGTACTCGGGCAGCATCGCGATCACCACGAGGTGTCCCGAGTAGATCGTCAGGGGCATCGACCCGACGGCGGCGAGCGGGAACGCGATCCGCTCGGCGACCCGCCCGCGCCCGTCGAACACCAGGGTGCAGAGCGCGATGACCGCCACCGCCACCCCCGCGGTGCCGACCACGTCCACCGTCGTCGACGAGTGGTCGCGCGGTGACAGGAAGAGCTGGGCCAGGGCCTCGGCCGGCGTGCTGCCCTCGGCGGCGTACGGGACCCCCGGGAACGCGAACGCGGCCCCCGACGGAAGCGGCGCGAGGACCGTGCCGACGACGTACGCGGTGGCGGCGACCAGTGCGCCGGACGCGAGGAGCACGACCTGCGTGCCCCGCATCTCCAGCCCGGCTCGGGCGACGGCGAGACCGACCAGGACGTACGCCAGGAAGGTGACCACGGGGTAGACCAGGCCGAGCTGCTGTCCGACCATGCCCGCGTCGGCGTAGGCCGGTGCGGTCGAGACAGCGACGATCGGCGACAACACGGCGCAGGCGCCCGCGATGGCGAGGAGCCACGCCGGGCGGACCCGGAGCACCGGGATCACCAGCAGGAACAGCACTCCGTACGTCGGCAGGATGACGTAGACCGGAGTGTCCAGGGCGATGAGCACGAACCCGATTGCGACGACGGCCGCGGCGCGGATCGCCAGGCGCGCCCGGACCCGCCCGATCGTCGGGGGCCCTGGCGGAGTCGTGCGACCGCTCGTCAGGCCGATCGAGACGCCGGCGAGGACGGCGAACAGCGTGGACGGGCGCCCGTGCGCCACGGCGGACCACGTCGACGGATCGGACCAGTCGAGCTGGTCCGCGATGCCGCCGATGTGCGCGGCCATCATGCCGAGCAGCGCGACGGCCCGTGCGACGTCGACGCCCTGCAGTCGCACGCCGGACGCGGACGCGCCCCGCACCGCGGTGGGCGGGACGGGGCGCGTGTCGGTCATCGGTGTCAGTTCGTGGGCACGTCGACGCGACCGAGGGACACGTCGATCATCTCGTCGCGGGGCACGACCTTGATGCGCTCACGGCCCTCGGCAGCACCGAGCGCGAGCTCGTGGGTGTCCAGGTGGTGCCAGCCCTCGAGGTCGGTGTACTCGACGCCGCGCTCGCGGAGCAGGGCCGGGATCGCACCCTCGGAGGGGTCCTCCGGCATCCACCAGCTCGCCTGGTCGTTGACGATGTGCTGCACGGTCTCCATGGCGTCGGACTTCGTGTGCCCGATGAGCCCGACCGGGCCGCGCTTGATCCAGCCGGTGGCGTAGACGCCCGGGATCTGCTGGTTGTCGTCGTCGAGGACCTGGCCCTCGTGGTTCGGGATGACGCCGTGGCGCTCGTCGAACGGCAGCCCGGGCAGCGGGGAACCGAAGTAGCCGACGGCACGGTAGGCCGCCTGGATCGGGATCTCACGGATCTCGCCCGTGCCCTCGACACCGCCCTCGCCGTTCGGCCGGGTGCGCTCGTACCGGATCGCGGTGAGGTTGCCCTGCTCGTCGCCGACGAACTCGGTCGGCTTCGCGTAGAAGTGCAGGTGCAGCCGCCGGCTCGCCTGGCCGGTCTCGCGGGTGCGCCACTGCTCGAGCACCCGGTTGATGACCATGACCTGCTTGTTCGTGGCGATCGCGGTCTTCGACGCCTCGTCGTGGTCGAAGTCCTCGTCGTAGACGACCATGTCGACGTCACGGACCTCGCCGAGCTCGCGGAGCTCGAGCGGCGTGAACTTGACCTGGGCGGGACCACGGCGGCCGAAGACGTGGACGTCCGTGACGGGCGACGCCTTGAGGCCCTCGTACACGTTCGCCGGGATCTCGGTCGGCAGCAGGTCGTCGGCGTGCTTCGCGAGGATGCGGGAGACGTCGAGCGCGACGTTGCCGACCCCGATCACCGCGACGCTCTTCGCGGTCAACGGCCAGGTGCGCGGGACGTCGGGGTGGCCGTCGAACCAGCTGACGAAGTCGGCGGCACCGTAGGAGCCCCGGAGGTCGACGCCGGGGACGTCGAGGTCGGCGTCCTTGATCGCGCCCGTCGAGAAGACGACCGCGTTGTAGTGCTTCTTGAGGTCCTCGAGGGTGATGTCCTCGCCGAAGCGGACGTTGCCGAACAGCCGGACGACACCGCGGTCGAGCACGTCGCGCAGGGCGTTGACGATGCCCTTGATCCGCGGGTGGTCGGGGGCGACGCCGTAGCGGACGAGTCCGTACGGCGCGGGGAGCTGCTCGAACAGGTCGATCGACACGTCGTGTCCGTGGGCCTCGCGCAGCAGGATGTCCGCGGCGTAGATGCCGGCGGGTCCGGCGCCGACGATGGCGATTCGGAGGGTGGGCACTGATCGTCTCCAGTTCGTTCGGGTGGGGTGCTCCCGGTGGTGCGTCCCGCGCGGCGACCGTGGGGTCGTCCGGTCGCGGGTGGTGTTCAGCGGCTGCGGTCGACGACGGAGTCGGCGAAGCGGGTGAGTGCCCGCTTGACGGTGCCGTCGGGCAGCGGGGCGAGGGCGTCCACGGCTTCGCGGGCCCAGCGGACCGCGACCGTGCGCGTCGACGCGGTCGCCTCGTGGTCACGCAGTGCGGCGACGGCCGACTGGTACGGCACGGAGCCGACCGCGTCGTCCGGGGCGCCGTTCACGTCGCGCTCGATGCGCAGGACGAGGTCCTGCGCCGCCGGGTCGGTCGCCGCGTGCCGACGCAGGTGCAGCATCGGCAACGTGTCGACGCCGGCACGGAGGTCGTTGCCGGCGATCTTGCCGGTCTTGTCCGTCGCCGGTGCCAGGTCGATGACGTCGTCGACGAGCTGGAAGGCGACGCCCACCTTCTCGCCGAAGGTCCCGACGGCGTCGAGGTAGGCACGGTCGGCGCCGGAGAACATGACACCGGCGCGGGCGGCGGTCGCGATGAGCGAGCCGGTCTTGTCGCTGAGCACCTGGATGTAGTGCTCGACCGGGTCGTCGTCGGGCTGCGGGCCGGTGGTCTCGTGCAGCTGCCCCATGCAGAGGCGCTGGAAGGTCTCGGCCTGCATCCGGATGCCCTCGGTGCCCAGGTCGGCGGTGATGAGACTGGCGCGGGCGAAGAGCAGGTCGCCGGTCAGGATCGCGACGTTGTTGCCGTACGTGATCTGCGCTGCGGGGACCCCGCGGCGGACGGGCGCTTCGTCCATGACGTCGTCGTGGTAGAGCGACGCCAGGTGGGTCGTCTCGATGCTGACGGCGGCCTTGACCACGGCGTCGGTCACCCCGTCGCCGAGCTGCGCGATGAGCAGCGTCAGCGTCGGACGGATCCGCTTGCCGCCCGCGGACAGCAGGTAGCGGCTCGTGGTGTCGGCGAGGGTGTCCGTGGACCGCATGGCGTCCTCGAGCCCCTGCTCGACGAGCTCGAGACCGTCGTCGACGGCGGCGATGAAGCGGCGGTCGGCGGGCGTGGCGAACAACCGCTCGCCGATGCCCAGCGAGGCGCGGAGGCTCGGCGCGCGACGTGCGACCGGGACGCTCGGATTCAAGTGCTGCTCCGTCTTCGGGGGATGGTGACCGGTCAGTCGTCGGCCGGGTCGACGCGCGGCTGCTCGCCGGTGGTCTGGTGGTCGCGGCGTGCCTTCGCACGACGGGCCGCGGACTCGCGCACCGTGTCGGCGACGGGCTTGCGGCCACGGTGCAGTGCGACGATACCGGCCGTGAGGTTCCGGTAGGCGACCACGGAGAAGCCGACGCCGCGCAGCCACTGGGTGAGGACCTGCTGGTCCGGCCACGCGTCGATCGACTCGGCGAGGTAGCGGTAGGCGGCGGGGTTGCTGCTCGAGAGCTTCGCGATGCCCGGGAGCACGCGCTTCAGGTAGGTGCCGTAGCCGAGGCGCAGCAACGCACGCGGCGGGGTCGAGAACTCGCAGATGACCACTCGGCCGCCGGGCTTGAGGACCCGCAGCATCTCGGCGAGCGCCTGCTTCGGGTCGTTCACGTTGCGCAGCCCGAACGAGATCGTGACGGCGTCGAACGTGTCGTCGTCGAAGGGCAGGTGCTCGGCATCGCCCTCGACGAAGGTGATCTCGGGGTGCCGCTCGCGACCGACCGCGATCATGCCGGCGGAGAGGTCGAGCGCGCTGACCTCTGCCCCCTTCTTCGCGAAGGCCGCGGCACTCGTCCCGGTGCCCGCGGCGATGTCGAGGACCTTCTCGCCGGGCTGCGGGTCGACCGCCCGCACCGTGGCGACACGCCACAACGGGGCGTTGCCCGCCGACAGGATGTCGTTCGTGAGGTCGTACTTGGCCGCGACGTCGTCGAACATCGCCGCCACCTCGTCCGGCCGCTTGTTCAGGTCCGCTCTGCTCACCCGACCAATCCTAGAGGTCCCGACCGTACGTTCACCGGACTCGCAGCAACGGCCCACTCGTCGAGCGCGCGGCCGGGTGGTCCACCGACCGCGCGTAGCATCGGAGCCGTGACCCGAACCACCACGGCGGCGCCCCCGCTGACGGTCTCCACCCGGATCCTCGACGACCCGGGCACCGTCCTCCGCCACACCCTGCGCGACCGTCCCCTGGCCTTCGTCCGGAACGGTGACGGCATCGTCGGCATCGGGGAGGCGCTGCGGTTCACGTTCACCGGCCCCGACCGGATGCGCGACGCCGCCGCGGTGTGGCGCACCGTCGTGGAGTCGGCCGTCGTCGACGACCCGGTGCAGCTGCGCGGCTCCGGCCTGGTCGCGTTCGGCTCCTTCGCCTTCGCCGACGACTCCGCCGACGAGAGCGTCCTGATCGTCCCGCGCGTGGTCATCGGCCGTCGGCGCGGCAAGGCCTGGCTCACGGCGATCGACACGACCGTCGGCGCCGAGCCGCTCACGTTCACGCGGACCTCGGTGCCGGTCCCCCACGTCGGACCACACGTCTCCGTCGCGCTGCACCCCGGCCGGATCGACGAGGCCGCCTACGCCGCCAACGTCGCCGAGGCCGTGCGGCGCATCGCCGCCGGGAGCGCGCAGAAGGTCGTCCTCGCCCGCGACCTCGTCGGCAGGATGCCAGCGGACGCCGACCACCGCGCCCTGCTGCTCGACCTCGCCGCCGCCTACCCGCAGTGCGTCACCTTCGCGGTCGACGGCCTGGTCGGTGCGACCCCCGAGACGCTCGCCCGCACCGACGGCACCCGGTTGACGGCGCGGGTGCTGGCCGGCAGCGCCGCACGCGGCGAAGACGAGGTGTCGGACCGTGCCGCTGCCGAGGCCCTCGCCGCCAGCGCGAAGGACGTCGACGAGCACGCGTTCGCGATCGACAGCCTGCTCGCCTCGCTCCGCCCGCTCGTGACCGAGTTGCGCGCCGACCCCGAGCCGTTCCGGCTGCAGCTGCCGAACCTGTGGCACCTGGCGACCGACGTGCAGGCGACCCTGCCGCCGGACACCACCTCGCTCGACGTCGCCGACGCCCTGCACCCGACCGCCGCCGTCGCGGGCACCCCGACCGACGTGGCCGTCCGACTCGTCGCCGAGCTCGAGGGCGTCGACCGCGGTCGCTACGCCGGCCCGGTGGGCTGGATGAGCGCCACCGGCGACGGCGAGTGGATGCTGGCGCTCCGCAGCGCCCGGATCGACGACGACGGCACCGTCCGGGCCTGGGCGGGCGCGGGCGTCGTCGCGGGGTCGGAACCGGCGCGCGAGGTCGCCGAGACCGCCCTGAAGTTCCGACCGGTCACCGACGCGCTGGCCTGAGCGGCGCGGCGGCCACGCGTCAGTCGGCCAGCGGGACCTCGATGACGACCCGCTCGGCCGGATCGGTGAGCACCCGCTCGAGGTCGCCCCACGTCTCCGCGCGGCGGTACTCCCAGCCGAGGCCGGTCACGACCCGTTCGACGTCGACGTGCTGCGGCGTCGACATCATCCGCCGCATGTCCTCCGGTGGAGTGGTGCGTGCCACCTCGAGCCCGCGGAAGATCGCGCCGCCGTGGTCGTTGCCGACGACGACCTGGACCCGGTGCGTGCGCTCCTCGGTGCCGGTGACGAACGCCCCGAGGTCGTGCAGCAGGGTCAGGTCGCCGAGCAGCACGCGCGTGGTGCCGACCGACGCCGACGACTGTTCGAGGGCCGCGGCGATCCCGAGGGCCGTCGACACGGTGCCGTCGATGCCGGCGAGCCCACGGTTCGCGTGCACCCGGATCTTCTTGCCGAGCACGCGCCCGTCGGCGACGCGGATGATCTGCGAGGCGCCGAACACGAGCCGGTCGTGCGGCCACGTCACGCCCCACACGGCGTCGGCGAGCATCGCGCGGTCGACGGGTCGGCGGCGGAGGGCGACCTCGTCGCGCAGGAACTTGTTGCGCTCGGCACGGTCCGGGGACCGCTTGGCACCGAGGTCGGGTCCGGCGTCACCGTCGCCGAGCAGCTGCCGGCTCGCGCCGACCCAGCGCCCGACCCACGCACGGTGCTCCGGCCGGGTCCGGCCCGTCACGCGGACGTCGGACACGAAGGTGGTGTCGGAGGGCCGGGAGGCGCGGGCCGGGTCGAAGGGATCGGCCGCGTGTCCGCGGACCACGAACGTCTCGACCCCCTGCCGCTGCAGGAGCGCCGGGACCTCGCGACTGAGGGTGGGGTGGCCGAGCACGACGGCACGACGGACCACACCGCCGAAGTCCTGGTCGCGCAGGAGTTCGCGGTAGGTGACGACGAGGTTCCGGCCGAACCGTGCGCCGCTGGAGACCTCGGCGAGCAGGGGCGCGCCGAGTTCCCACGCGATGCGCTCGGCGTCCTCGCCGGCGTCGTGCCCGGCGATGACGACCGTGCCCGGTTCGTCGTCCGGCGACAGCTCGGCCACCGGGAGTCCGCCGTGCGCACGACGGGTGGCGAACGCGGTTTCGACCTCGTCGTCGGGGACGCCCTGCACGCGGTCGGCGTCGAGGCCGGCGGACAGGGGTTCACGGAACGCGACGTTGAGCTGCGCCGGCCCCGGCTGTCCGGTGTGTCCGGCGGCTGCGGCGACGGCCTGGCGGGCGAGGTCGCGGAGCGCTGCACGCACCGAGGCGTCGGCTCCGTGCGCAGCGGGCGCCTCGACGTCGCGGACGAAGGCGACCGCGTCGCCGAACATCCCCGGCTGGACGGTGGTCTGGTTGCTTCCGATGCCGCGGAGCTCGTCCGGCCGGTCGGCGCTCAGCACGATCATCGGCACACCGGAGTGGTGCGCTTCGAGGACGGCAGGGTGCAGGTTGGCGACGGCGGTGCCCGAGGTCGTCACGACGGCGGCCGGTCGACCGGACTCCACCGCGAGCCCGAGGGCGAAGAACCCGGCGGTGCGCTCGTCGAGCCGGACGTGGACGGTCAGGCCGCCGGCACGCTCGAGGGCGACGGCCGCGAGCGCCAGGGCCTGGGATCGTGAGCCCGGGCTGACGACGACGTCGGTGACGCCGGCGCGGACGAGTTCCTGCAGCAGCGTCAGGGCAGCGTCCGTCGCCGGACTGCCCGATCCGGCGGGACCGTCAGCGATCGGTGCGGCCGTCGTCGTCTCGGTCGTGGAACTGGTCTTCGAGGTCTCGGAGGGTCGCGTCGTCCTGGTCCTTGTCCGTGAGGGTGTCCCCCGGAACGGGCGTGGTGCCGAGGAAGTCCGGGTCGTCTTCGGGTCCACGGTACCGGGCGGTCGTGCCCGGGGACGCCGGCGAGCGGCCGAGCAGGAACCAGAGCACCCCACCGAGGACGGGGAGGACGATCACGAGGAGGATCCAGACACCGCGCCTGAGGGATCGGACACGTTCGCGGGGCATCGTCGCGCAGTCGATGGCCGCGTACACCGTGAAGGCGACAGCGGCGACGACGACGATCAACCACAAGCGGACCATGCCCAGGAGTCTAGGTCGCGAGCCTGTGACGACCCTGCCGGTCGGCCGTCCGTAGACTCGCAGGGTGAAAGCGTGGCTCCTGTACACCCTGGCCCGGCTCGGCATCTTCGCGGCGGCGCTCTTGCTCCTCCGGCTCCTGACCCCGATGCCCTGGTACTGGGCGACGATCATCGCCGCCCTCGTCGGGCTGCTGGTGTCCTACATCGCGCTCGCCGGACTCCGCACCAAGGTCGCCCTGAGCCTGGCGAACCGCCGCGGTGGCCCGGAGCGCGATGCGGACACCGACTTCGAGGACGACTTCGTCGACGCGGCGGACACCGACGCCGCGGACACGCCGACCGTGCGCCCGGTGTCGGACGCCGACCGGCACGCCGCGCGCCGGGACACCGACGCGGAGTAGTCCGGCGGAGTCCTACGGCTGGACGGCGAGCGTGATGCCGAGCACGACGCCGAAGACCAGCGAGGCGAACGACGACAGCTGCAGTGCCGTGATGAGTTCACGGGGCTTGCGCGACGACACCCCGATCGCGAGCGCCGGCAGGGCCAGCAGCAGCGAGAAGTACGTGAAGCCCGTGCGGAAGTAGAGCAGGACGAACCAGAGCAGCACGACGTACGGCAGCAGCAGGAACAGGCCGTACAGCACCCGTGCCACCGGTCGTCCGACGACGACGGCCAGGGTGCGCTTGCCGGCGAGACGGTCCTCGTCGATGTCGCGGATGTTGTTCACCATCAGGACCGCGCAGGCGAAGAACCCGGCGGCGACCGCGGCGGCCCACCCGCTCGTGGTGGCCTGGCCGATGAGCACGTACTGGGTGCCGAGCACGGCGACGAGGCCGAAGAACACGAAGACGAAGACCTCGCCGAGCGCGTTGTAGCCGTAGGGCTTCTTGCCGCCGGTGTAGAACCACGCGGCGACGATGGCGGCGGCGCCGACGAGCAGCAGCCACCACAGCTGGGTGAGCACCACGATGACGATCCCGGCGACGGCAGCCAGCCCGAAGAACGTCAGCGCGACGGTCAGCACCGTCCGGGGCTTCGCGAGGCCGGCCCCCGTCAGTCGAGCCGGGCCGACGCGGTACTCGTCGGTGCCGCGGACCCCGTCGGAGTAGTCGTTGCTGTAGTTCACGCCGATCTGCAGGAACAGTGCCACCGCCAGGGCGAGCAGCGCGATGGCGAGGTGCCCGTCCTGCGCCAGGAACGCACCGAAGTCGCCCGTGGTGCCGCTGTCGACGAAGCCCACGGTGGTGCCGAGCACCACGGGGACGACGCCGAGCGTCAGCGTGCGGAGCCGTGCCCCGCCGATCCAGTCCCGCGCGGTCGCCCGGCGCTTCGAGCGGACCGGGGTCGCAGCCTTCGCCGGGTTGCCCGAGCGGCCCTGCTTGTGCGTCGTGTTCTTCGTTCGTGCCACGACCACCGATCCTATCCGCGCCGCGTCACACTGCACCGCGGTGCCGTCGAGCGCACCTACCGTGCCGCGAGGTCCTGGATCGCCCGCCGGTCGGGCTTGCCGGACGCGAGCATCGGCAGCCGGTCGACCACCACCACCGCGGCCGGACGTGCGGCTCGGCCGAGGGCGTCGCCCACGTGGGACCGGACGGTGTCGAGGTCGAGCGGCTGCTCGGTGACGACGACCGGTACTTCGCCCCACTCCCCCGAGGCCCGTCGGGTGACGACTGCACCGTGCTGGTCGGGCAGGTCGCGCACGAGCCGCTCCACCGCGCCGAGCCGGACCTTCTCGCCGCCGGAGATCACCACGTCGTCGAGGCGTCCGAGCACCCGGACCACCCCGTCCGACACCGTGGCGGTGTCCCCCGTGCGGTACCAGCGCAGGCCGTCGCGCTCGACGAAGGTCGCAGCCGTGCGGTCCTCGTCGCCGACGTACCCCTCGGCGAGCATCGGACCCGCCAACTGGAGCTCGTCGTCCACCACCGCGGTGCGGACGGTCCCGAACGGCGCGCCGTCGTACACGCAGCCGCCGCTCGTCTCGCTGGCGCCGTAGGTCGTCACGATGCGCACACCCGCGGCGACCGCTCGCTCGCGGAGCGCCGCCGGGGTCGCCTGCCCGCCGACGAGGACCGCGTCGAACCTTCCCAACGCAGCCGTCGCGCGGTCGTCGTCGAGCACGCGGGCGAGCTGCACGGGGACGAGCGACGTGTAGCGACGCGGAGCCGCAGGGCCGGTGACGAGCTGGTCCGCGGCGTCCGCGAACGCCGTGGCGTCGAAGTGCCCCGGTGCCACGACGACCGGCGTCGTCCCCGCGGCGATCGAGCGGGTCAGGACGTTGAGGCCCGCGATGTAGTGCGTGGGCAGCGCCAGCACCCAGCTGCCCGGTCCGCCGAGCGCTGCGTCCGCCGCTGCGGCACCGGCGAGGAGCGCCTCGGACGAGAGGGCCACGCGCTTGCCGGTGCCGGTGGAACCGCTCGTCTCGACCACCAGGGCGACCCGCTGCCGGACGTCTGCAGGTGGCGGGGTCGGCAACGCCGGCGCCCCCTCGGCGACGGGGAGCAGCGCGGGGCCGCCGGCGAGCGCTGCCTCCAGACCGCGGAGCACCGCCAGCGGATCCGACGTGCCCAGCGCGACCAGCGGACGGGTCATGCCGGCACCGCCGGGCTCAGTAGTGCCACGGGAACGACGTCCACTCGGGGGCGCGCTTCTCGAGGAACGAGTCGCGGCCCTCGACGGCCTCGTCGGTGCCGTAGGCGAGCCGCGTCGCCTCGCCCGCGAAGACCTGCTGGCCGACCATCCCGTCGTCGACGGCGTTGAACGCGTACTTGAGCATCCGGATCGCCGTCGGGGACTTGCCGAGGACGATCTCACCCCAGCGGATCGCCTCGCGCTCGAGGTCCTCGTGCGGGACGACCGCGTTCACCGCACCCATCTCGTACGCACGCTGCGCCGAGTACTCCTGCGCGAGGAAGAAGACCTCGCGCGCGAACTTCTGGCCGATCTGCTTGGCGTAGTAGGCGCTGCCGTACCCGCCGTCGAACGACCCGACGTCGGCGTCGGTCTGCTTGAACCTGCCGTGCTCGGCGCTCGCGATGGTCAGGTCGCAGATCGCGTGCAGCGAGTGCCCGCCGCCGGCTGCCCAACCGGGGACGACGGCGATGACGACTTTGGGCATCATGCGGATCAGGCGCTGCACCTCGAGGATGTGCAGTCGTCCCATCGACGCCTGCGCGGCCGCGGGGTCGACTCCTTCGGGCGGCGCACCCTCGTCGCCGACGTACTGGTAGCCGCTGCGCCCCCGGATGCGCTGGTCGCCGCCGGAGCAGAACGCCCAGCCGCCGTCCTTCGGGCTCGGGCCGTTGCCGGTCAGCAGGACGACGCCGACGCGGGGGTCCTGGCGGGCGTCGTCGAGCGCCCGGTAGAGCTCGTCGACGGTGCGAGGACGGAAGGCGTTCCGCACCTCGGGCCGGTCGAACGCGACCCGGACGATCCCCTTCGAGACGTGCTTGTGGTACGTGATGTCCGTGAACTGCTCCGCGATCGGAGCCGCGGTCCAGACGTCGGGGTCGAACAGGTCGGAGACGGGAGCAGCCATGCCTCCAACGTACCGCCGCCGGTCAGGCGCCCATGCCGGTCAGGACCTCGGGTGCGACGAACACCAGGATCACGATGAGGATCACCGGGTTGGCGAAGAAGGCCACCACGACACCGATCGCCCCGTACCACCGGCCGAGGCCGCCGACGGCCGCGACGAAGCCGAGCACCGCCGCGATGAGCGTCAGGAAGACCACGACGAAGCAGATCCCGAACGCGAACTCGGTGTCACCGCCCATGAAGACCGCGAAGGCGCTGGCGTCCACCGCGGCGGACACCACCGCGAGGCCGAGGGCGATCTTGCCGACGATCGGGCTGCGGCGCTTCCGACCCGCCGTCTGGCGGACGTCGACGGTGTTCTGCTGCATGAGCCGCGCGAACTCGTCGGTGTCGCGACCGGGGCGCTGCGCACGCTGCTGCGGTTCCCGCGCCACCGCGCCTCCCTCGTTCCGGACGGTTCGATCCGGGTCGTGACCAGTGCCGACCGGGGCCGACCGATGCATGCTAATGCCCTGCCCTGGCGGTCCCCTCCGAGGAACCGGCAGGTGCCCTGGGTGCGGTGGGAGGATGGCCGACGTGCTCCCCGACCTCGCCGAACTCACCGCCGACGCGCACGTGGTCGCCCTGCCCATGCGGGTGCGGTTCCGCGGCATCACCACGCGCGAGGCGCTGGTCCTCCGCGGCCCCTCGGGCTGGACCGAGTTCTCACCCTTCGTCGAGTACGACGACACCGAGGCCGCCGCGTGGCTCCGGGGCGCGATCGACTTCGGCTGGACCGAGCACGAGGCCGCCGCCGACTCGGTGCCGGTGAACGCCACGGTGCCGGCGATCGCCCCGGAGCAGGTCGCCGCACTGCTCGCGCGCTACCCCGGGTGCACCACCGCCAAGGTCAAGGTCGCCGAACCCGGCACCACCGTCGACGACGACGTCGCCCGGGTCGCTGAGGTCCGACGGGTGATGGGCCCTGCGGCCGCCGTCCGGGTGGACGCCAACGGACTGTGGAGCGTCAACCAGGCCACCGAGGCGCTCGAACGCCTTGCCCCCTTCGACCTGCAGTACGCCGAGCAGCCCTGTCGGACCGTGCCGGAGCTCGCCGCGCTGCGGGCACGGATCGACGGCCTCGGGGTGCGGATCGCCGCGGACGAGAGCGTTCGCAAGGCCGCTGACCCCCTCGCCGTCGCACGAGCCGGAGCGGCTGACGTCCTGGTCGTCAAGGCGCAACCGCTCGGGGGCATCACCGCGGCGCGTACGGTCATCGCCCAGGCCGGGTTGCCGTGCGTGGTCTCCAGCGCGCTCGACACCTCGGTGGGGCTCGGCATGGGCGCGTTCCTCGCCGCGGCTGCGATGTCCCCGGGGTACGCAGCCGGGCTCGGGACCGCCGCGATGTTCGCGTCCGACGTCACCGCGGACCCGCTCCTGCCGGTCGGGGGCCGCGTGCCGGTGCGACGGGTCGCGGTGTCGGCGGACCTGCTCGACCGGAACGCCGCGTCGCCGGAGCGCACGGCGTGGTGGCTCGCGCGGGTGGCGCGGGTGCACGCCGTACTGGCCGCCGCGTAGACCCGTCTTCCCGGCCCTGCACGCGACCGGACGATGGACGGGAGGCACGGTGCCAGCTGGCACCGTGCCTCCCGTCCGGTCCTGGTCGCGACCAGAGCCGCGTCAGTGACGCGCGTCGCTCACAGGCCCGAGTAGCTGTGCAGGCCCTTGAAGAAGACGTTCACGACCGAGAAGTTGAACATCACGGCGGCGAAGCCGATGAGCGCCAGCCACGACGACCGCGCACCGCGCCAGCCGCGGGTCGCACGGGCGTGGATGTACCCGGCGTAGACGACCCAGATGATGAAGGTCCAGACCTCCTTGGTGTCCCAACCCCAGTACCGGCCCCAGGCACGCTCCGCCCAGACCGCACCGGCGATCAGGGTGAAGGTCCAGAGGACGAAGCCGACGAGCAGGACGCGGTAGGTCAGGACCTCGAGGCGGTCGGCGTCCGGCAGGGTCGCCATGAAGCGGAGCTTGCCCGAGGCGGTCCGGCCCTGGCGGTACGTCTGCACGAGCTGCGCCACCGCGAGCCCCGCACCGAGCGCGAAGAACCCGGTGCCGGCGATCGCCACGAAGACGTGGATGACGAGCCAGTACGACTGCAGCGCCGGCTGCAGCGGCACGACGGGGACCCAGTAGTTCACCGTCGCGATGCCGAGCAGGATGATCGTCAGCCCGGTGATGAAGACGCCGAGGAACTTCAGGTTCTGCCAGAACTGCACGAGCAGGAAGATGAGCGTGATGAGCGCCGTGCCGGTGAGCGAGAACTCGAACATGTTGCCCCACGGCACACGGTCGGCCGCGATGCCGCGCAGGACCACCGATGCGACGTGCAGCACCAGCGCGAGGATCGTCATGGCCATGCCGACCCGCTCGAACTTCGTGCCGCGCGCGGCCGAGCCGCCAGCGTTCGCCGGGGGTGCCGCGACCGGTTCGAGCACGACGGTGCCGCCCCGGACGGTGGCGACGGTCTTCGCCGAGCGGGCCGCGCCCACCGAGGCGGTCGCCGCAGCGTCGTCCGAGTCCGCACCAGCGTTCTTCGCCGCTGCCGTCACCTCGCCGGAGCGTTTCGCCATGTCCAGCGCGAACGAGATGAACGCGACGACGTAGACCGCCATCGCGGAGTACGTCAGCACGACCGAGTAGGTCGCGAGGTTCGTGGTCATGTCGTTCACTGGGGCATCCTAACTCCGAGGTCCGACGTGTGGCGCTGTGCGATGTCCGCGACGGCCCGTTCGAGGTTGGGGTCCTCACCGCGGGCGAGGCCCGCGTACTCCAAGTCGTACTCGCCGTGCTCTGCGCCCTTGCGGGGGACGACCTTCACCCACACGCGTCGGCGCGGGACGAAGAGCGACGTGAGCAGCCCGAGCGTCGAGAGCAGCGCGAAGGCGGCGACCCACGCCTGCGACGGGTCGTGGTGCACGTCGAGCGACACGTAGCGCTTGACGCCGTCGAAGGTGATCGACCCGGCACCGTTCGGCAGCTTCTTGGTCTGCCCGGGCTCGAGCGCGATGCTCGCCGTGTCGGACTGACGGCCGGCGATCTGCGTGAGGCCCTTGGTGTCGAGCGTGTAGACGCTCTGCGGCACGCCGCTGTCGAGGCCGAGGTCGCCGGTGTAGACCTGCAGCGTCAGCAGCGGGTTCTGCGTGTCCGGGTAGGCGCTCGTGTACGCACCCGAGGCGAGCTTCGACGCCGTCGGGTAGAAGAACCCGACCATGCCGAGCTGGTCCGGCAGCGCGTCCGGCACCTTGATGACGCCGGTGGACGTGTAGTTGGCGTCCTCGGGCAGGAACGGCACGACGTCCTGGAACGCCACGTTGCCCTCGCCGTCGCGCACCGTGACGTTCATCGCGTAGCCGTTGCCGAGCAGGTAGACGTTGGTGCCGCCCACGTGCAGCGGGTCGTTCACGCCCAGGCGGCTGGTCGTCGACTCGCCGCCCTTCTCCTTGCTCGTCACGGTCGCCGAGTAGTCGAGCGCCTGGCCGAGGGCGTCGAGGTTGCGCTCCTCGTACTTCGTGACGAACTTGTCGAGCGTCAGGTTGTAGCCCTTGAGGTCGGTCTGCTGGAACCAGCGACCCGGGTTGAACGAGTCGTAGGAGCCGAGGACGTTCGAGAACGTCTGCCCCTCGACCAGCAGCCGCTGGCCGGTGAACCCGAACCCGCCGCCGACACCGACGGCCAGCAGGACACCGACGAGCGCCGCGTGGAACACCAGGTTGCCGGTCTCGCGCAGGTAGCCGCGCTCCGCGCTCACCGAGTCGCCGAAGCGCTCGACGCGGTACCCGGAGCGCTTCAGGATCGTCATCGCGCGCGTGACCGCGTGCTCGCTGGACGGGAGGCCCGTGGTCACGTCGATCCCGGTGGTGCCGTCGATCATCGCGTCGGGCTGCACCGCCACGGTGCGGAAGCCCGCCAGTCGCGTCAGGCGGACGGGGGTCCGGGGCGGACGGGTGCGGAGCGCCTGCCAGTGGTGCTTCGTGCGCGGCACGATGCAGCCGATCAGGGAGACGAACAGCAGGAGGTAGATCGCCGAGAACCACACCGACGTGTAGGTGTCGAAGACCTGCAGCTTGTCGAGGATCGGGTAGAGCGTGGCGTGGTCGGCCTTGTACTGGACGACACCGTTCGGGTCGGCGGTGCGCTGCGGCACGAGCGAGCCCGGGATCGCCGCGAGGGCGAGCAGCATGAGCAGGAACAGCGCGGTGCGCATGCTCGTGAGCTGTCGCCAGAAGAACCGGAGGGTGCCGACGAAGCCGAGCTTCGGCTGGTTGATGCCGGCGTCGCCGGGTCCGGAGCCGTCGACGTGGTCGGACGGTCGCTGCGGGTCCGACGCGGTGTCGGCGCCCGTCGCTTCGGTTTCGGGATCAGACCGCGGGGACAAAGCTCTGGATCACCGCCCCAACGCTCGACATGACGGCCGACCAGATTCCGGTGACCATGAGCAGACCGATGACGATCAGGATCGCTCCTCCGATGATGTTGACGGTGCGCATGTGCCGCTTCACGGCGCGGATCGCACCGGTCGCCCAGCCGGCGCCGAGGGCGACGAGGACGAACGGGATGCCGAGGCCCAGGCAGTACGCGACGCCGAGCCACATGCCCTGCCAGGCACTGCCCGACTGCACGCTGAGCAGGTTGATGGCGGCGAGGGTCGGGCCGAGGCACGGGGTCCAGCCGAGGCCGAACACGATGCCGAGCAGCGGGGCGCCGACGAGTCCGGTCGCGGGCGTCCAGCTCGGCTTGATGGTGCGCTGCATGAACGTGAACCGGCCGACGAACACCAGCCCCATCGCGATGACGACGACGCCCAGGATCTGCGTGATGAGGTCGCGCCAGCGCACGAGCCAGAACCCGAGCGCGCCGAACACCGTCGTGTACGCGACGAAGACCGCCGTGAAGCCGAGGATGAACAGGAGCACGCCGAGCACGACCCGCCCGCGGCGCTGCCCGCCCTCGGCGATCCCACCGACGTACCCGAGGTAGCCGGGCACGAGCGGGAGCACGCACGGCGACAGGAACGAGACGAGCCCCGCGAGCGCCGCCACGGGCAGCGCGACGGCCATCTGGCCGCTGAGGATCGCCTCGGCGAAGGGGTTGGAGGCCACGGGTCAGGATGCCTTGCCGGCGTCGACTTCGTCGCTGATCAGGGTCTTCAGGATGCTCGTGCCGTCGACGGCGCCGAGCACCCGGGCAGCCACACGGCCCTTGGTGTCGAGGACGATCGTGGCCGGCACGGCGTTCGGGGCGATCTGACCGGACAGGGCGAGCTGCATCGTGCCGGTCTTCTGGTCGAGGACGGTCGGGTAGTCGACGCCGAAGGTGCGCTCGAAAGCGGCTGCGGTCGCTGCCTCGTCGCGGACGTTGACGCCGATGAACGCGACGTCGTCGGCACCGGCGTAGGACTCGTGCACCTCGTTGAGGTACTTCGCCTCGGCGCGGCACGGCGGGCAGCTCGCGTACCAGAAGTTCAGGACGACGACCTTGCCCTTGAGGTCCTTCGACGAGACGGTGTCGCCGTCGGAGTCCTTCGCCTCGAAGTCGACCGCGTCGGACCGCTTGTCGGCGGTGACCTCGGTCACCGCGCCGTCGCCGGAGATGTAGTTCTGGGTGGTGCCGTTGCCGTACTGCTTGGCGAGGCCACCGTTGTCCGACGAGCACCCGGACAGGACGAGCGCCGCGGCGACCGCCGTCGCTGCGAGGACCGCGAACCGCTTGCTGATGACGCTCACACTGCTCCTTCGTCGATGGCGGTCGCGCGCAGCTCCTGCGCGGGATCCGTGTACCCGACCTCGGTGAACCGACCGGTCGACGTGGCGGGCACCCGTTCGACGGTCGTGATGCTCGACAGGTCGCAGCGGCGCTTGCGTGGGTCGTGCCAGAGCGACTCCCCCGCGAGCTTCCGGTGGACCGTCCAGATCGGCAGCTGGTGGCTGACCAGGACGACGTCGCCGCCGTCCACGCTCTCCCACGCCGTGGTCATCGCGGCGAGCATACGGTTCGCGATCGACTCGTACGCCTCGCCCCAGCTCGGCCGGAACGGGTTCGCGATCCAGGGCCACTCCGCCGGACGGCCGAGCGAACGCTTCGTGAAGCCCGGGGGCTGCCCCTCGTACCGGTTCGTCGGCTCGATGAGGCGCTCGTCCAGCGTGACGTCGAGCCCGTACGCGGCCGACCACGGCGCCGCGGACTCCTGCGTGCGCTGCAGCGGCGAGGCGACGATCCGGCGCACGTCGACACCGGCGTCCTTCCACGCGGTCGCCGAGGCAAGGGCCATCTGCTTGCCGAGGTCACTCAGTCCGAAGCCCGGGAGCCGCCCGTACAGGACGCGGTCGGGGTTGTGCACCTCACCGTGCCGGACGAGGTGGAGTCGGGTGGCGGGCATGGGTTCCAGTGTAGGTCGCCCTCCGGTGCTCACCGGCCCCACAGCCGATTCACCGGATGCGGAAGCGCTCAGCCGAGCTCGCCCGACAACCGCCCGTGGATGGCCACCGACCCGGTGTTGAGGCCCACGACCTCGACCGTGGACCCGTGCTTGGCGAACCGCTGCTCGACGCCGTCCAGCGCCGCGACCGTCGAGGCGTCGAAGACGTGCGCGTCGGACAGGTCGATGACCACGTGCTCCGGGTCCTCGGCGTAGGAGAACCGCGTGACGAGGTCGTTCGACGACGCGAAGAACAGGGCGCCGCGCACCCGGTACCGCACGGTGTGCTCGTCGACCGGCTCGCGGACGACGGTGACGACGTGCGCCGCCCGGCGAGCGAAGACCAGTGCTGCGACGACGACCCCGACGAGCACGCCGGTCGCGAGGTTCTCGGTCACGACGACCACCACGACGGTGATGAGCATGACGGCGGTCTCCCCGAGGGGCATCCGCCGCAGGGTTCGCGGACGGATGCTGTGCCAGTCGAAGGTCGCCACGCACACCATGAGCATCACGGCGGTCAGCGCGGCCATCGGGATCTCGGCCACGAGGTCGTGCAGCACGATCGTCAGGACGAGTACGGAAGCACCGGCGACGAAGGTCGAGATCCGGGTCCGTGCGCCCGCGGTCTTCACGTTGATGACCGTCTGGCCGATCATCGCGCAACCACCCGTCCCGCCGAAGAACGCCGACGCGATGTTGGCGACGCCCTGCCCCCAGGACTCCCGCCACTTGCTCGAGCCGGTCTCGGTGATGGAGTCGACGAGCTGCGCGGTCAACAGGGTCTCGATGAGGCCGACGATCGCGACGCCGAACGCGTACGGCGCGATGATCTGCAGCGTCTCGAAGGAGAACGGGGTGACGATGCCGTTGAACCCGGGCAGTGCGGTGGGCAGTTCGCCCTCGTCGCCGACCGTGGGGACGACGACGCTGAAGAGCATGGTGATGCCGGTGATCACGACGACCGCGATGAGCGGCGCGGGGACCGCCTTGGTCAGGAACGGGAAGCCGACGATGATCGCGATGCCGAGGGCGGTGAGCGGCCAGACGACGAACGGGACGTCGGGGCCGAGCAGGTTGGGCAGCTGCGCGGTGAAGATGAGGATGGCCAACGCGTTGACGAACGCCACGTTGACGCTGCGCGGGATGAAGCGCATCAGGCGCGCGACCCCGAGGAACCCGAGCACGAGCTGGAACAGGCCACCGAGGACGATCGCGGGCACGAGGTACTCGATGCCGTGTTCGCGGACGAGCGGCGCGATGACCAGGGCCACCGAACCGGCCGCGGCGGACACCATCGCCGGACGGCCGCCGACGATCGAGATGACGACGGCGATGATGACGCTCGAGAACAGGCCGACCGCGGGGTCGACCCCGGCGACGACGGAGAACGAGATCGCCTCGGGGATGAGCGCGAGCGCGGTGACGACACCGGCGAGGACCTCGCGGGTGAGCATGCGGGGGGAGCGGAGGGCGGTGAGGACGCTCGGGGCCGCCGGCGCGTGTGTGATCACGGACATCGATCGGAACTCTACCCTCACGTGAGGGTAGAGTTGTGCACCGTGAGCGCCACCGACACCCCGGACACGATGCACATCGGCGAGCTGGCGGACCGTGCCGGCATGTCCCTGCGGACGATCCGCCACTACGACGAGGTCGGGCTGCTCGTGCCGAGCGGCCGCACCACGGGCGGGTTCCGGGTCTACACCGCGCAGGACCTGGACCGGCTGCTCGTGATCCGCCGCATGAAGCCACTCGGGTTCACGCTCGACGAGATGGCGGACCTGCTGCGGGTCGTCGACGCGCTGGCGGCGAAGGACCCCGACGACGAGCCCGCGCTGGCTGCACGCCTCGACGAGTACCTCGACGACGCCCGGGCCCGGCACGCCAAGCTCGTCGAGCGCGCCGGCATGGCCGAGGAGTTCATCGGCACCCTGGGGTCACTCCGCGCTTCGCTCCCCTGACCGTGCGGCACCCACCGCCGCAGTGGCCCCCGGGCGCGCACGCTCGGCGCGGAGTCGCGCGCGCTCGGCGCGGAGTCGCGCGCGCTCGTGGTGGGCTGCGTCCCACTCGCGCAAGCGACGTCGGATCTCGTCGTGCTCCCAGATGACACGGCGCGCCTTCCTCGGTCGGAACCGGTACTTCCGCCTGATGCGTTCTCGCCACTCGGCCTCTCGACGCTCCAAGAGCTCGACCACCGGATCACGCTCCGTCACTCCGTGTTCGTCCACGTTGCCTCTCTTCCCGTGATGAGTTCCAACACGATGTTGCCCACCGCCTCGTCGTCGTCGCGAAGAATCTGCATTTCGTACATCGCTTTCGCGCTGGCACGACCGAGCTCAGCGCGACCGATGTCGTCGGCGCACGTCTGGTCCACCGTCCAGACGAAGCGCGACCACGCCCGGTCCCGCTGCTCGCGCGCGACGTCCCGCCGCCACCGGACGACCGCCCACAGCCCACCGACGAACGCCGCGAGCAGCGTGAACGCCGCCGTGCACAGCGCTGCTGCCACGACCGCGACCGCCGCAGGCGGCCAGGTCGCGAGCTCCCCCGTCCCCGTCCCCACCCGGTCCCCCTCTCGTCTCGCGACCCGGCCACGTCGAGAACGCTACGGACCCACTCGACGCCCCACGGGCCTCCCGGTCAGACCTGTGGACGACGCCGGAAGCGAGCCGCCCTGTGGAGGGGAACACCCTGCGGACCGACGCCGCCGGACGCAGACGGTTAGACTCGACCACCGTGATCGAACGCACCCGCATCGCCGACCTCGCTGCCCTCCCCGACGGCCCCGTCTCCGTGGCCGGATGGGTCGAGACCGTCCGAGACCAGAAGAAGGTGCAGTTCGTCGTCCTCCGCGACGAATCCGGCGCCGTCCAGCTCGTGAACCCCGCCACGCGCGAGGCCGCGGACGGTGACGACGCCGCCCAGGCCGCGCTCGCCACCACCACCGAGATCTCGGCCCTCGCCCACGGCACCTTCATCCACGCCACCGGCACCCTGAAGCACGACGAGCGCGTCAAGCTCGGCGGGCTCGAGGTCAAGGTCGGCACGCTCGAGGTGGTGAGCGCCGCGATCCCGGAGACCCCGATCGCCGACGACTCGTCGCTCGACAAGCGGCTCGACTGGCGCTTCCTGGACCTGCGCAACCGCAAGCAGAACCTCATCTTCCGCATCCAGACGACCCTGGAGCACGCGTTCCGCACCTACTGGGTGGACCGCGACTACATCGAGATCCACACCCCGAAGCTGATGGCGTCGGCGTCCGAGTCGCGCGCCGAGCTCTTCCAGCTCGAGTACTTCGAGACGACCGCCTACCTGGCGCAGTCGCCGCAGAACTTCAAGCAGATGGCCCAGCCGGCCGGCTTCGGCGCCGTGTTCGAGATCGCCGACGCGTTCCGCGCGGACCCCTCCTTCACGAGCCGCCACGCGACCGAGTTCACGAGCGTCGACGCTGAGTTCTCGTGGATCGAGTCCCACGAAGACGTCATGGCGATGCACGAAGAAGTCCTGGTCGCCGGCATCACCGCGGTCAAGGAGAAGTACGGCAAGGACATCGAAGAGGTCTTCGGCTTCGAGCTGCAGGTCCCCGCGACGCCGTTCCCCCGCGTGACCCTGGCCGAGGCCCGGAAGATCGTGGCCGACAGCGGCCACGACGTCGTCCGCGCCGACGGCGACCTGGACCCCGAGGGTGAGCGCCGCGTTGCCGCCTGGGCGAAGGAGCACCACGGTTCGGAGTTCGTGTTCGTCACCGAGTACGACGCCTCGATCCGGCCGTACTACCACATGCGCAAGCCGGGCGACCCCTCGCTCACGAACAGCTACGACCTCATCTTCAACGGCGCGGAGATCTCCACGGGCGCACAGCGCGAGCACCGCGTCGACGTGCTCGAGGCGCAGGCCGTCGAGAAGGGCCTCGACCCCGAGGAGCTCGGCTGGTACCTCGACTTCTTCCGCTACGGCGTGCCGCCGCACGGTGGGTTCGGCATGGGCCTTGCGCGCGTGCTCATGCTCATGTTGGGTGAGCCGTCCATCCGCGAGGTCACGTACCTCTTCCGTGGACCGACGCGCCTGACCCCGTAGTCACATCGCGCGGCGCCCCGCGCGAGCGCACATGGTGAGCAGAAATGGTCGCCTCCCGATACGGGAGGCGACCATTCCTGCTCACGAAGCGCCGCAGCGCACGCAGCACCGGGGGCGGGACGGGAGGCCCGGCTCAGCTCTGCCAGTCGATGGCAGCCCGCCCCGTGACCAGTCCACGGATCTCGGCTGCGGCAGCCTGGTGGTCCGGGTGCACCTGGTACTCGTCGAGTCCGGCGAGGTCGTCGAACGACGCGACGACGGCGACGTCGCTGTTCTTCTCCGGGTAGGCGACGTTCTCGACGACCTCGAGCGAACGGATCGACCCGATGGTGCCGGTCAGGCCGGTCAGGAGTTCGCGGATCCGGGCGATGGTCGCGGCGCGGTCGAGGTCTTCGCGCAGGGTCCAGGCGACGACGTGGGAGATCATGCGGGGGAACCGGCCTTCTCGAGGGCACGTGCGAGCCGGTCGGCGTCGACGTGCCAGTTGCTGTGGACGCGCCCGTCGACCAGCACGACGGGGATGTCCTCCGCGTACTCCTGGCGGAGGGCGTCGTCGTCGAGGATCGAGCGTTCCTGCAGGGTGACGCCGGGGTGTTCGGCGACGACGCGTTCGACCACGGGCCGTGCATCGTCGCAGAGGTGGCATCCGGGCTTCGTCAGGAACGTCACTGCGGGCATGGCTCCAGCGTAGCCCGCGGTCCGCGTCCCCTGGGGAATGCGAAAGCCCCGGCGAACCGGGGCTTGACGCTGCAGGCTCGGGGCCTACTTCTTGTTGCGACGCTGGTGGCGCGTCTTGCGAAGCAGCTTGCGGTGCTTCTTCTTCGCCATGCGCTTGCGACGCTTCTTGATGACAGAACCCATGTGGACCTCGCTCGGACTGTGCTGATGTATCGGACACCGGGCCGTCGAGACCGCGGAAAATCAACCCGGCCGAGTGTACCGGAGGGCTGACGCGATGTCGAACGCGCCCGGAACGGACGGGTGTGCGCTCAGCCGACGTCTGCGATGCCGCCGCGCAGCACGTCGGCGACGGCTGACTCGGGGACACGGAAGGACCGGCCGAAACGGATGGCGGGGAGCTCACCGGCGTGGACCATGCGGTACACGGTCATCTTCGAGACACGCATCATCTCGGCGACCTCAGCGACGGTGAGGAAGCGCACGTCGTCGAAACTGCCGGTCATGATCCGCCTTCGGTGGCTCGCACGCGATCCGCGCACGGGTTTGGTGTGACCTGTGTGGTCACTGGCAACTGTAGAGGCGCGTGCGACCCAGTGTCCAGGCTCAGTCTTCGTCGCCGCGGCGGGTGAAGCGCTTGCGACTGCGGTCGACGACACGCTCCCAGCCCTGCTGCGCACCGGAGATCGCCGCGGTGGCCCGGTAGGACGCCTCGGCCATGACACGCCCGAGCTCGGTCCCGACCTCGACGGTGGTCTTGCCGGCAGCACCGTTGCGGCGGACGGACACGGGCTGACCGTCGGGGGTCCAGGCCGTGGTCGCGGGCATGCCGTCGGCGTCGACCGCGCCGGTGAACGGCAGGACCCAGTCCTCCAGCGACACGAGCGGTTCCGGGTCGAGCCGGTAGAAGCGGTGCTGCCCTTCTTCACGGCTGGTGACGAGTCCGATGTCGCGCAGGACCCGGAGGTGCTTCGACACCGTCGGCTGGCTGACGCCCAGTCGTTCGACCAGTTGCCCGACGCTGAGTTCCCCGCCGGTGACGTCCGATCCGTACGCGGCGAGGAGGGTCCCGAGCAGCTCGCGCCTCGTGGGGTCCGCCACGACGGAGAAGATGTCGGCCATGCGGGCAAGGCTAGCCGGGGCACCACGGATGTACCATGACGAACCGTCCCGGCCCATGTCCTCGGAGGCATACGATGCTCGACCGTACCGAGCCGCACCTGCGGCACGCGGCCGTCACCCGACGGCGGGGCGGACGGATCGCGACGGTCCTGCGCTCGTCGCCGTCGCGTCTGGCGATCCTGGTCTTCGTCGCCCTCATCTTCGTGTTCACGACGCTGTTCATGACCCCGTGGGCGGCGGCCGACGGGACCGGCACGCACTTCTCCGACGCGCTGTTCACGGCGGCCTCGGTGGTCTGCGTCACGGGCCTCGCGACCGTCGACATGGCCACGCACTGGTCGGTGTTCGGCAAGGTCCTCGTGGTGATCGGGACGCAGATCGGTGCGGTGGGCGTCCTGACCTTCGCGTCGATCCTCGGGCTCTTCGTGACCCGCAAGCTCGGGCTCCGCGCGAAGCTGATGGCCGCTGGCGACTCGAACCCGCTCCGCACCCACCACGGGGCGGTCCCCGAGGGGCAGGCCGTCCGCCTCGGCGAGGTCGGCACCCTGCTCGCGACGGTCGCCGTGAGCACCCTGTCGATCGAGATCGTCCTCGGCCTGTTGCTGCTGCCGTCCGTGCTGATCGCCGGCATCCCGTTCTGGACCGCGGTCGGCGACTCCTTCTACTACGCCGCCATGGCGTTCACGAACACGGGCTTCTCGCCGAACGCGGACGGCCTCGACCCGTTCGCCCACGACTACTGGTTCCTGACGCTCCTGATGATCGGTGTGGTCGCGGGGTCGATCGGGTTCCCGGTCATCCGCACCCTGACGAAGCAGCTCCGCACGCCGCGCCGCTGGCCCATCCACGTCAAGCTCACGCTGGCCACGAGCGCCGTCCTGCTCATCGGCGGTGCGATCGTCTACACCGCGCTCGAGGCGTCGAACCCGACGACCTTCGGCGAGGAAGGCGCGGGACGGACCGCGTTCCAGGCCCTCTTCCTGTCGACGATGACCCGGTCCGGTGGCTTCTCGCTCGTCGACTTCGACCAGCTGAACGGCTCGAGCCTGCTCGTCACCGACATGCTCATGTTCATCGGCGGCGGGTCGGCCTCGACCGCCGGCGGCATCAAGGTCACGACGCTCGCCGTGCTGTTCCTCGCCGCGGTCGCCGAGGCCCGGGGCCGGCAGAGCATGGAGGCGTTCGGCCGCCGCATCCCGAGCGACGTGCTGCGGGTCGCGGTCGCCATCGTGCTCTGGGGGGCGACGATCGTGGCTGTCGCGACCGTGGTGCTCCTGCAGATCACGGACGATTCGCTCGACCGTGTCCTGTTCGAGGTGATCTCGGCGTTCTCGACCAGTGGGCTGTCCTCGGGTGTGTCCGCGAACCTGCCCGAGTCCGGCAAGTACGTCCTGGCCGCCACCATGTTCCTCGGCCGGGTCGGTACAGTGACCATCGCCGCAGCCCTGGCCGCGAGTCAGAGCCGGCAACTGTTCCGCCGTCCCGAGGAGAGGCCGATCGTTGGCTGACCGAACCCGTCCCCCGCACCCGATGGGTGCGATCAGTCACGACGCACCCGTGCTCGTCATCGGCCTCGGCCGGTTCGGCGCCGCCACCGCCGGTCAGCTCGAACGGCAGGACCGCGAGGTGCTGGTCGTCGACACCGACCCGGGCCTGGTGCAGAAGTGGTCGGACCGGGTCACGCACGCCGTGCAGGCCGATGCGACCGACATCGACGCCCTGCGCCAGATCGGTGCGCAGGACTTCGCGATCGCGGTCGTCGGCACGGGCAGCGACCTGGAGTCGAGCGTGCTGATCACCGCGAACCTGGTCGACCTCGGCATCCCGCAGATCTGGGCGAAGGCCATCAGCCGGTCGCACGGCACGATCCTGTCCCGCATCGGCGCGAACCACGTCGTCTACCCGGAGCGCGAGGCCGGCGAGCGCACGGCGCACCTGGTGTCCGGACGCATGCTCGACTTCATCGAGTTCGACGACGACTTCGCGGTGGTGAAGATGTTCCCGCCGCGGGCGGTGCGCGGCAAGGACCTCGCGACCACGGTGATCCGCACGCGGTTCGGCCTGACGGTGCTCGGCATCAAGCCGCCGGGCAGCCCGTTCGTGCCGGCGACCCCGGAGAGCATCATCGGCGAGAACGACGTGATCATCGTCTCGGGTTCCGAGACGGACCTGGAGCGCTTCGCCGCCTACGAGTAGTCCCGGACGCGTCTACGACGCCGCGATCTCCTCCGCACGCGCGATCGCCGCGCGCGACGCGCGCAGGAACGTGTCAGCGAGGTCGGCGTCCTGCAGCACCGCGACGGCCCGCTCGGTGGTGCCCTTCGGGCTCGTGACGGCACGCCGCAGGTCTGCGGGTCCGCGATCCGACCGGTCGAGCAGCTCGACGGCACCCCGGAGCGTGCCCTGCACCATCGCGGCCGCCTGTTCGGGGGCGAAGCCGAGCGCCTCGGCGGCACGCTGCCACTCCTCGACGAGCAGGAAGACGTAGGCCGGGCCCGAGCCGGACACCGCCGACAGGGCGTCGAGCTGCGCCTCGGGCACCTCGAGCACCCGTCCTGACGCCGTGAACACCGACGACGCGAGCGCGACGGCCTCGGCGTCCGCCGATGCCCCGGCGCTGATCCCGGTGACGCCGTGGCCGACGCCGATCGGCGTGTTCGGCAGCGCCCGGACGACGCGGACCCCGGCCGGCACCCGCGCCTCCATGCTCGCGGTGGTGGTGCCGACCGCGACGCTGACCAGCACCACACCGGGCTCCAGGTCGGCGGCGACCTCGTCGAGCAGGTCCGCGATCACGTACGGCTTCACACCGACGACGACGAGTGCCGCGCCACGGACGGCCGAGCGGTTCGCGTCGGGGTCGGTGTCGCTCGCGGTGGCGTCGAGCCCGCGCTCCCGGTGGGCGGCCGCCGACGCCTCGGACTTCGTCGTGAGGGTCACGGTCGCCGGGTCGAGTCCGGCGGCGAGCAGGCCGTCGAGGACCGAGCCGGACATGGAGCCGACGCCGAGCAGGGCGGTACGGGGCAGGTCGATCGTCATGCTCCCGACCCTACCGACCGGTCTCGCCTAGGATCGTCTTCCAGATCGGGAGAAGGGGACAGCTGTGAGCGCTTCAGGAGGCACGAAGGCGATCCTCGCCGCACTCGGTGCGAACGTCGGCATCGCGATCGTGAAGTTCGTCGCGGCGGCGATCAGCGGGTCCGCGTCGATGCTGGCCGAGGGCGTGCACTCCCTGGCCGACTCCGCGAACCAGCTCCTCCTGCTGCTCGGTGGTCGCCGGGCGCGCCGCGCTGCCGACGAGGAGCACCCGTTCGGCTACGGCCGCGAGCGCTACGTCTACGCCTTCGTCGTCTCGATCATCCTGTTCTCCGTCGGCGGCGTCTTCTCGCTCTACGAGGGCATCGAGAAGCTCGCCCACCCGCACCCGCTCGAGAACTGGTGGCTGCCGCTCGTCGTGCTCGTCATCGCGATCGGGCTCGAGGGCTTCTCGCTCCGCACCGCACTGAAGGAGGCCCGGCCGCAGAAGGGCACGCTCAGCTGGGTCCAGTTCGTCCGCCGCGCCAAGGCCCCGGAGCTGCCCGTCGTCATGCTCGAGGACACCGCGGCACTGCTCGGCCTGGTGTTCGCACTCTTCGGCGTCGGGCTGACCGCGATCACCGGCAACGGCGTCTTCGACGCGATCGGCACGATCTTCATCGCCGCACTGCTCATCGCCGTCGCGGTCGTCCTGGGCATCGAGACGAAGAGCCTCCTCGTCGGGGAAGGCGCGACCGCCGCCGACGTCGAGCGGATCAAGCACGCGGTGCTCGACGGCCCGGAGGTCGACTCGATCATCCACATCAAGACCCTGTACCTGGGTCCGGACGAGCTGATGGTCGGCGTGAAGGTCGCCGTCGACGGCGACCGCCGCCTGGGGGACGTCGCCGCGGGCATCGACACGGTCGAGCAGCGGGTGCGCTCCGCGGTGCCGATCGCCCGGGTCATCTACGTCGAGCCCGACGTGCTCCGCACCGGTCCGCGCCCGCCGACCGAGGCGATCGTCATCCTCACCGCTGACTGAGCGGCGCCCGGCTCAGCGCCGTCCGGCGAAGAACGCGTCGAGCAGCGCGGCGCACTCGCGTTCGAGCACGCCGCCGACGACCTCGGAACGGTGCGGCAGCCGGCGGTCCCTGGCGATGTCGTAGACGCTGCCGGTCGCGCCCGCCTTCGGGTCCCAGGCACCGAACACGACCCGCGGCACACGTGCGGCCAGGATCGCCCCGGCGCACATCGGGCACGGCTCGAGGGTCACGACGAGCGTGTGCTCGTCGAGGTGCCAGTCCCCCGTGACCGCAGCGGCCGCGCGGAGCGCCAGTACCTCGGCGTGGGCGGTCGGGTCCTGCAGCGCCTCGCGCTCGTTCCGGCCGACGGCGACGACGACGCCGTCGCGGTCGAGCACCACCGCCCCCACGGGCACGTCGCCGGTCGCCACGCAGGCCCGGGCCTCGTCGAGCGCGCGCTCCATCGCCGGGACGAACGGACGGGCAGCGGGCGCTTCCACGGGACCTCCAGGTGGTCGGCAGCACGGTAGGCTCGACCCTATGCGAGTCCACGTCGCCGACCACCCGCTCATCACCCACAAGCTCTCGGTGCTCCGCGACCGGACCACACCCTCCCCCACGTTCCGCGCCCTGACCGAAGAGCTCGTCACGCTCCTCGCGTACGAAGCCACGCGGAACGTCCGGGTCACCGCGACGCCCATCGACACCCCCGTGGCGCACACCATGGGCGTCTCGATCGCCAAGCCGCGTCCGCTCGTCGTCCCGATCCTGCGTGCCGGCCTCGGCATGCTCGAAGGGATGGTCAAGCTCGTGCCGACGGCCGAGGTCGGGTTCCTCGGCATGGCCCGCAACGAGGAGACGCTCGAGCCGCAGACCTACGCCGAGCGCCTGCCCGACGACCTGTCCGGCCGTCAGTGCTTCGTGCTCGACCCGATGCTGGCCACCGGCGGGACCCTCGCCGCTGCCATCGACTTCCTGTTCGCCCGCGGTGCCGAGGAGATCACCTGCGTGTGCATCCTCGGTGCGCCGGAGGGGCTCGCCATGGTCGAAGAGGCCGTCGGCGACCGCAACGTCTCGATCGTCCTCGGTGCCCTCGACGAGAAGCTCGACGAGAACGGGTACATCGTCCCCGGTCTCGGCGACGCCGGCGACCGCCTCTACGGTCTGGCCGAGTAGGCAGTCGACGTCACCGACGATCGACGGGAGGCCCGTGGCGACACCGCCACGGGCCTCCCGTCGTCCGTCAGCCCGGTCCACCGCCACCGGTGCGCGGAACGCACCGTCTGCTCGGACGGTTGACACCACCTTGGTATACCGCCGATACTCGTCCCATGACTGCAACCGTGTCCACCCGCGTCCTCTCCGAGGTCCAGGGGACTGCCGGCATGATGATGCCGGTCGCCGTCATGCGTTGTCGAATGTGTGCCTGATCGGCACCCGTTCCAGCCGGATCCCCCGCGACACCACCCCGGTCGCGAGCGTGTGATCCCCGGGTGACGGACACCGTCGGCGACGCGCACCACGTCACGAGGTCTGTCTCCCGTTCCCCCGGGTCCGCCCCGGTCCGCAGCAGGACCGCAGGGCACATCGGCATCCAGCCGTACCCGGGTCGACGCATTCGACACCGCCGCCAGCGCCACACGCGCACCGGCCACATCGCCCGGAGAACCACCATGTCGCTCACCATCGCCCAGCCCCGCACCGCGCTCCGCACCGCCGCTCCGGCGCCGACCGACCTCGGGACGGTCACCCCGATCCGTCCGCGTCCCGCGACGCCGGCCACGACCGGGCAGACGAGCGTGCCGACCAGCCCGGTCGTCGCACCGCAGCGCAACCGCTCCCTGCCCGAGGGCACCGAGGCCCGTGGCTTCGCGCTCTACGTCGGGATCGACGAGGCGAAGGCGGCAGCGGCCGGCACGACGCTCGCAGCCGTCGTCGAGCAGCTGAAGGCACTGACCGCGCAGCTGGTGCCGAACTCGGAGACCTACGCGGCCGTCGCCGTCGCCGCGGAGCAGTCCGGTGGCCGTGACGTCGACGTCGTCCGCCTGGCCCTGCAGGACCGGTCCGCGGTCGCCGCCCGCAAGCAGGCCGAGAAGCCCGAGCCGGAGGAGACCGGTGTCGTCATCGACATCTCCCGCAAGCGCGTCACGCTCGACGGCGACGCAGCGCCCCTGACCTACAAGGAGTTCGAACTCCTGCAGTTCCTGGTGCTGCGCGAGGGCCAGACCGTGGACCGCTCGGCCATCATCGACGGCCTGTGGTCGGACGGCGAGGACGAGACCCCGAACGAGCGCACCATCGACGTGCACGTGCGCCGGCTCCGCTCCAAGCTCGGCGCGTTCGAGGAGATCGTCCGCACCGTCCGCGGTGTGGGCTACCGGTTCGACCGGCACGCCGACGTGGCCGTGCGCTACGCCTCGACGCCCTCACCCGACCTCTTCTGATCCTGATCGGTCGCTCTTGGTGAACTCGCAGCGAACGACGCAGCGGGAGGCTAGCGCGCCGTTACCGCTTCGTTATACAGTCGGTCGTGCAGACGGTGTTTGCTGTGGCACCGCCTGCGGAATGTGATTGCAGGAAACTCTTGGTGCAAGGGAGAGGGCCGGTCGCTCGGAAGAGCGGCCGGCCCTCGTGCATGTCGGAGCGCATGCATGTCGAACCCGCGCCTGTCGGGGGCCGTCGGTAGTGTGGACGGACCGTCCGACCAGAGGGGAGCGCCATCGTGAGCGAGTCACGCCGCAGCGAGAAGGCGACCGCCGTTGCCGCCTGGGAATCACTGTTCCGCGCCCAGGTCACCGTGATGCGGAGCCTCAACGCGGACTTCCCCGGCGGCGAGATCTCCTTCAACGAGTACGACGTCTGCTTCAACCTGTCGACGCAGCCCGGTCGACGCTGCCGCATGCGTGACCTCACCGGCCACCTGCTCCTCACCCAGCCGAGCGTGAGTCGTCTGGTCGATCGCCTGCTCGCCCGCGGGATCGTCGAGAAGCAGCCGGATCCGTCCGATGCCCGCGGCGTCATCGTGGCGCTCACCCCGCACGGGTTCGACGTCTACCGCCAGGTGGCCGTGCAGCACGCGGCGAGCATCGCGCAGCAGGTCGGCGCCGGACTGTCCGACGCCGAACTCCGCACCCTCACCGAGCTCTGCACGAAGCTGCGCCTCGCGGTCGGCACCGCCCCGGGCCGACGGGCCGTCGCGCGGTCGGTCTCCGAGTCGGACCCGGCACCGGTGTGACCGGCGCACTGGTCTGGCTCCGCGACGACCTGCGGCTGGCCGACAACCCTGCGCTGCGTGCCGCGATCGACCACGGCGGCGACGTCACGGTGGTCTACGTCCTCGACGACGAATCCCCCGGCATCCGTCCCGCGGGCGCGGCGAGCCGTTGGTGGCTCCACCACTCGCTCACCGCGCTGGACGGCGAACTGCGTGACCGTGACTCGCGGCTGGTGCTGCGACGGGGTGCGGCCGCCGCGGTGATCGACACCCTCGTCGCCGACACCGGTGCCGACGCCGTGTTCTGGAACCGTCGGTACGGTCCGGCCGAGCGCGAGGTCGACGCCGGCATCAAGAGCGCCCTGCACGACCGCGGCATCGAGGCGCACAGCTTCGCGGCGAGCCTGCTCTGGGAACCGTGGACCGTCCGCACCGGGCAGGGCGAGCCGTACAAGGTGTTCACCCCGTTCTGGCGCGCTGCCCAGGCGATGCCGGAACCACGGCACCCGCTCCCGAAGCCGCGCGACCTGCCCGCCCCGGCCCGGGTCGCGAGCGACGACCTGCGCCAGTGGGACCTGCTGCCGACCCGTCCCGACTGGGCCGGCGGACTCCGCGATGCCTGGGAGCCCGGCGAGCACGGCGCACACCAGCGGCTCGAGCACTTCGTCACCCATGCGCTCGAGGACTACGACCAGCGCGACGAACCCGCCATGGCCGCCACGAGCGACCTGTCCCCGCACCTGCGCTGGGGCGAGGTCAGCCCGTACCAGGTGTGGCACCGGCTGCACGGAGCGCTCGAGCCCGAGCAGCGCCAGAACGCCTCCGCCTTCCTGCGACAGCTGGCCTGGCGCGAGTTCAACTGGAACGAGTACTTCCACTGCGAGGACATCACGACGGTGAACGTGCGTCGCGAGTTCGACGCGTTCCCGTGGCGGGAAGCCCCCGATGCCGAGGTCGACCGGTGGCGCACCGGGACGACCGGGTTCGACCTCGTCGACGCCGGCATGCGCGAGCTGTGGCACTCCGGCGCCATGCACAACCGCGTCCGGTTGGCGACCGCGAGCTTCCTCGTCAAGAACCTGCTCGTCGACTGGCGGGTGGGCGAGCAGTGGTTCTGGGACACCCTCGTCGACGCCGACTCCGCCAACAACGCCGCGAACTGGCAGTGGGTCGCCGGGTCGGGCTTCGACGCGGCGCCGTACTTCCGGGTGTTCAACCCCGACCGGCAGCTCGAGCGCTTCGACCCGCACCGCGAGTACGTGCACCGGTGGGTGCCGTCGGAGGAGCTCCGGCCCGAGCCGATGGTCGACCTCAAGGCGACCCGGCAGCGCGCGCTCGACGCGTACGCCGAGATGCGTCGGTCATGAGCCCGTGGGACACCGCCGTCGCGCAGGTCGACGCGCTCTTCCGTGACCGTGTCGACCGTGGCGTCGCGCCGAGCAGTGCGTGGGGTGTGTTCGACCGGACGGGTCTCGTCACTTCCGGGGGCCACGGCGACCGCGGCGACGGGCAGCGGCCGGACGCCGACACCGTCTACCGGATCGCGTCGTGCACGAAGAGCATCACCGCGGCGACACTGCTGACGCTGGTGTCCGACGGCCGACTGGACCTCGACGCGCCGATCACCGCGTTCGTCCCGGCGTTCGGCGCGGTGCCCCTGCCCACACCGGACTCCCCCGTGCCGACCGTGCGGATGCTGCTGACCATGTCGGCCGGCTTCCCCACCGACGACCCCTGGGCGGACCGGCAGGAGTCGATCAGCGACGCCGAGCTCGACGACGTCCTGCGCGGCGGGCTGTTGTTCGACTCGGTGCCGGGCACCCGGTTCGCCTACTCGAACCTGGGCTACGCCCTGCTCGGGCGGGTCGTCGCCGTCGTCACCGGCCGTCCGTTCACCCAGGCAGCACGCGACACCGTGCTCCGACCGCTCGGTCTCGACCGCACGGTGTTCAGCGCGGCCGAGGCGCAGGGACCGGTCGTCACCGGGTTCCGCCCGCACGACGGCGACTGGGAGCCCCTGCCGATGACCGGCCCGGGTGCGTTCTCGTCGATCGGCGGACTGTTCTCCACCGTCCGCGACCTCGCACGGTGGGCGACGCACCTCGGGTCGGCGTCCTCCGACGCCCCGGAACCCGGCCCGGTCTCCCCCGCCGATCGCCGGCTCATGCAGCAGGCGATGCGGGTCGTGCCGTCGTCCGTCGTCCCCGGCTCGTCACGCGCCACGGCCTACGGCTTCGGACTGTTCGTCGAACAGGACGACCGGTTCGGCGAACTCGTCTCGCACTCCGGCGGCTACCCGGGGTTCTCGGCACACATGCGCTGGTCCGCGCAGACGGGTCTCGGTGTCGTCGCGTTCGAGAACGCCACGCAGGCGAAGGTCTCCACCGCTGCCCAGCAGGCACACGACCTGCTCCTGGACGCAGCGCGTCCGGCAGCGTCCGACGGGCACGGCGACACGACGACCGGACCGGTGCGCCGCCCCGGCGCCGAGCCGACCATCCGGGCGACGCGAGCCGCGCAGGTTGCCGTGACGGGCCTCCTGGCCGACTGGCAGGACGACGGAGCGGACGTGGTCTGCACGCCGAACGTGGCGATGGACGTCCCCTACGACCGACGCCGGCGGGCGATCGCGGCGGCGGTGGCCGAGGTGGGTGCTGACCTGACCGCCGCTCCCGTCGCGGAGCAGTCGTCGACGCCGTCGCACCTGCGGTGGTGGCTGCCCGGCACCTGCGGGCGGTTGCGCGTCGAGATCCGGCTCGCCCCTGGCGCGGCAGGACGGGTCCAGACCCTCACCGTCGTGGCGGAGCCCGCCGAGCGCTGACACACCGAACCCCACGCGGCGGGCCGGCCCGGTCCGTGTCGGTGCCGGTCCGGCGACTGCCCGTCACACCGGTGGACGACCACCCACGAACCCGAGTGCCCGCGCCGCCACGCGAGTGCCCTCACGCGCAGCCGCCCCGACGCGCACGGGATCGGTCGCCCAGGCACGCACGAAGCCCGCGGCGAACGCGTCACCGGCGCCGACCGTGTCGACGACCGTGGCCGGCGTCGCGGGGACGCGGTGCACGCTCCGTCCGCGTCGCCCCACCAGCACGCCGTCGGCGCCCACCGTGACCACCACGAGCGGGACGTGCTCGGTGAGTCGCCGCACCGCGTCGTCGAGGTCGGTCGTCCCGGTCAGTTCGAGGGCCTCCTGCCGGCCGGGGAAGAGGACGTCGACGCCGACGAGGGCCTCGAGGAAGGCAGGAGCTCCGACCGACCGGACGATGGCCGCCGAGGACGGGTCGAGCGACACCCGAGCCGACCCGGTCCGTGCGCAGGCGACCAGTGACGCGATGCGGTCGGCGCCGCCACCGAGCATCGCGTGCCCGGTCAGGTGCACGATGTCCGCGCGTCGTGCCACGGCCTCGGGGACGTCGGCAGCCGTGAGCTTCCCGCTCGCGGCCGGGTCGGACATCGCCGTGCGGCCGCTGTCGTTGCGCACGGACACCACGACCCCGGTGGAGGTCATCGCGTCGTAGCGCAGGTGCGGGCGGACACCGGCGTCCTCCAACGAGCGCTCGTGCCGGTAGACGTCGTCGACGCCGACCCGCGCGACGAGGTCCACCTCGGCACCGAGCCAGCCGAGCCAGGCGGCGGTGTTGCCGGCGGCACCCGTCGGTCGGTGGCGGATCACGGCGGCGGGGTCGTGCACCCCGATGGTGTGCGCGGTCGTCTGCACGAGCACGCCGTCCAGGACGTCGCCGATGACCAGGAACCGTTTTCCGGCGCCACGACGGCGGCCCGCGACCACCCGTCCGGCACGGGTCCCCTCGGGCTGCGACACGGGCACGGAGGCCTCTTGCGGCGTGGACATCTGCTCCAGTGTACGGGGAACCGAGCAAAGCTCCGTTTTCGGGACCGCACGGACCCTCATCGTGGTGGCCAATCGCACCGCCCGACCGGTAACATACGCAATGCCACCATGTGGCGGGTCGTGTGCCCGCCACCGACGATCCGACGGAGATGCCATGCCCCGGAAGCCCGACCCGACGCTCAAGCCGGCGATCCTCGAGAAGGTCACCCTGCACCTGCTGGACACCAAGCTCGAGGACGTCTCGGTCCGCAGCCTCGGGCGCATCCTGGGCACCAGCGCGTACCCGATCGTCTACCACTTCGGCTCCCGCGACGCCCTCATCGACTGCGTGGTCGTGCACCTGGCCGACACGGTCTGCCACGCTGCGCTCGATCCCGCGGCAGACCGCTCCGCCCTCGCTAGCTACTTGGTGACCAGCTTCGGTCGCCTCGACGACCCGCACCGAGCCCTCGCCGCCCGGCTCACCTTCGAGCTCGGGTCCGTCGAGGCGATGGACGGCCGGGTCCGGCAACGCGGTCTGCACCGGGACCACGTGGCAGCGGTCGCCGCGTGGTGCCTCGCACACGGCTACGACGCCGAGGCCGCCGACCGCGTCGCACGCGACGCCGTGACGACTGCCCGCGGTGCCCAGTGGACCGCGATCATCGACCGCGAGCGCGCCGACACCGACGCCGCGCTCCGGGCGATCGCCGACCGGCTCGCCGCCGGCGCGGCAGTCACCGCGGGGTGATGCACGAACGGGAGGCACGGTGCCAGCTGGCACCGTGCCTCCCGTTCGTCCGTCGGTCGCGTCACGCGACCCGCGGTCGGTGGATCAGAGCGTCACGAACGACTGCGACTTCGCGTTGGCGAAGCGCGCCGCGACGTTCTCCCAGTCGACGATGTTCCAGACGGCCTTCACGTAGTCCGCCTTGACGTTGAGGTAGTCGAGGTAGAAGGCGTGCTCCCACATGTCGAGCAGGAAGATCGGCACGAGGCCGAACGGCACGTTGGCCTGCTGGTCGAACAGCTGGAACGTGGTCAGCTTCTGGCCCACGGTGTCCCAGGCCAGGACGGCCCAGCCGGAGCCCTGGATGCCGTTCGCGACGGCGGCGAACTGCGCCTTGAAGGTGTCGAACGAGCCGAAGAACTCGTCGATCGCCGCGGCGAGCTCGCCCTCGGGGACCTTCGTGTCCGGGCCGAGGTTGGTCCAGAAGATCGAGTGGTTGACGTGGCCACCGAGGTGGAAGGCCAGGTCCTTCTCGAGCTTGTTGATCGCACCGAAGTTGCCCGACGCGCGCGCTTCACCGAGCTGCTGCAGCGCGGTGTTCGCTCCGGTCACGTAGGCCTGGTGGTGCTTGTCGTGGTGCAGCTGCATGATCTTGCCGCTGATGTGCGGCTCGAGTGCGGCGTAGTCGTACGGCAGCTCCGGCAGGGTGTACTCAGCCATGTGAGGTCCTTTCGATCAGTGGGTTGCGGATGGGATTCCGCGGCTCACGAGAGCCGGGAACGATCGGTGAGGGAGTGGAATTCCCGGTTGTGGTAGACCAGCGGCTCGCCGTGCTCGAGGCCGACGACGATGTCGAGGACCTCGGCGACGACGACGGTCGAGCTGCCGATCGGGGTCGTGGAGAGCGGGCGGCACCGGAGCGCGCTCGCGGCACTGGGCAGGTAGCGGTCACCCGAGGGCAGGGTGCCCCAGATCGGGTCGTCCGCGGTCGGGCTGCCGGTCGAGGCGAACCGCCGGGCGAGCGCCACGCTGAGCGAGTCGACCAGGTGCACGACGAAGACCGGGGCGCCGAGCACGACCCCGGCGGACCCGGAGTTCGTCGACAGCGAGAAGACGAGCACCGGCGGGTCCACAGCCACGCTCGCGACGCTCGAGGCGGTGAGTCCGGTCGGACCGTCCGGTCCCTCGGCGGTGATGACGGCGACGCCGGCCGGGTGCCCGCGGAACGCGGACTTGTACGCTTCGGCGATGTTCGCCGGGGCTTCGTCGGGCATGGTGTTCGTCGTCGTTCCTTCGCGCGGGGGTGTGCCGTCACTGGGCGGGCATGTCCCAACGTATGACCTGAACCATGGTTGAGGTCAACGATTCACAGGTTCGACGGCTCCCGGGCGCGCCGTGGCGATGACTTCGTGAGCAGAAATGGTCGGGTCGCGTGGCGCAACCCGACCATTTCTGCTCACGAAGCGGCGCGCTTCAGCGACTCACGAAGCGGCGCGCGTCAGCGACTCACGAAGCGGCGCGCGTCAGCGGCGCTTGAGCATGACGACGGCGCCTGCGGCAGCGATCACCATGAGCACCGCGGCGACGCCGGCCGTGATCGTCACGCCGGAGTCGAACGCCGCCCGCGCCGACTCGAGGAGCGCCTGGCCGGCGCCGCCGCCGAGGGACGACGCAGCGGACACCGCACCACCGAGCGTCTCCTGGGCAGCGGTGTGCGCCGTCGAGCTCAGCCCGCCCGGCACCACGACGTGCGCCCGGTAGGTGGTCGCCAGGATCGTGCCGAGGACGGCCGTGCCGAGGACCGCACCGATCTCGTACGCCGTCTCGGACATCGCCGACGCCGCACCGGCCTTGTCCGCCGGTGCGGTCGAGATGATGAGGTCGTTCGTGACGGTCTCGGACGCGCCGATCCCGATGCCGAGCAGCACGAACGCGAACGCCAGCGCCGCGATCGACGCGTGGTGTCCGAGGACCGCCACGAGGGCGTACGCCGCGGCGGAGAACAGCAGGGACACCGACACGACCCAGCGCGGTGCGACCCGTGCGACGACCGGCACCACCGCGAGGCCGGCGACGATCGTGAGCACCGATCCGGGGATGAGCACGACGCCCGAGGCGAACGGATCGAGCCCCGCCACGAGCTGCAGGTGCTGCGCGATGAAGAACAGGAAGCCGGTCAGCGAGAACATCGCCATCAGGTTCATGAGCACGCTGCCGGTGAACGCCGTGCTGCGGAACAGGCGCAGGTCGAGCATCGGCGTGCGGGACCGCAGCTGCCGGCGGACGAACGCGATGCCGCAGACGACCCCGACGGCGAGCATCGCGACCGCGAACCCGCGCTCCTCCGGGTGCACGAACGACTTGATCGCCCAGGCGATCGGCGCCAGCGCACCGAGGGACAGGAACATGCTCGGCACGTCGACCGGTCCCGGCATCGGGTCGCGCGACTCCGGCACGCAGAACGGGACACCGACGAGCATGAGCACGAGGATCGGCACCGCGACCAGGAAGACGCTGCCCCAGTGGAAGTGCGCGAGCAGCGTGCCACCGACGAGCGGACCGAGGGCGTTGCCGGCCGCGAACATGGTCGACCAGACGGCCAGCGCCATCCGCCGCTCCCCCGCGTCGACGAAGACGTTGCGGATGATCGAGAGCGTCGCGGGCATGAGCATCGCCCCGAACACCCCCATCGCGATCCGTGCGGCGACGAGCATCCAGGCGTCGGTCGCGAAGGCCGCGGCGACGGAGAACAGCGCGAAGCCGGTGGCCCCGATCACCAGGATCCGACGGCGGCCGATGCGGTCACCGATGCTGCCCATCACGACGAGCAGCCCGGCCAGGACGAGCGGGTACGCGTCGACGATCCAGAGCTGCGTGGTGGCGTCCGGGTTGAGCGCACGACTGATCGACGGCAGCGCGAAGCTCAGCACGGTGTTGTCCACCGAGATGAGCAGCACCGGCAGCATCAGCACGGCGAGCGCGAGGAACCGTCGGGCGCGGCTGCCGGTGACGCGGGTGGCGATGGGACTGGTGAGCAGTGCGGACACGGCGGACTCCTGGGACTTCGAGCCGGACCTGGTCGACGGCGGGCGGTGCGTGGGGCAGACGAGACGGGACGCGGGATGGACACGCGCCCCGTCAGGACTCCGTCAGTGTACCGTCTGGACGGTTATGGTTGCAAATGCAACCAACAAGCGGACGGGAGGCCCGTGGCGGGCTCGCCACGGGCCTCCCGTCCGACGGCTGGTCCCGCCCAGGGCGGGAGGCTGGGGCGGCGGCACGACCTGCGTCCGGTGCCGGGGTTCCGGTGCCGGGGTTTCGGTGCCTGGGTTCCACAACACGCCGCGTGGTCTCCGCCCGGGTTCCGATGTCGGGCGGCCTGAGCGCCGACATGCCGAGATTTCGGAACCTCGGGGGCGGGACCGGCGCGGGGCGCGTCGTCAGGCGGAGTCGCGGACCAGCAGACTGTGGCGCACGGTGCGCTGCACTGCGGCGCCGTGCCGCGGCAGCTCACCGGCGAGCATGCCGAGCGCGAGCGCGAGGGCCTCGCGCGCGACGGCATCGAGGTCGACCGCCAGGGTCGTCAGCATCGGCGACACGAGAGCGCCGAGCGGCAGGCCGTCGACGCCGACGACCCGGACCTCACCGGGGACGTCGACGCCCGCGCGGCGGCAGGCCTGCAGCACGCCGAGCGCCATCACGTCGTTGAAGGCCAGGATCGCGTCGAGTCGGCGCTTCCGAGCCAGGATCCGCGCCGTCTCGTCGGCACCGCACTCGGCGGTGCCGTGCGGCGCGTGCACGAGCTCCGGCAGGTAGCCGCGGCGGCGCAGCGCGTCCAGCATGAGCAGCCCGCGCGCACTCGTGTGGTCCGGCGACGAGTTGTCGAGCACGACCGGGTGCCGCACCCCGGTCGCCACCAGGTGGTCGGCGAGCGCTTCGATCGCGTCGGCGGGGTCGATCCACACCGCTGCCGTGGGCGGGTCGGAGGACGGGTCGAGCTCGACCATCGGCACGTTGCCGAGGAGCTCGCTCCACCGGTGCCGGCGCGAGCCGAGGTAACCGATGACCACGTCGGTCTGCGCACCGAGCGCCTGGACCATCCGGTCGGCGTCGCTCGCCAGGTCGACGTCGGCGAGCATGACGTTCCACCCCTGCTCGGCGGCGAGCCGGAACACGGCGGACGCGAGCTGGGGCGTGTACGGGTTCCGCAGGTCGTTCACGACGAGCCCGAGCTGGTGGTCGCCGCCGGTGACCAGCCCGCGGCCGAACCGCGACGGCCGGTAGTCGAGCGACGCCGCGACGGCGAGCACCCGTTCCTTCGTGGTCGCGCTGATGCCGGACATGCCGTTCATCGCGCGGGTGACGGTCTGCCGGGACACCCCGGCGGCCGCAGCGACGTCGATGATCGTCGCGCGGCCGCCGGAGTGCGGGCCGTCCGGTGGCGACTGGGTCAGTCGCGGAGGTCCAGCCATGCCACCTGTTCCGGGGTGAGGTCGACGGAGAGGCCCGTCATGGACGATCGGGCTTCCGCGATCGTACGCGGTCCGAAGAGCGGGAACGTCGGGAACGGCTGGTTCAGCACGTACGCCAGGGCGATCGCCGTGGCGGGGACGCCGAACCGGTCGCCGAGCTCCCGCGCGCGACGGAGCCGCTCGAAGTTCTCGTCGCTGTAGTAGCAGCGGACGAGTTCGGCATCGCTGGTGTCCTCCGGCGTCGCACGGCCGGTGAAGAAGCCACGGGCCTGCGACGACCACGGCAGCAGCGGGACCTGACGCTCCTCGAGCCACGCCTTCGACGCGGCGTCGGTCGCGTGCTCGCAGCCGTCCCACGGCACGTCGTACGCCTCAGCCAGGCCGAAGTGGTTGCTGAGGACCTCGAACTCGTGCTTCCCGTTCGCCCGTGCGTAGGCGTTGGCCTCGTCGAAGCGTGCCGGCGTCCAGTTCGACCCGCCGTACACGCGGATGCGGCCGGCGCGGCGGTGCTCGTCGAGGACGTCGACGAACTCCCCCACCGGGATGTCCGGGTTGTCGCGGTGCATCATGTAGATGTCCGCGTAGTCGGTGCCCTGGCGCTCGAGGCTCTCGAGCAGCTGCTTCGTCAGGGACTCCGGGTCGCAGAACGGCGTGTGCGCACCCTTCGTGATGACGACAACGTCCTCGCGGATGCCGCGGTTCTGGATCCACTTGCCGAGCCGACCCTCGAGCACACCGCCGCCGTAGATGTAGCCGGTGTCGAAGACGTTGCCGCCCTGCTCGACGAACAGGTCGAAGATCGCGCTGGCGTGGGCGAGGTCGGGCTGGTTGTCGACGCCCATCACCAGGCGCGACAGCTGCTTGCCGACACCAGGGATCTCGCCGTACTGCATGGGGTTGCCGTCCTGCACCCGGAGCGGCCGACCGCTCACGGTGGGGATGTCGGCGGACTCAGCCTCGAACGGGTAGCGCAGGCCGATCGCGGCGCGCCACTTGTCGAGGGTGCGGGCGGTCGCGAGCGACTCGTCGATCGTCATCTGTGCTGCCTCGACCGCACCGGCACGCAGGGCGTCGGTGGTGGCGTCGGCCTCACGTGCGTAGGGGTGCTCGCCGGCGAAGGACAGCGTGCGCGGATCCTCGTCGACGGTGTGCACCTCGATCGTCGGGTCGGCGCCGAGGGTCCACGGGTCGGCGAGCAGGAGGCGACCGCGCGTGCCGTACACCGCGACCGCGTTGTCGTCCTGCACGAAGACGCCGGTGCGGACGGACGCCGTGATGCCGCCGCGGTAGGTCAGCTGCGCGACGGTCCACTCGTCGACACCGGTCGGCCCGAGGGTGCCGGTGGCGGTGAGCTCGGTCGGCTCGGCGACGGCGACACCGGTCGCGGCCTGCACGATCGCGGCGGCCATCGTCACCGGGTACCCGCCGACGTCGAGGATCCCGCCGCCAGCCGTGTCGACGTCGAACAGTCGGCCGGTCCGCTCACCGGTCCGGAACGCGAACGAGGCGTCGATGTGCGTGACCTCGCCGATCACGCCGTCCCGCACGACGTCGAGCAGTGCGGCGGTCTGCGGGTGGAAGCGGTACATGAACGCCTCGACCAGCGGCAGGCCGGCCTGGCGTGCGGCATCGGCGAGCGCCATGGCGGTGCCGTGGTTCGGGGCGAGGGGCTTCTCGCACAGGACGGCCTTGCCGGCCTCGAGCGCGGCGAGGACGAGCCGCGCGTGCCCGGTGTGCACGGTCGAGACGTACACGGCGTCGACGCGCGGGTCGGCGAGGACCTCGTCGTAGGTCGCAGCGGAGACGTCGGCGAACCCGAGCTGCGCGGCTTCGTCGGCGAAGGTCTGCGCCCGCTCGGTGGACGAGCTGCCGGCGGCCACCAGGGCACCACCGCTCGCGGGCAGCTGGGAGAGGAAGCGGCGGGCGATGCCCCCGGGGCCGAGGACGGCCCAGCCGGGGCGGTCGGCGACCGTCGGGGTCGGGGTGCTGGCGGTGTTCGCGGTCTGCGCTGACATGCGGATCCTTGTCGTCTCGTGAACCTTCACGGTCACGACGACGCTAGTGCCACACGCCCGGCGGATCAATGCGGAAGTGCTTGACACGGCGTGTCTCACAGAGGATGCTCTGGACCACTTCGTGAGCGTTCACGGTCGAACGCTCCGGGGACCCGGTATCGCTGTTTCCAACCCGATCTCAACGACGAGAGCAGGTAGTTTCGTGACGTCATCTCCATCGATCAGTCTCAGCAGGCGGGGGTTCCTCGCCGGCGCAGGTGCCCTCGGAGCCCTCGCCACCACCGCCTTGTTGGCCGGGTGCTCCACGAGCACCGCCATCTCCAAGGACCCTGACGAACTCGTCCTCTGGTACTGGAACCGGTCGCTCGACCCGAAGTTCCTGCGGCAGGCCGCCGGGGGGATCGCCGGGCAGGGGTCCAAGCGGCTCCGCCCCGACCTGATCGGCGGCGCCTCGTACGACACCAAGTTCCGGACGGCACTCGCCGGGAACGCGTTCATCCCCGACGTCCTCATGGTCAACTCGAACTGCTGGCTGTACTTCCCCGACGAAGACCTGTTCACCGACTTCGACGACCACGGCGGCGCGGCGAAGCGGGACGAGTACTACGACTGGAAGAGCGCGCTCGGCCGGACGCCGAGCGGCCGGCAGTGCTTCTGGCCCGTCGACACCGGACCGACCGGCTTCTTCTACCGGCAGGACGTCCTGGCGAAGGCCGGGCTGCCGACCGACCCGGACGAGGTCTCCGACGCGATCGCGACGTGGGACGGGTTCCGCTCCTTCGGCGCGAAGATCCGGAAGGGTGCGGACGCCGCGACGGTCATCACCGCAAACCAGCTCTTCAACCAGTACATCTACGCCAGCCCCACGCGGTACTTCGACCGCGACGACCAGCCGGTCTTCGAGCAGGACGACAGCTCGGTGCGGCAGGCGTGGGAGAACGCCGTCGCCTGCGTCCGTTCCGGCCTCACCGGCAACCTGCAGTCCGGCACTGACCAGAACGCCGGGTGGGTGTCCGGCCGGGTCGCAGGACAGATCGAGGGAGCGTGGTGGACGCAGGTCATCCACGACACTGCTCCCGACGCCGCCGGTACGTGGCGGGTCGCCCGGCAACCGGATCGCCCGGGCAACAGCGGCGGGTCGTTCCTCGCCGTCCCGAAGACCTCGAAGGACCCGGCCGCGGCCGCCGCGTTCGCGCAGTGGATCACCTCGCCCGAGGTGCAGTCGCACACGTACAACGACATCCAGCTGTTCCCCTCCACCCCGGCGTCGTTCGACAACGGGATCATGCGGAAGCCCGGCGACTACTTCGGCGACCAGGACCCGCTGGCGTTCTTCAACGCCTCGGCGATGGACGTCCCGGTGACGTACATCTCCAACTCCGAACGGTTCATCGGTGCGTTCGCGACCGAGATCACGAACGTCGAGGCCGGGGGCAAGGACCCGGACCGCGCCTGGCAGGACGCCGTCGACCAGACCAACCGGGTCCTCGACAAGCGGGGGGTCCGCGCATGAGCACCAAGCAGGCACCACCGACCACGAGCATCCCCGCGGTCGTCGGGACCCCGACGTCCTCCATCACCACCGCAGCGACCGGCAAACGGCACGGGCTCCGCCGGTTCTGGCCGCAGTACGTCGCGATCGCGCCGTTCTACGTGCTCTTCCTGGTGTTCGGGCTGTTCCCGATCGTGTTCTCGATCGTGCTGTCGTTCACCGACTGGGACGGGGTCGGCTCCCCCGCGTTCGTCGGTCTGGCCCAGTACCAGTACCTGCTCGGCGACCCGCGGTTCTGGAACGCCGTCGGCAACACGTTCCTCATCTGGGTCATGTCGACGATCCCGATGCTGTTCCTCGCGCTCGTGCTCGCGTTCCTGCTGCACGGCAACATCCGGGCGAAGGGCTTCTACCGCGTCGCGTTCTTCGTGCCGAACGTCACGAGCATGGTCGCGATGGCGATCGTGTTCGGCTCGGTGTTCTCCGACGGCTTCGGCCTGGTGAACGCGGCACTGCGCGCACTCGGCGCGGACCCGGTCGGGTGGCTGTCGTCGTACTGGGGCATCAAGGTCACCATCTCGGTGATGGTGATCTGGCGCTGGACGGGCTACAACGCGATCATCTACCTGGCCGGACTGCAGTCCATCTCGACCGAGTTGTACGACGCCGCCAAGGTGGACGGCGCGAACGCGTGGCAGATCTTCTCGCGCATCACCGTGCCGCTGCTGCGCCCGGTGATCCTGTTCACCCTCATCACGTCGACGATCGGTGGGCTCGGGCTCTTCACGGAGCCGCAGATCCTGTTCAACGGACAAGCGGTGGGCGGCCCCGACGAGGCCGGCATGACGATCGTGCTCTACCAGTACGAGCAGGCGTTCAACCAGTTCGACTTCGGGTACGGCTCGGCGATCGCCTGGATGCTGTTCCTGTTCTCCGTGGTGTTCGCGATCATCAACTGGCGTCTGCTCAGTGAACGCGACGGCCTGAAGACCCCACGACGACTCCGCGTGGCCCGCACGGTCCGCACCAGCACGAAGGGGGTCGACGCATGACCGCGACACCGACCACGACGACGACCAACACCGCCGCGGCACTCGGGCGACCGGGGGCCGCGGGGAACGAACGCGGCCGCGGGTTCCGCCGCGGCTGGCTCGGGACCGCCGTCACGCACCTCTGCCTGATCATCGGGGTGCTGCTGTCGATCTTCCCGTTCTGGTGGCTCCTCGTGATGTCGACGTCGACGAACGCCGAGATCTTCGGCTACCCGCCGTCGCTCTGGTTCGGGGACAACGCCCTCGCGAACGTGGCGTCCGTGTTCAGCAACGTCGACATGCTGCGGGCACTCCTGAACACCGTGCTCGTGGCCGGCAGCACCGCCGTCCTGGTCATGCTGTTCGACTCGCTCGCCGCGTTCGCGTTCGCGAAGTACGAGTTCCCGTTCAAGCGCACGCTCTTCACCGTCATGCTCGCCACGTTCCTGGTGCCCGGCAGCCTGTCGCTGGTGCCGAGCTTCGTGCTCATGGCGAACCTCGGGTGGATCGGTGGCCTGCAGGCGCTCATCATCCCGGGGGCGGCGAACGCGTTCGGCATCTTCCTGCTCCGGCAGTTCGCCACCTCGTCGATCCCGAACGAGGTCATCGACTCGGCCCGGGTGGACGGAGCGGGGTTCTTCCGCACCTGGTGGTCGGTGGCGGTCCCGATGCTCCGCGGCGGGCTCGCGTTCCTCGGCATCTTCACGTTCATCACCGCCTGGAACGACTACGTCTGGCCGCTCATCGTCCTCATCGACCCGAAGGGACAGACCCTGCAGGTGGCCCTGGCCGGACTGAGCTCGGTGAACGCGACCGACCTCGGGGCGGTGATGGCCGGCGCCGTGATCAGCGTGTTCCCGCTCATCGGCGTGTTCATCATCGGCTCGCGCCACTTCATCGCCAACATCGCCGCCGGAGCGTTGAAGGGCTGACGGGTCGAGCGCCCCGACCGGCAGGGTGCAGGCGTCGCGGGACGGCCCGCGACGCCTGCACCTGCTCGTGCACAACTCCTCCTAGACTCGTGCCCATGGCCAGTGCCCGCGACCGCGTCCTCGACAGCTTCGTCGCCATCGTGTGCGAAGACGGCGAACGTCCCGCGACGCTCGACGCCGTCGCCGCCCGCGCCGGTGTCTCCAAGGGCGGGCTGCTGTACCACTTCGGCTCGAAGGCGGCCTTGGTCGAGGGGCTGTGCGAGCGACTCTCCGACCTGTCCGCCATCGACGTCGAGCGCATGGCCGAGGCCGAGGACGGCGCCGCCCGCTACTTCGTGCGCAACTGCCTTTTCGTCGGCAGCGAGCTCGACCTCGCGCTCCTCGCTGCGAGCCGCCTGCAGCAGGCCGGCTACGAAGAGGCCGGCCGGACCCTCGACGACACCGAGAACGCGTGGCTCGTGACCCTCGTCGACGCCCTCCACGACGAGCCCACCGCCCAGGCGGTCAAGCTCCTCGGCGACGGCCTGTACCACCAGGCCTCCCTCGGCGCGGCGAGCGACGGTCGACCGAAGCGGAGCACCGTCGACATGGAGGCCCTCCTCGCCGTCGTGGACCGTTTGATCGCGACGAAGCCCGGCGCGTGAACGACCATCCCCGTTCCTGGGGATAGACTTGGCGACGTTCCACTCGTCGACACCCGGAGGTATCCCGTGGGCCGCGTCATCGCCGCTGTTTTCTCGATCCTGCTGCTGCTGGTGTCGATGTACCTGTTCGGGTTCGCGTTCCAGGTCGACTCGGGCCAGGCGTTCATCTTCATGGGTGGCCTCATCCTGATGACCCTCTCCTTCTTCCTGCCGATCCACGTGTTCGGCAAGCGGTAACCTCCGCCGATGCAGAACGGCCCCGCACCTCTCGAGGTGCGGGGCCGTTCCGCGTGCGGGCGCCGTGTGAACCAGCCGCGCTAGGCGAGCACGCGCAGCGAGCGCAGCGTCACCGCGGTCGCGACGGCGGCGTGCACGGCCTCGGCGCCCTTGTCCTCCTTCGAGCCGGGCAGCCCGGCCCGGTCGATGCCCTGCTGCTCGTCGTCCAGGGTCAGCACGCCGAACCCGACGGGCTTGCCGGTGTCGATCGCCACGCGGGTGAGCCCACTCGTGGCGGCGTCGGACACGTACTCGAAGTGCGGGGTGCCGCCCCGGATGATCACGCCGAGCGCGACCGCGGCGTCGAACCCGGCCTCGAGGGCGGTCTTCGCGACGACGGGCAGCTCGAAGCTCCCCGGGACCGGGAACACCGACGCGGTGGCGCCGAGCCGTTCGACCTCGCGCTGCGCCCCGGCGAGGAGGCCCGCCGCGATCGTGTCGTGCCACTGCCCGGCGACGATGGCCACCCGGATCCCGGTGCCGTCGACGTGGTCGCGGTCCGCCGCGCCTGCTCCGCTCATCGTGCTGTTCCTTCCGTGGACAGGGCAGCTGCTGCCGTTGTCCGGTCTGCCGCGTCCAGCCACTCGACGAGCGCGGCGATGGTGATGACGGGCACGCCCTCGCGCGCCCCGAGTGCGACGAGCGCCGGCAGCCGCATCATGCTGCCGTCCTCGTCGACGATCTCGCAGATCGCCGCGGCGGGCCGGAGCCCGGCTGCGGTGACGAGCTCGATCGCGGCTTCGGTGTGTCCCGCACGTTCGCGGACCCCGCCCGGTCGTGCCCGCAGGGGGACGACGTGGCCGGGGCGGTGCAGGTCGTCGCGCACGGAGGTCCGGTCGGCGAGGACCCGCAGCGTGCGCGCTCGGTCGTGGGCGCTGATGCCCGTGGTGACCCCGACGGCTGCGTCGACCGTGACGGTGTACGCGGTGCCGCGGACGTCCTCGTTGTGCTGGACCATCGGCGGCAGGTCGAGGGCGTCGGCGATCTCGGCGCTCACGGGCGCGCAGATGAACCCCGACGAGTGCGCCACGGTCCAGGCGATCCACTCCGGCGTCGCGAGCTCGGCGGACAGGATGACGTCGCCCTCGTTCTCGCGGTCCTCGTCGTCGACGACGATCACCGGGCGGCCGGCCGCGACCGACGCGATCGCGGCCTCGATGCTCGACGAACCGAGCGTCTGCGGGGCCGAGGCGACCATCACCGGGCCTCCGATCCGACGGGCTCGAACGAGCCGACGGGCTCGAGCGAGCCCGCGGCGTCGACCGAGCCGACCGCGGCGTCGAGCCGCAGCATCCGGCGCACGTGCCGCGCGAGCACGTCGGTCTCGACGTTCACCCGGTCCCCCGGCACGCGCAGGCCGAGGGTCGTGGCCTCGAGCGTCTCCGGGATCAGGCTGACCTCGAACCAGGCGGCGTCCGGCGCGGTGTCCTCGGGCGAGACGGCACTGACGGTGAGCGAGACGCCGTCGAGCGCGATCGACCCCTTGTCGACGACGAGCGGGCTGAGCGCCGGCGCGAGCGAGAACCGCACCCGGCGCCAGCCGTCGCCGTCCGCGGTCTCGAGCACGGTGGCGGTGCCGTCGATGTGGCCCTGCACGATGTGGCCGCCGAGCCGGTCGCCGACCGACGCCGCGCGCTCGAGGTTCAGGCGGTCGCCCACCCGCAATGCTCCGTGCGCGCTCATGTCGAGCGTCTGCTTCATGACGAACGCGGTGAAGGAGTCGGGGGTCTGCTCGACCACGGTCAGGCAGACGCCGCTGGTGGCGATGGAGTCGCCGTGGCTGGCGTCCGCGACCACGATCGGCCCGCGGACGGTGAGCGCGACGGAGTCGCCGTGCTGCTCGACGGCGGTGACGGTGCCGAGTTCCTCGATGATGCCGGTGAACACTGGTGTCCTCTCAACGGGACTCCGGGGGCGTTCGACGATCGTCGGCATCGACGGACGGGTCGTCCCACGCAGGGTGGGTCGTCTCGTCCGCCAGCGCGCCTCCCATCCGGACTCTCACCGTCGGTCCCGGAGTTTCACCGAGTCAACCTCTGCCGGGTTCGCACCCGTCATCAGTTCGTGGACTGTCACCACCGGTTCGGAATTGCACCGACCCCGGAGCGCTTGCGTAGTCGGAACGATACCCCAGACCGGTGACCGACGCGTCGGGCCGGAGCGGGGCACGTAACGGGGCGACGCGGCGCACGGCCGGGAGGCCCGGGGCGGGCCCGCACCGCGCCTCCCGTCCGCCGCCCGGTCGCGTCCACCGCACCGGCCCCGTCGACCGTGCCGCCTCAGCCGCGTCCGCGCGCGAGCGCGACCGCCTGCCGCAGGGACAGGTCCGGCAGGTACGCCCGGACGACCGCGAGGCCGATCGACGGCAGCGCGACCGGGTCGGGGTAGGCGAGGACGAGCGGGTGCAGGTCGGGGCCGAACTTCTGCTTGAACCGGAGCAGCGACCGGAAGCCGTAGACCGGTTCGAGGACTCCCCCGACGAGCTCGAGCAGGCTCTGCACGCCGTCGCTCGGTGCAGCGTTCTCGCCCGCCTGCGCGAGCGGTGCCGCCGACAGGCTGAGTCGTTCGACGCCGTCGTCGCGCATCCGTTCGGCGGCGCTCGCGACGAGGAACTCCATCACGCCGTTCGGCGCGGCCTCGGTCCGGCGCATGACGTCGAGGGTCCAGCCGACGACCCGCCCCTCGCGGTGGCTCGGCAACCAGCTCGTCACGGCGAGCACCCGCCCGGTGGCGTCCTGCGCGACGAGCGTCCGGACGGCGGGGTCGCGCATCTCGTCCACCCCGCCGAGCGTGAAGCCCATCTCGGGGAGCTCCCGCTCGGAGACCCACTCCTCCGAGATCGCCTCGATCTGCCGTGCCGTCGACGGCGGCAGGTCTTGCCAGGACGACCAGGTGGCGGTGATGCCCTCGCGGCGGGCCCGGTTCACGGCGGTGCGGACGTCCTGCTTGCGCTTGCCCGTCGTCGTCCACGTGCGGGGGTCGAGGTCGGCGTCCTCGGCGACCGGCAACGTCGACCACCCCTGCGTCGTGAGCAGCTCGGCCGTCCCGGCGTCGATGCCGTAGAAGACCGTCGTCCACCCGTTGTCGTCGCAGTACCGGGCGAAGTCCGTCATCGCGGCGGCGCGGGCGTCCGGGTAGCCGAACGGGCCACCCACGGTGACGGCCACCCCACCGTTGCGCCGGAACGCCACCCCGGCGCGCCCGTCGGCCGCGAACCAGTAGGCGTTGCCGCGCCAGGTCGTCATCCACCCGAAGGTGTCGCCGCCGCCCGCGAGCACCAGCGCCCGGGCCCGTTCGCGGTCGGACCGGGAGCCGTCCGCGTCGGTGTCGGGTTCCACTGCGCCGGTGGGCCGGACCGCGGCGAGCGCGACGACGAACCAGAGCACGGGGCCGGCGAGTCCGATCACGATGCGCAGCGCCGTCCCGAGTGAGGGCAGTTGCTCCCAGAAGGTCAGCGGCGAGAGGGGGCCGAGGGCGGCGACGGCGAGCCGGAGCGGGTCCTCGACGTGCTCCGGGGCCGACGCCGCGAACACCGCGACGGTGCCGACCACGACGGCGACCGCCGCGACCACGGTCACCGCGAAGGCGACCACACGCCGCCGTGAGGGCAGCACCGTGAACGACCGGCGCCGGAGCACGAGGACGGCCGCGGTCGCGAGCGGCACCACGATCGACGCACCGACCGACAGCGCCGTGACGAACTCGTCGGCGGTGCCCTGCAGCCCACCGGCCCGCGCAGGCAGCACCCCGTAGGTCACCGCGGCCGCGACCGCCGTCACCACGTCGACCGCCACCACGAGCCAGACGGCGAACCGGCTGCCCCGGAAGAGCCCGAGGCCGCCCACCACGAGGACGAGCAGCGGCGCGATGGCGAGCAGCAGCGTCCACGGGTCGGTCGCGCGGTACGCGAGCAGCGCGCGGAGGCACTGCCCAGCGGCCCCGTCGGTGCCGCAGCCGCTCACGGGAGTGACCGGCCCGGTGCCGAGCACCGCGGCGATCGGCGCGAGCAGTCCGATCCGTGCGCGGGAGACGAGCGCCACCACGGGGCCGATCGCCGACACCAGCACGACCGTCCCGAGCAGGACCCGGGTCTCGCGGTGCGAGCTGCGCACCCATCCGCCGCGCTCCGGGGTGCGGCGGAGCGGCTCACCGAGCACCCATCCCGCAGCGGCGGCGAGCACCGCGTACAGGTCGGAGGCGTGCCCGGCGTAGAGCAGGAGCGCGGCCACGACGGCGAGTGCGTTCACCCGGATGCGCCGTCGCCAGAGCGGTCCGGCGAACGCGCTCGCGGTGACGATCGTGCCGACGATCGCGGTCCACGGGTCGAAGGCCGTCGCCCGACCGAGCAGCAGGCCGGTGAGGTCGCGGCCGTCCGTGTCGACGAACGCGGTGAGCGCGCCGGCCGCGGTGCCGACGACCGTGGTGACGACGAACGCCAGGGCGGTCCGCCACGACCCCATCAGCCGCTCGGCGGCACCGACGAGGACGACGACGCCGGCGATCGTGGTGAGCAACGCGACCGCGCCGGTGGACGCCGCGAAGATCCGGAAGGGCCCGTACGAGGCCGGGTCGGCACCGTGCAGCACCCGGACGACGATGCCGAAGACCGCGGTCGCGACCACGAGGAACGTGATGGCGGCCGTCACCGGATGCCGGACGAGGGCGGAGCGCACCCCCTCATGGTGGTGCCGGCCGGCCGTTCGGACAACTCCGGGCACGGTGACGAGGGGCGCCGGCGGTGCGACGCCCCTCGGTCACCTGCTGTCAGCGCGGCCCGTCGGTGCCGACCGCCGAGTGCCGGCGACGGAGCACGAGCGTGCCCGCCCCGGCGAGCAGCAGCAGGAGCGCGAACCCGACGGGGACGACCGGCGAGGTCGCTCCCGTGTAGGCGAGCGCGGTCGCGCCGTCACCGGCGGCGACCGTGTCGGCCACCGTGCGTGCGACGGCCGGGATCCCGCTGGTCGCGGCGGCCGTGGTGGTCACCACACCCGCTGTGGAGGCCCGGGTCGGCCCGTCCGCGCCGGTGGCACCGGCCGGGGTGGTCACGGTTCCGGGCACGGTGCCGTCGCCGGCGTCCGTCCCGTCACCGGGGGTCGTGCCCGGGTCCGTGCCGTCGCCCGGGGTCGTGCCCGGGTCGGTGCCGTCGCCCGGGGTCGTGCCCGGGTCGGTACCGGGGTCGGTACCGAGGTCGGTGCCCGGGTCCGTGCCGTCGCCGGGCGTCGTGCCGGTGCCCGGGGTGGTGGCGGTACCGTCACCGACGACGCCGATGCCGTTCCCACCGATGGTGATCGGCAGGCTGATCACCGGGACCACCTGGGTGCCGGAGAGCAGGCCACCGTCACCGGAGGTCGACCCTCCGGCGGACGGGGTCGTGCTGCTCGGGGTGGTGCCCGCCGGGGTCGCCCCGACGGTGCTGGTGCCGTCGCCGACGACGCCGATGCCGTTCCCGCCGATGGTGATCGGGACCGCGACCACCGGGGCCACCTGGGTGCCCGAGGCGGTGCCGTCCGCCCCGTCCGTCGTGCCACCGGCAGCCGGAGCCGGACCGGCAGCCGTGCCGGTGCCCGCGGCGGGCGTCGTGCCCGCCGAGGTGCCGCCACCGAGTAGCCCGATGCCGTTGCCGCCGATCGTGACCGGGACGTCGACCAGTCCGCCGACCTGCGTGCCGGAGAGCAGCCCGTCGTCGCCGGACGTGCTCGGCGTGGTCGTGGCCGGAGCGGCCGGTGCCGGCGTCGCCGCCGGGCCGGACCCCGCAGCGGTGCCGTCCCCGAGCACCCCGATGCCGTTGCCGGACACCGTCACCGGGACCGACACGACCGGGGCGACCTGGGTCCCCGAGGCCGCGCCGTCCTCACCCGAGGTGACCGGTGCCGGAGCAGCGGGCTCGGCCGGTGCTGCCGGGGTGGATGCCGCCGGGGTGGGCGGCGTCGTGGTCGACACCGCGTCACCGCCGACGGCGACCGCGTTGCCACCGACCGTGACGGGCACGGTCACGTCGCCGGCGACCTGGGTCCCCGAGCCGGTGCCGTCCGAACCGGACGTGGTCGGAGCAGCGGCGGCAGCCGGAACCGGAGCAGCCGGAGCAGGCGCAGCCGGAGCAGCCGGAGCAGGCGCAGCCGGAGCAGCCGGAGCAGGCGCAGCCGGAGCAGCAGCCGGGGCCGACACCGCGTCGCCACCGACGGCGACGGCGTTGCCACCGACGGAGACCGGGGCGGTCACAGCCGGCGCCACCTGGGTGCCGGAGGCCGTGCCGTCGGCGCCCGAGGTCGTCGGCGCGGGAGCTGGGGCCGGTGCAGGAGCGGCGGCTGGAGCTGCAGGAGCCGCGGGCGCCGCGGCGGGCGAGGTCACCGACGACACCGCGTCGCCGAGCACCCCGAGGGCGTTGCCGGTGAGGGACACCGGAGCGTCCACCGACGGAACCACCTGGGTTCCGGACACGGCGCCGTCCGCTCCGGAGGTCGTGGCAGCGTTCGCCGCTGCCGCCCCTCCGAGCGTGAGGCCGCCGACGAAGAGGGCGAACCAGAGCCCTCTCGAGACGTACTTGTTCATGGTCGTACTCCCTGATCGAGATCGTTGGCCGACCGCGGTCGCGGTCGGTGTGTGTGCGTGCCTGCCGTGCCGGACAGGCGCACCGATCTCAGTCAGGGGCGACGTCGTGCTCGCCGACGACCGATGCGGGGACCGCGTCGTCGGAGAGCGTGCCGCGAGACCCCGCGGCGAGGGAGACGATGTCGTCGGTCGAGCCGACGATGCCGACGGCTGCGACGCCGCCGGGAGTCGAGGTGGCACTGCCCCCGAGGACGCCCGCGCCGCCCTGGCGGTCGGACGGCGCTCGGTGGCCGTCGCCCGGCTCGGGGACGAGCAGGGCGACGCCGCCCAGCGTCGCGTCCTGCACGGCACCAGCGACGGGGCCGGCGAGCGGTCCGGTCACGAAGGTGGACGGGACGGCCAGACCGGGACGACGCTCGACGCTCGTTCCGAGAGCGGCATGATCGTCGGTCGACGCGACCGTGGGCGCGGACGGGGTCGTCGCCGGGGCGGCAGCCTGCGGCGGTCGCGCGGACGGGACAGCCGAACCGGGCACGCCGGACGGGGTGGTGCCGACGACGAGCGGAGGTGCGGGGACGTCGATGACGGGATCCGTGCCTCCTGGCAGGACGCCACCGACCGACGGGACAACGCCTGCGACGACGTCGGGGACCTGTCCGACGATCGTGCCGACACCGCCGAGGGTGTCGTCGACCAGGCCGGTGACCGGAGCGGTGACCGTGCCGAGGGTGTCGCCGCCGACGACGGGGCCGACCACCGGGACGCTGCCGACCACGTGGTCGAGCGTGTCGACGACCGTGGTCACGGGTCGCGCGTCGGTGACCGTCTGCACGGTCCCGGTGACGGGGCGCAGCGCCTTCGCGACGGTGTCGGTGACGGGCCGGGAGGCGGTGCCCACGTGCTCGACGACGCCCTGCACCGGGTGCGTGGCTGGCTCGGCCGCAGGGGCGGTCGTGGCCGGCACCGCGGGCGCGGTCGCCGGAGCGGCGGGGGTCGGAGCTGCGGGAGCCGGAGCTGCTGGGGCGGGGGCGACGGGAGCCGGCGCAGGCGCGGGCGCTGCCGGGGCTGCCGCGGGTGCCGGGGCCGGCTTCGGGGCTGCCGGCGCCGGAGCCGGAGCCGGCGCCGGCTTCGGAGCTGGCGCAACCGCTGCGCGGACGGGGTCCACGACGCCGCCGACGACCTGTCCGACACCGCCGGACACGTCGTGCACGGTCTCGCCGAGCCCGTCGACCACACCGCTGACGATCCCGCGCTGCTGCGTCTGGGCGGGCGGAGTGGACGCGGCCTCGGCAGCCGAGGCCGGACGGGCCCCGAACGCCAGGGACAGCAGCACGAGGGCAGCGAGGGTCCCGACGCCCAGCAGGGCGATCCGGAGCACCGCGAGCCAGGGTGCGCGCGACGTCGTGTCCATGCGCTCACCTCCTGAACTCGGCTGCGCACGTAGAGTGGTTGACCGGCAATGTACGCCGGTCCGTTCCGGAACGCACCCCGTTCTGGAAGAAATTCTCAGGAAAGGCCGTCCGTGGTCTCGATCTTCTCCGCCCCGACCCGCAACCTGGACATCGTCACGCTGCACGAGATCCTCCGCCTGCGACAGGACGTCTTCGTCGTCGAGCAGGGCGCCGCGTACGGCGACATCGACGGGCGTGACCTCGAGCCCGGCACCGTGCAGTTCTGGGCGGGCCAGGGCTCGGTGGACGCCACGCTCCGGCTCCTGCGCGAACCCGACGGCACCGAGCGCATCGGCCGGGTCGTCACGGCGGCGCACGCCCGCGGGCAGGGCCTGTCCGGGCGGCTGATCGAGGCCGCGATCGCCGAGTCCCGCTCCGCGAGCATCGCCCTCGGCGCCCAGTCGCACCTCGAGCAGTGGTACGCCCGCTTCGGGTTCGTGCGCTCCGGGGACGAGTACCTCGAGGACCGGATCCCGCACGTCCCGATGACCCGGCAGCGCTGACCGGACCGGCTCGTCAGGCGCGTCTGACTGAGGGCGCGCGTCAGGCGCGCCAGCGGCGGAGCTCGTCGAACGAGCGACCCTGCGTGGACCGGTCGGCGACGAGCCGCTCGAACACGATGTTCGTCTGGGTCGTCGCCACCGACGGGTCGCCGCTGAGCTCGTCGGCGACGAAGTCCCGCAGCTGCTCGGTCGACTCGCACGCGATGTGCACGAGGAAGTCCTTGTCGCCGGCCAGGAACGAGACGTCCTGCACGACGGGCACCCGGAGCAGTCGCTTCGCGAAGTCCCGGAGTTCGTGGCGGGCCGCGGCGTGGACCCGGACGGAGACCATCGCCTCGATCGAGAAGCCGAGGCGCGCGATGTCGACCTCGGCCCGGTAGCCGCGGATCACCCCGGCGTCCTCGAGGGCCCGGACCCGGGTCAGGCACGTCGACGGCGCGATGCCCACCGCGGCGGCGAGCCGGTTGTTCGGGATCCGGGCGTCGCCGGCCAGGGTCCAGAGGATGCGCTCGTCGACCTCGTCGAGGCGCGGGGCGGGGTCGGGACGGCGGGCTGGTCGGTCGGACACGGCTCGACGCTACCGCGACGGTGCGAGCAGGGCGCGGAGCGCGTCGTCGAGTGCCCCGGCCACGACGTCGTCGTCGGCCGACGCGAGCGGCTCCACCGCGGTGGACCGCCGGAGCATCGTCATCCCGAGCACCACCGACAGCGCGATCTCGGCCCGGACGAGCAGTTCCTCGGTGACCTCGCCGCCGACGGCCGTGGCGAGCCGTTCCGCGTACCGGCGGAGGGTCTCGCGGCGGATGGCGTCGGCACCGTCGTCGCCGGAGGACCGGAGCAGCAGCATGAGCTGGAGGGAGTCGTCGTCGGTCGGCGCGCGGACCACGTGTGACACCAGGCCGGCCAGCGCGCGCTCGAGGCCGCGCTCGACGGGCTGCTCGACCCCGAGGTCCTGCACCACCCGGTCGAGGCAGGCACGGAACAGCCCCTCCTTCGAACCGAAGTAGCGGTTGATCAGCGCGACGTTGACCCCGGCGTCGGCGGCGATGTCGCGCACCGTCGTCGCCTTGTACCCGTCGAACGCGAACCGGTGCCGCGCCGCCCGCACGAGCAGCAGTCGGGTGGCGGCGGCGTCCTTGCTCATGGTCGAAGCGTACCGGCCCGACCCGGGATGTAAGCAAGTGTTGACATCGCGTGAGAACTGCGTACCCTCGTCAAGTCAGCAATTGTTTACATCACCCGAGACACGGAGCACGATGACCGACACCATGCAGAGCCCCCGCACGGGCTCGCACCCCACCACCGCCGGACACCGGCCGAACAGCACGGCGATCATCGTCTACCTGTCCCTCGGCGGTCTGTCGTTCGCGGTCCTGCAGTCGCTCGTCGCCCCGGCGCTGTCGACCATCGGACAGGACCTCGGCGCCTCGACGAGCGCGACGAGCTGGGTGCTCACCGCCTACCTGCTCTCCGCGTCGGTGCTCACGCCGATCCTCGGCCGCCTCGGCGACATGATCGGCAAGCGCAAGGTCCTGATCGTCGTGCTGTCGATCCTGCTCGTCGGTGCCGTGCTCGCCGCGCTGGCACCGAACCTCGGCGTCCTCATCGTCGGCCGTGCGCTGCAGGGCGCCGCCGGCGCGGTGATGCCGCTGTCGATCGGCATCGTCCGCGACGAGCTGCCGAAGGAGAAGGTCAGCGTCACGATCGGTCTGCTCTCCGCGATCTTCGGCATCGGCGCCGGCGTCGGCATCGTCGCCGCCGGACCGATCGTCGAGCACCTGTCGTGGCACTGGCTGTTCTGGCTGCCCGCCGTGCTCGTCGTCATCGCCCTGCTCGGCGCGATCTTCGGCATGCCGGAGTCACCGGTCCGCAAGCCCGGCCGCCTCGACATGGTCGGCACGTTCGTCCTCGCCGTCTCGCTCGTGTCGATCCTGCTGGCCGTCAGCGAGGGCGAGACCTGGGGCTGGGGTGACGGCAAGACCATCGGCCTGCTGGTCCTCGGCGCCGTGGCACTGGTCGCGTTCGTCCTGGTCGAGCTCCGCGTCGCCGAACCGCTCATCGACGTCCGCCTGTTCGCCGTCCGCGGCGTCTGGACCGCCCACGTCGTCGCGCTCGTCTTCGGGTTCGCGATGTTCGGAACCTTCGTGCTCGTGCCCACCCTGCTGCAGCTGCCGAGCGCCCTCGGCTACGGCTTCGGCAAGGACGTCACCCAGGCCGGTCTCTTCCTGCTGCCGACCGTCCTGATGATGATCGTCGCCGGGCCGATCGCCGGCATCCTCGTCCGCAAGGTCGGTCCGAAGCCGCCCATGCTGCTCGGCGGGATCGCCATCGTCGCGGCGTTCCTGCTGCCCGCGATCGCGCACGGCGAGCTCTGGCAGGTCGTCGTCTCCGGCATCCTGACCGGCATCGGCATCGGCCTGGCCCTCGCCGCGTGCTCGAACGCCATCATCGAGAGCGTCCCCGCGAACCAGACCGGCGAGGCCATCAGCGCCAACACCGTCGTCCGCACGATCGGCTCGAGCGTCGGCACCGCGGTCATCGCGGCGCTCATCACCTCGCACAGCACCCCGCAGGGTCTGCCGACGGACGACGCCTTCACCATCGGGTTCTGGGCGTGCACCGGCGTGGCGGTCCTCGCCGTGCTCGCCGCGCTCGCGGCGCCGTCGATGCGCGCGCGCCGCGCAGCGGCGGCGGCCCGTGGCATCGACGACCTCGAGGAGATCGCCGAGTAGGGCTCTCGGCCCGACCACCCCGGGAGGCCCGTCCTGCGTCGTCGACGCGGGGCGGGCCTCCCGGCGGTCGCGCCCACCGCTACCGGCGGCTCCGCAAGCTGAGAAGCGACCGAGCGCGCCGCCGCCGACGTGACGATCATCGGACCGGACGCGTCACAGCAGGTGGACGCGATCACCGCGCCCCGGACAGGAGACCCATGAGCACCACGGACCACGACGACACCACGACCAGCAGCAAGCCGTCCTTCCGCGACACCGTCACCGCCGGCCTGGTGCAGAAGGCGCTGGAACCCGTGCTGCGCGCCGTCCGTGACGAGGTGGCCTCGGCTCGGCGGGAGATCAGCGAACGGGCGAACGGCGCGAAGACCGGGCTGGTGCTCACCGGCGCCGCGGTGGCCTTCGCACTGACCACACTCGTGCTGCTGGCCGGCCTCGTGGTGGCACTCCTGGCCCTGGCGCTGCCGATCTGGGCGGCGACGGGGATCACGTTCGTGGTGTTCGCCGTCGTCACCGCCGTCCTGTTCGTCGTCGGACTCCGAGGCATCCGACGGGGCGTGCCGCCGGTGCCGAAGGACACCATCCGCGCAGCGAAGGACCGTGTCACGCACACGGTCGACTCGTCGGCAGCGACCGACTGAGCCCCGACAGCGCTCGAGCGCTACATCGCGAGGGTCATGCCGACGACGGCGACCGTCATCGCGAAGACCTCGCCGCTGCGTACGGCCCGGCGGTCCTCCTGCGCCCACTCGTGCCGCAGCAGCCACCCGCTGAACGCGCAGTAGCCGATCACGCCGGCACCGAGCACCGCGGACAACGCGATGCCGTGCCCGGCGTGCCCGTCGGTGACACCGGTCGCGTGGCCCATCAGGAGCATGCCGGCCATCACGACCGCCGACAGCGCGCGGTGCACGTCCATCGGCTCGGCGCGGCGGCCGTCGGCACGGCGTCGGCGCATCACCGGCAGCGGCGCGAGCAACAGCAGGAGCGTCGCCGCGAAGAGCGTCCACACCGCACCGGCGTGCACCACGGGCATGAGCATCGCGACGAGCATCACCGCAGCCGGCACGATCACGCCGGGGCGCGGTCGGTAGCGGTCCCCGACGATGCAGCACACCGACGCGAACTGCGGCACGACGAGCATGGCGTCGGCGACGGTCTCGTGCACGGCGGGTCCTCAGCTGCGGCGGCGCGGTGCCGGGCGGGTCAGTCCTCGGCGCGGGCAGCGGCCTTGGCGGCGCGCTCCTGCTTCACACGGGCGTTCTCGACGTGCACGGCGGCCTGCGTCTCGCGCTCGCGGACGAGCCACTCGGGCTTCTGCTCGAGCAGCGTCTTGATCTCCGCCGTGGTGAGCGCGTCGTCGATCCCCGCACGGGTCAGCCCGGAGATCGAGATGCCGAGCTTCTGCGCCACGACGGGTCGCGGGTGCGGGCCGTCGCGTCGGAGGTCCTCGAGCCACGTCGGGGGTTCGGTCCGGAGCTCGTCGAAGGCGGTCCGTGTGACGGGAGCGCCCTGGAAGGACTCCGGAGCGGCCGCCAGCAAGATGCCGAGCTTCTTCGCAGCCGTTTCGGGCTTCATGGTCTGTTCCTGCGCCATGCCCCCTAGAGTACGGCCCCTATGCTCGTCTGCATGACCGCGGCACTCACCATCGCATTCGTGCCCGGGGTCTCCCCGGCCAAGTGGGCCCGTGTCTGGCGGGATCGACACCCCTCGATCGAGCTGCGACTGCGGCCGATCGGGTCCGACGACGTCGACGACACGCTCGCCGGCGAGGTCGACATGGTCTTCGCACGCATGCCCGTCTCCGACCAGCACAACGCCATCCCGCTCTGGACCGAGACCGCCGTGGTCGCGATGCCGAAGGACTCCCCCCTCGCCGACCTGGCCGAGGTGGACCTCGCCGACGCCGAGGTGCACGTCGTCGACGCCGGTCCGGTGCCGGCCGACATCGCCGCCGCGCTCGACCTGGTCGAGGCGAACGTCGGCGTGGTCGTGCTCCCCCAGTCGCTCTTCCGCGCGGCGAGCCGCAAGGACCTCGTCGCGCGCCCGCTCTTCGGCGCCCCCGGCACGCAGATCGCGCTGGTATGGCGTGACGAGGACGCCACTGAAACCACCGAGGAGTTCATCGGCGTGGTCCGCGGACGCACCGCCAACAGTTCGCGGAACCAGCCGACCGGCACCGATCGCGACGTCGAAGAGGCCCTGCGTGCGACGCAGGCCGGCTCGAAGGCCGGCGGCGGATCGGGCAAGGGCGGTTCGGCCAAGGGCGGAGCGGGTGCCGGAGGCGCCGGCGGCAAGGCGAAGGCCAAGTCGCCCGGCAGCGGCAAGTCCGGCAGCGGCAAGAAGTCGAACACCGGCAAGGGCCCCACCCCCGGACGCGGGAAGATGCGCGGCAAGCCGAGCCGGGGTTCGAAGGGCAACCGATGACGGACACGCGCCTGCAGGAGATGCCGGCCACGCGCCTCCCGGCCTGGCTCGACCGGACGATGGCCGAGTACGTGGCGTCGCGGATGCAGGCGGGTGAGACCCGCGAACAGGCCGAGGCGAACAAGCAGAAGTCGCTCGACCAGTGGTTCCCGGGCGGGTCCCCGGCCGACGGACACCTGGTGTGGGACGTCCTCGACCAGGACGACACCGCGGTCGGGTACCTCTGGATCGGCCCGTTCGCTCCGGGCGGGACCGACTGGTGGGTGTTCGACGTCGAGATCGACGAACCGCACCGTCGTCGCGGGCACGCGCGCCGCGCACTCGACCTCGGCCACCAGGCCGCAGCGGAGCACGGCGCGACGAGCATCGGGCTCAACGTGTTCGGCTACAACACCGGCGCGCAGGACCTGTACGCCTCGCTCGGGTACGAGGTCACGGCGACGCAGATGCAGAAGCCGCTGGTCTGAGGGTTCTGCCGCTGGGTTCTGCCGCTTCGTCGCGGCAGGTGCTTCGTCACGGCAGGACGGCAGCCGCTGCGCGGGTGACCCGGTCCCCGCGAGCTGCCTCGGCCGCAGCCCGTGCACGGGCGACCACGACGGCGTCGGCGCGCTCCGCGGAGCCCGCGTCGAACGGCGGCTGCGGGTCGTACTCGATCTGCAGCTGGATCGCCTCGGCCGCTGCCTGCCCCGCGAGCTCGGCCGCCAGCCACAGCGCCATGTCGATGCCCGCACTGACGCCGGCCGCCGTGACGACGGCACCGTCGTCGACGATCCGCTCGTCGACCGGTTGCGCACCGAACGCCTCAAGCATCGGCTTCGACGCCCAGTGGGTCGTCGCACGCTTGCCGGCGAGGAGTCCCGCGGCACCGAGGACGAACGCGCCCGTGCAGACCGAGGTCACCCAGGTGGCGCGCTCGGCCTCGCTCCGGACGAACCCGATGACCTCGGGGTCGAGCATCGCGTCGAAGGCACCGTCACCGCCGGGGACCACGAGGACGTCCGCCGGACCCGCGTCGGCGATGGTCGTCGTCGGGACCAGCGCGAACCCGCAGTCGGTCGGCACCGGGTTGAGCGTCGCCGCCACGTACTCGACGCGTGCGCCGGGCACCCGGGAGAGCACCTGCGCCGGGCCGGTGAAGTCGAGCTGCGTCAGGTCCGGGAAGAGCAGGAAGGCGATCCGAACCTCGGCGGGGTCGTGACCCGGCGCCGTCGCCGCGTCCCCGGCCGTGTCCGGCGCGGGGGCGGGCACGTCGACGGGCACGTCGACGACGTCGGCGTCGACCGGGTGGACAGGACGCACGCGCGGGTTCGGCTGGTCGGTGCTCATGCCGCGACCCTAGCCCGGTGCCCTCGCCGGCGGTGGGGTCGGCGTCCTGGTCAGTTCCAGACGCCCGAGGTCCCGCGCCGGTGGCTGCCGAGCAGGTGCGTGTCGACGATGCCGAGCGCCTCCATCAGGGCGTGCATCGTGGTCGGACCGACGAACGCGAAGCCGCGCTTCCGCAGTGCCTTCGACAGTGCGACGGACTCGTCGGAGGTCGTCGGGACCTGGGCGTACGACTCCGGTTCGGGCGTCGTCGCCGGACGGAACGACCAGACGAAGTCGGACAGCCCGCCGTCCTGCCGCAGGGCGACCGTCGCGTTCGCGTTCGTGATGGTCGCGAGGATCTTCGCCCGGTTCCGGACGATGCCGGCGTCGGCCATCAGCCGAGCGACGTCGTCCTCGCCGAAGCCCGCGACGGTGTCGGGGGCGAAGTCCGCGAACGCCGCACGGAACGCCGGACGCTTCGCCAGGATCGTGCGCCAGGACAGGCCGGACTGGAATGCCTCGAGTGACAGCCGCTCGAACACCCCGCGCTCGTCCCGGACGGGCATGCCCCATTCGGTGTCGTAGTAGTCGCGGAGCAGCTCGTCCGTCGATGCCCACACCGGCCGGGCGAGTCCGTCGTCGCCGATCACCAGGTCGGAGTGGGGCGCGGGCTCGGTGGCTGCGGGCTCGGTGCTCATCGCACCATCCTGGCGTGCGCCGCCGACACCCTCGTTGCCGACCGTGTGGTCACTCGGCCGGCGGGCCGTCCTGGGCGGCCTGCGGGTCCATCCACACGTACTCCCACCGGTGGCCGTCCGGGTCGGTGAAGCTCCGCTGGAACATGAAGCCGAGGTCCATCGGCGCGCGGTCCTCGCTCCCGCCGGCCGCGACGGCGGCGTCGACGATGCGGTGCACCTCGTCCTTCGACCCGGCGGTGAGCGAGTTGATGACCTCGACGGTGCCGGCGTCGGCGATCGTCTTGTCGGTGAAGTCGGCGAACTTCGCGTGGGTGAGCACCATGACGTAGATCGTGTCGCTGATGACGATGCACGCAGCGGTGTCGTCGCTGAACATCGGGTTGATCGAGTAGCCGAGGGCTTCGTAGAACGCCTTCGAACGGTCGAGGTCGGTGACGGGCAGGTTGATGAAGACCATCGTGTCCATGGGGAGGTTCCTTTCGTCACGCTCAACCTGGCCCGTGGCGCGGCGATGCGCAACCGTTCCGTCGCGGTACGGCCTGATACGCAATATGCTGGGCCGATGCGGGCGTACGTCGATGAATCGGAGCCGGGCGGCGGACGCGACCACACGACGTACGTCATGGCGGCCGTGGTCATCACGGCATCCGCCTGCGAAGCGGCACGTGTGGACGTGCGGGCGGCGACACCGAGGCGGATGCGGAAGCTGCACTGGTACGAAGCCCTCCCCGGTCAGCGGCTCTCGTGGCTCGACCTCCTCCGACGGGCTGTCGAGATCGTCGTCGTCCGCTACGAGGGAGCCGCTGCGCGCGCCGAACGGCGACGACGCCGGTGCTTGGAGCGACTCGTCTGGGAGCTCGAGGTGCGGGGCGTCACACTCCTCGTCCTCGAATCGCGAGGGAGGGCACGAGATGACGGCGACCGGTCGATGTTCGATGCCCTTCGACGACGAGGAGTCGGCGTTCCGGTGCGACACGAGCACGTCCGCGGGGTCGATGAACCACTGGTCGCACTGGCTGATCTTGCTTGCGGTGCGCACGTGGCGGGCCTCGACGACGAGCTCGACAGCACCCTTGTCCGCGTGGGGTGAACGACCCTGGACAGCGCAAAACCCCGGTCCCGCGCTGGCTGCAGGATTCTCCGGGGCTCACTTTCGACCGAGCAGCACGCGGTCGACATATCAATTTTACGAGTCCAGCGCGGGCCACGTCAAGTGATCCAGGACACCGACTCGGAACGACGAAGCCGCTGTCGAGCGACAGCGGCTTCGTCGTTCCGAGTCGGCTCAGTGGCGCGCGCCCGAGGTCAGGCGGACGCGCGGCCCTCGCCGGCAGCCTTCTGGTCGGCCTCGGCCTCGGCCTGGCCGATGATGTCCTCGGCCGGCACCGGGTTCAGGCGGTCCCAGAGGAAGAACAGCAGGCCGCCGACGAGCATCGACAGTCCGACCCACAGGTTGATGTGGATGCCGCCGGTCTTCTCGGGGTCGGTGTCCCAGTGGACGATGCCGACGATCGTCACGATGACGCCGTATAGCACGAACAGGCCGCCGAGGATGCGGCGCAGGTCGAGACGACGGGTCGAACGGACGAGGGCGGCCTTCTGCTCCTCGGTCAGCGCGCCGGGGGTGGTGGTGTCACTCATGGTCGGTGATCTCCTTCGCGGATCAGAGGAACGGCAGGTACAGGACGACGCACAGGATCAGTGCGACGGTGCCGAGCAGTGCGGGCGAGCGGTACCAGGCGGTGTCGGTCGCGACGGAGTCGCCGTGCAGGTCGATCTTGCCGATGCCGTAGACCAGACCGCCGAGCTCCTTCTCGTCCTTGGGCGTGGTGAACATCGAGACGATGAACCCGACGATCAGGACGGTCACGAACGAGATGATCGCGCCGTACAGGGTCTCGGCGGTCGCCGTGGCGAACAGGTCCGGGTTCACGAGGTACGCGATCCAGGTGATCGTCGGCGTGACGATGCCGAGCACGTAGCCCCAGAGCGCACCCTGCGTGGTCATCCGCTTCCAGAGCAGACCGAGGATGAAGACGGCGAACAGCGGCGCGTTGAAGAACGAGAACAGCGTCTGCATGTACGTCATGATGTTCGACGCCTGGGCCGCGATGAACGCGGTCGCGATGCCCACCAGGACGCCGACGACGGTGACCCAGCGACCGGTCTTCAGGTAGTGGATGTCCGGCATGTTCGGCTTGATGTAGCGCTGCCAGATGTCGTACGTGAAGACGGTGTTGAACGACGAGACGTTGGCCGCCATGCCGGCCATGAAGGACGCGAGCAGGCCGGTCACCGCGACGCCGAGGACACCGGTCGGCAGGTACATCTGGATGAGCTTCGGGATCGCGTCGTTGTAGGTGAGCGAGCCGTCGGCGAACTGGTTGCCGACGACCGCCGCGGCGATGAGGCCGGGGATCACGACGATGGCCGGGATGAACAGCTTCGGGATCGCGGCGATGAGCGGCGTGCGGCGCGCTGCGGACATGTTCTTCGCCGAGAACGCGCGCTGCACCTCGGTGAAGTTGGTGGTCCAGTACCCGAAGCCGAGGACGAAGCCCAGGCCGAGCACGATCGCGAGCCAGTTGGCGCCGATCGGGTTGGTCACGTCGCCGAAGCCGGTGCCGGCCCACGCCTGCAGGTGCTGCACGCCCTGGGTCTTCACGATGGCAGACGACAGCCCGTCCCAGCCGCCGACGCGGTGCAGACCGACGATCGTCAGCGGGATGAGCCCGGCGATGATCACGAAGAACTGCATGACCTCGTTGTAGATCGCGCTGGAGAGCCCACCGAGGGTGATGTAGACGAGCACGAAGCCGGCGGACACGACGATGGCCAGCCACTCCGGCCAGCCGAGCATCGCCTCGATGACGATGGCCATGGCGTAGAGGTTGATGCCCGCGATGAGCACGTTCGACACCGCGAACGCGATCGAGTTCACCAGGTGCGGGGCCTTGCCGAACCGGCGGAGCATGAACTCCGGCACCGACCGGACCTTCGAGCCGTAGTAGAAGGGCATCATCACGAGCCCGAGGAACACCATGGCCGGCACCGCGCCGACCAGGTAGTAGTGCAGGGTCGCCATGCCGATCTGGGCACCGTTGGCGGCCATGCCGAGGATCTCGGTCGCACCGAGGTTCGCGGACACGAAGGCCAGGCCCGTGATCCACGCCGGCATCGAGCGCCCGGACAGGAAGAAGTCCATGCTCGTCCGGACCTGTTTGCGGGCGGTGAACCCGATCCCGATGACGACCGCGAAGTACACGATGACCATCAGGTAGTCGACCCAGCCCAAGTCGAGCCGGATCCCTTCGTTCGCTGCAGCGAGAACCATTCAACATCTCCACGTCAGTGTGTTGCAGTCGACAACTCCGCCGACCCGGACGGAGACGTTACACCGAATTGTGACCGTTCACATAGCCGAGGCATGTGTCTGCCCGGCGGTACCCCGTGGCCCGCGATCGCTAGGCTCGCCCCATGACCGACCAGGCGCGCATCCTCGTCCTCAACGGACCGAACCTCGACATCCTCGGGCGGCGCGACCCGGAGCAGTACGGCACCGTGACGCTCGCCGAGCTCGAGGCGATCGTGCACACCGAGGCTGCCGTGCACGGGCTGGACGCGGACTTCCGGCAGACGAACCGCGAGGGCGAACTGGTCGAGTGGCTGCACGAGGCCCTCGACGACTTCGCCGCCGTGGTGATCAACCCCGCGGCCTACGCACACACCTCGGTCGCGCTGCACGACGCGGTCGAGGCGCTGTCCGTCCCCGTCGTCGAGGTGCACCTGTCGAACACGTGGAAGCGCGAGCCCTTCCGGCACGTCGACCACGTCGCCACCGCTGCGACGGCGGTCATCGCCGGCGCGGGCGCCGACGGCTACCGCCTGGCCGTCGCACACGTCGCGTCCCTCATCGCCTGACGCCCGTCACGCCGCACGGGCGTCTCTCGCCCCGCCCCCGCCGAGGTTCCGAGATCTCGGAACCTCGGCGCCGCTGCCGCCTCGGAGTGGAACCTCGGCGTCACGCGGACGGCAAGTCGTGGAACCCGGCGGTCGCGCACGTCGCGCACGTCGCGCACGTCGCGCCCGTCGCGCGCGCACGTCGCGCCCGACACGTGCGCAAAAGGCGGACGGGAGGCCCGTGGCGGGGCCGCAGCGGGCCTCCCGTCCGCCTCGTTGGAACGTTCCCAACTCTGGCTGGACGCGCTAGGTTCATATGTATGGACAAAGTGCGCATCGGACTCGTCGGCTACGGCATCGGAGGGCGGGCGTTCCACCGCCCGTTCCTGCTGGACGCGGCAGGCATCGACCTCGTCGGCGTCGTCGCCCGCTCGGCCGCGAAGCGCGAGCAGCTCGCGACCGACCTGCCCGGCGTCACCGTGCACGACTCCCTCGGTGACCTGATCGCCGCGGGCGTCGACGCCGTCGTCGTCACCACTCCCCCGTCCACCCGGCGCGAACTCGTCCTGCAGGCGATCGCCGCCGGGGTCGCCGTCGTCGCGGACAAGCCGTTCGCCCCGGACCCGGCCACCGCGCACGAGATCCGGCAGGCCGCGGCCGACGCCGGCGTCGTGATCACGCCCTTCCACAACCGCCGCTGGGACACCGACCTCACGACCCTCAGGAGCGTGCTGGACGCCGGACGGGTCGGGACGCCACTGCGCTTCTGGTCCCGCTTCGACCTGGTCGAGCGGCACGGCATCGCGACCGGCATCGGCGGCGGCGTGCTCTCCGACATCGGCTCGAACCTGGTCGACCAGGCCGTGTCGTTGTTCGGACCGATCGCCCGGGTGTCCTGCACGCTCGACGTCCGCGATGCCCGCTCGCTCGGCCGTGACCAGGACGGCCAGATCGACGCCGGCTTCACGCTCGCAGCGACGCACGTGTCCGGCGTCGAGTCCGTCCTGACGTCGAACAAGGCCGGGTGGCTGGGTGCACGGCAGCTCCGCCTCGACGGTGTCGACGGGACGTACGAGGCCACGAGCACCGACGTGCAGGCACAGGCAGCCGTGGCGGGTGCGTCACCTGCCGACGACCGGTCGACCTGGGGAGTCGAGCCCTCGCCCGGGACCCTCACGACGGAGTCCGGCACGGTCGACGTCCCGTCGGCGCAGAGCTCCTACACGGACTACTACGAGCGGTTCGCGCGTGCCGTCCGCGGGCTCGGTCCGGTGCCGGTGCCCGTCGACGACGCGGTGCACGTGGTCGAGGTGCTCGACGCGGCGCGCCGGTCGGCGGTGTCGGGCGAGACGGTCACCGTCCCCGCTCCGTAGGCGTTCTTTCCCACGACATCTGCGATGCGAGGTCGATTCGGGCGTACCTGGTGAGAACTCCAGACCAGGTACGCCCGAATCGACCAGGAACGCGCGGGAGAGCGGCGGCCCCGTGTCAGAAGTCCGCGGGGCGCCGCACGTCGGCCAGGCCGGCGGTGGCGAAGCCCCCGCGGATGATCGGGATCGCCCGGCGCACGGCCTGGTCGATGCGGAGTTCGAGGTCGACGTTGCCGATGTCGTAGCCACCTTCGCGCTTGGTGAAGTCGCGCTCGTTGCCGAACACCCCGATCGGCAGCGTCGTCGACTGGAAGAAGCCGAACAGCGGGCGCATCTGGTGCTCGACGAGCAGGGCGTGACGGTCGCTGCCGCCCGTCGCGGTCAGCAGGACCGGGGTGTCGACGAGGTCGTACTGCCCGATCCAGTCGAAGAACAGCTTGAACGCGCCGGAGTAGGCGGCGCGGAACGCCGGGCTGCCGACGACGAGCACGTCGGCGGCCTCGACGGTCTCGAGTGCCGCCCGGGTGCGCTCGGACATCGCCTCGCGCGAGGACGCGGCACCGAGGTCGGCCAGGAGCGGGCCGATCTCGATGGTCTCGGTGCGGGCTCCCTCGATCTCCTGCCCGAGGCGCGCCACCGTGGCCGCGACCAGGGTGGACGTCCTCGAGGGGTCCGAAGGGCTACCGCTGACGCCGACGACCAGTTCTCCACTCATGCGGTCGATGCTCACACGCCTGCCGCCGGGGCGGTCCGCGTGTGACGACATGTGTCGGGTGCCAGGCCCCCCGGGTACCGTCCCGCGGCATGCAGACGTTCTTGCCGTACGCCGACTTCCGGGCCTCTGCCGAGGTCCTCGACGACCGACGTCTCGGCAAGCAGCGCGTTGAGACCCTGCAGGTGATGCGGGCGCTGACACTGCCGGGGTACGGCTGGCAGCACCACCCGGTCACCGCGATGTGGCGCGGCTACCGTCCGGCGCTGATGGCGTACCAGGAGGCGACGTGCCGCGTCTGGCTCGACCGCGGGCACGTGGACACCTGCCTGGAGAAGACGCTGCTGGACCTCGGGCGGGTCCCGGAGGACCTGGCGGCGTACGAGCGCGGCGACGTCCCGATCCCGCCGTGGAACGACGACGAGGCCCTGCACGCGTCACACCGCTCGAAGCTGGTGCAGAAGGCGCCGGAGCACTACCGCGTACTGTTCCCGGACGCACCCGACGACCTCGACTACGTCTGGCCGGGCACGCCGGACGCCCCGGGCAGCACGGCCGCAGCCGTCACGCCACCGGGATCCACCGCGCACCGTCACGACGCGTGACGACGTCGGAGCGGATCTCGACCACGTCGCGGAGGCCGTGCACGGCCCGGTCGCGCACGACCGCTGCCGTGGCGTCGTCGTCGGACTCGAACCGGACGACCGCGCACGGCACACCGCGCAGCAGGCGGACGTCCTGCGCCTCGACCACGGCGTGCTCGGCGACCAGCCGGGCCGCAGCGGGCAGGACGGCGTCGGGCGCGGTGCCGGCGGCGAGCGCGCCGATCGCCAGGGTCACACGGTACGAGGGCATGCTCCGACGGTAGCGGGAGCGGGAGACACCGGGAGCCCGCCGTGGGCTGCAGGGGAACTGACGTCGTTCAGGGGGTCGACGTCGGCCCACGGCGGGTCGCGGTGTGTGGCGGGACGCGACGACAGGGGGAACGTCGCGCCCCGCTCCGGATGTCGATCAGGGGTATCGGCATCCGGTCTGGGGCACCGGCCGGGTCACGGGAGGAGCCGGGCGGTGTCGGACCTCAAGGGTGTTCGGTGTCCTCTCGGTACCGGTCCGTCTCGATCGGTGCGGGCATCGACCGTCGAGCGGCGGCGGGTCGGATCATGGGGAGCAGGGCGCTCCCGACGGTCGCGAGGGCTCCGACGGCGGCGATCAGCCCGAGGGGGGCGGTGCCGAGGTCGTGCTGCGCAGCCAGGGCGAGCGCGACGAGGGTCGCCGGTGCGGGCAGGAGCTGGACCGCTCGGAAGCGGTCGTCCCGTCGTGTCCGGGTCATCATCACGTTTGCCATGTGGACACTCTGGCGCAGATTCCGTGTCCGCATAAGGGGGGACACGACCCCACTCATGGAGTAGAACGTCTAGTACACCCTGCGTTCGACACGTCAGCCGAGTGCGCGGACGGTGGCCACGGCGTCCGCGACCGCTCCGACGACGACCGGTACGTCCTCCGCGGCGAGTGAACCGTCGAAGGTGAGTCGGAGCGCGGTCCGGGCGACCTCGTCCGGGATCCCGAGCGCGGTGAGCACGTGCGACGCCTCGGTGCTGCCCGCGGCGCAGGCGCTGCCCGACGAGGACACGACGTCGCGCTGTTCCAGCTCGAGCAGCACGGTCTCGCCGTTGACCCCGGGGAAGCAGAACGACGCGTGCCCGGGCAGCCGGTGCTCGCGCGACCCGGTCACGAACGCGCCGGGGACGGTGGCGAGCACCCCGTCGAGCACGGCGTCACGGACGGTCGTCGCGGCGGCGGAGGCAGCAGAACCACCGGAGGCAGCAGCACCGCCGGAGGCAGCAGCACCGCCGGAGGCCACCAACCCGAGCGCCGTCGCGACCGCCACCGCGCCGGCGACGTCCTCGGTGCCGGAGCGTCGGCCCCGCTCCTGTCCCCCGCCGTGCAGCAACGGTTCGACGGGCACCCCCGACCGGACCGCGAGCACGCCGGTCCCCTTCGGCGCCCCGAGCTTGTGCCCGGACAGCGACAGTGCGTCGACGCCCAGGACGTCGAGCCCGACCAGCAGCCACGGCGCGGACTGCACGGCGTCGGTGTGGAAGCGCGCGCCGACCGCGTGGGCCTCGGCGGCGAGCGCCGGGACGTCCTGCACGGTGCCGATCTCGTTGTCGGCGTGCGCGATCGACACGAGGGTCGTGTCCGGCCGGAGCGCCGCGCGCAGCACCGACGGGTTGACCAGGCCGTCCGACGCGACCGGCAGCACCGTGACGTCGAAGCCGTGGAAGCGTGCCAGGTACGCGCAGCTCTCGAGCACGGCCTCGTGCTCGATCGCGCTGGTGACGACGTGGCGTCCGCGTGGGGCGGCGAGCGCGATACCCTTGACCGCGGTGTTCGCACCCTCGGTCCCACCCGTGGTGAAGACGACCTCGGCCGGTCGGCAGCCGAGCACGCCGGCGACCGTGGCCCGTGCAGCCGCGAGCCCGCGCGCGGCCTCGTTCCCGACACCGTGCGTCGACGACGGGTTGCCGAACACCCCGGTCAGGTACGGCCACATCGTCTCGAGGACCTCGCGGCGGACGGGGGTCGTGGCCGCCCGGTCCAGGTAGAACACGGTCAGTCCCCGGCCGCCACCGCGATGTCGAGCCCGAGGTCGAGCGCCCGGGCCGAGTGGGTGAGCGCCCCGACCGAGATGACGTCGACCCCGGTCGCGGCGATGGCCGCGACGGTGTCGAGGGACACTCCGCCCGACGCCTCGACGAGCGCACGACCCGCGACGATGCCGACACCTGTCTCGAGCTCGGCCGGCGTGAAGTTGTCGAGCATGATCGTGTCGACTCCCGCCGCGACGACGGGCTCGATCTGGTCGATGCGGTCCACCTCGACCTCGACGTGCACGGTGTGCCCGAGCCGGTGCCGTGCGGCGGTGATCGCGTCACCGATGCCGATGCCACCGGCGAGCAGCACGGCCAGGTGGTTGTCCTTCGCCAGCACGGCGTCGGACAGCGACGTGCGGTGGTTGTGCCCGCCGCCGCAGCGCACGGCGTACCGCTCGAGCGCACGGAGGCCTGGCGTGGTCTTCCGGGTGTCGACGATGCGCGCCGAGGTGCCCGCTGCGGCCGCGACGTGGGCCGCGGTGGCGGTGGCGATCCCCGACATGCGCTGCACCAGGTTCAGCGCGACCCGCTCGGCGCGGAGCACCGAACGCGCCGACCCCGTCACGGTGGCGAGCGTGTCGCCGGCGGTGAACGCGGACCCCTCGTCGGCGTGCAGGGTCGCCCGGATCGACGGGTCGACCGCGTGCATGACCGCCACGAAGACGGTCCCGCCGCTCAGTACTCCGGACTCACGGGCTGCGAGCGTCGCCGTCGCGGTCGCGTCGGCCGGGATGAGCGTCTCGCTGGTGACGTCGCCCCAGGGCGCGTCCTCTTCCAGCGCGGTCTCGATGACGCGGCGGAGGGCGTGCGGCGGGATGGTGCCGGGGTCGATGGTCATGCGGGAACCTCCTGCGGAACGGCGATGTGTCGAGTGACCGTCTCGGCGACCCAGGCGTACGAGGCCGGGGCTGCTGGATCGGTGTCGGGGTGGTCGGTGCGGGCGTGGGCACCGCGGGACTCCGCGCGGGTCTCGGCGGCGAGCGCCACCAGCCGTGCCAGGTCGAGCAGTGCGCGGTCCTCGTGCTCGCGCACGCCACCGGTGGCGGGCGCGGTGAGCGCGTCGAGCTCGCGCCGGGCGCTCGCCAGTCCGGTCGCGTCACGCAGCAGCCCGACGCGGTCGGTCATGACGGCCTGGACCGCCTGCCGGACGGCACCGACGTCGTCGAGGTGGGTCGCGCCTCCAGGCAGGGTCTGACGGGAGGCGCGGATCACGTCCGCCGCTCGGGGAACGCTGGTCACGCGCAGGTCTGCGTTCCCCCGCAGGCGGAGCAGGCCGGGCCGGGGTCCGGCGACCGCGTCCGCTGCGCGGACCGCGAAGACGAGTCCCTCGAGCAGGGAGTTCGAGGCCAGTCGGTTCGCGCCGTGGACCCCGGTGCAGGCGGCCTCGCCGATGGCCAGCAGCCCCGGCAGGCTGGTGCGCCCCTCGGCGTCGGTGGCGATGCCGCCCATCGAGTAGTGGGCCGCCGGGGACACCGGCACACCCTGCCGGGTCCAGTCGAAACCGGCCGCACGGGTGGCCCGGGTGAGTCCGGGGAAGCGTCCGGTCAGGAAGTCCGCGCCGAGTCCGGTGGCGTCGAGGAGCACGGGTGCGCCGCCCTGGTCGCGGACGGCGGCGGCGATGCCGCGGGCGACGACGTCGCGCGGTGCGAGCTCGGCGTCCGGGTGCACCGACGCCATGAAGCGCCGTCCGCGCGCGTCGCGGAGGACGGCTCCCTCGCCGCGGACGGCCTCGGAGACGAGCCCGCCGTCCGGCACCGCGAGGCGGGTCGGGTGGAACTGGACGAACTCCAGGTCGGCCACCACCGCTCCGGCACGCCACGCGGCGGCCACGCCGTCCCCCGTCGCCACGAGCGGGTTGGTGGTCTCGCGGTACAGGTGTCCCGCTCCCCCGGAGGCGATCACGACGGCGTCGGCGTCGATCCGTCGGGGCTCGCCGAGCAGGTCGAGGACGTCGATGCCGACGACGGTGCCGTCGCGCACGACGAGGTCGGTGAGGCAGGTGCGCTCGAGGATCGTGACGTGCTGGCGGTGCAGCGCGTCGATGAGCGTACGCTCGATCGCCGCGCCGGTCGCGTCGCCGTCGGCGTGCACCACGCGCCAGCGTCCGTGCGCGGCTTCGCGCCCGCGGGCCAGGTCGTCGCCGTACCGGTCGAGTGCCGACGGGTCGGTCGAGCGGTCGAACGGCACACCGAGGGCGAGCAGGTCGCGGACCCGGGCTGGCCCGTCGGTGCAGAGGACCTCGACGGCGCGCGCGTCCGCGCTGCCGGCTGCCGCGACGTGGGTGTCGGCCTGGTGCAGTGCCGGCGAGTCGTCGGCTCCGAGCGCCACCGCGACCCCGCCCTGGGCGTACGCGGTGGCACTGTCGGCGAGCGCGCCCTTCGTCACCAGCGTGACGTCGTGGACGGCGCTGGCACGGATCGCTGCGGTCAGTCCGGCGATGCCGGAGCCGACGATGACGACGTGCACGGTGGTCTCCCTCGGTCGTTCGGGTTCGGGCTCGGGCTCGGGCTCGGGGCTCAGCCGCGGGGCTTGGCCGCGAGCATCCGCTCGAGGGCGACCTTGGCGTCGGCCTGGACCTCGGCGGGGACGACGATCTCATTGAGGACCTCGCCGCGCACCAGTGCCTCGAGCACCCAGGCGAGGTAGCCCGGGTGGATCCGGTACATCGTCGAGCACGGGCAGACGACCGGGTCGAGGCAGAAGATCGTGTGCTGCGGGTACTCGGCGGCGAGCCGGTTCACCATGTTGATCTCGGTGCCGATCGCGAACGTCGTCGGTTCGGTGGCCGCGGCGACGGTCTTCCGGATCAGGTCGGTGCTGCCGGCGTGGTCGGCGGCGTCGACGACGGCCATCGGGCACTCGGGGTGCACGATGACCTGGACGCCGGGGTGCTCGCGGCGGGCCTGGTCGATCTGGTCGACCGTGAAGCGGCGGTGCACCGAGCAGAAGCCGTGCCAGAGGATGACCTTCGCCGCTTCGAGGTCGCTCGTCTCGTTGCCGCCCAGGGGCTTCCGGGGGTTCCACATCGGCATCAGGTCGGTGCTGATCCCCATGGCCTTGGCGGTGTTGCGACCGAGGTGCTGGTCGGGAAAGAACAGCACGCGCTGCCCACGCTCGAACGCCCACTCGAGCACCGTCGCGGCGTTCGAGCTGGTGCAGACGATGCCGCCGTTGCGCCCGCAGAACGCCTTGAGGTCGGCAGCGGAGTTCATGTAGGTGACGGGGATGACGGGCACCCGGCCGTCGGCGTCGGGCTCGGTGCCGTAGACGGCGGTCAGCTCGGCCCAGGCGGCCTCGACGCTGTCGATGTCGGCCATGTCCGCCATCGAGCAGCCGGCGGCCAGGTTCGGCAGGATGACGCGCTGGTCGTCGCGGGCCAGGATGTCGGCGGTCTCGGCCATGAAGTGCACGCCGCAGAACACGATGGCCTCGGCGTCGGGCTTCGTCAGCGCCGCGTTGGCGAGCTGGAACGAGTCACCGAGGAAGTCCGCGTGCCGGACGACCTCGTCGCGCTGGTAGAAGTGCCCGAGGACGACGACCCGGTCGCCGAGCGTCGCCTTCGCCCGCTCGATGCGCGCGTGCAGCTCGTCGGTCGGCGCGGTCTTGTACTCGTCCGGCAGCACGCCCTGCCGCGGTGCGCTCGTCGGGATGACGTCGGTCATCGACGAACCCGGGCCGTACCCGGGCCGGGAGTCGAAGTCCCACGTGGGCATGGCGAGGTCGGGCGTGCAGGTGCTGCCGCCGGCCTTGCCGTTCGAGATGAGGTCGATGGTCGTCGCGATGGACACGGTGGTTCCTATCGGTTCTGCGGTCGTGTGCCCTGCTGCAGCGGGCCGTTGTCCGCGTAGGCCAGGTCGGGGTTCGAGCGGTACAGCCGGGCCGGACGGTGCCGGCCCCCGCTCGTGGTCTCGTCGGTCGGCAGGATCGCGTCGGTCTTCTCGACCTGCCGACGGAAGTTCGCGGGGTCGAGCGCACGCCCGAGCACCGCCTCGTACACCCCGCGCAGCTCGGCGAGGGTGAACCGGTCCCCCAGGAAGGCCTGGGCGATGCGGGAGTACGACATCTTGGTGCGGAGCCGCCAGAGCGCGTACTCCACGATCCGGTCGTGGTCGAAGGCGAGCGGCGGGTGCTCGTCGGCGAGGAACCAGCGGACGTTCCAGTCGTCCGGCACGACGTTCGCCTCGTCCGGGTGCACGAGCGCCCAGTACACGATCGACACCACCCGGCTCGGTGAGCGGCCGACGTCGCCGAACGCGTAGAGCTGTTCGAGGTAGCGGGGCTGCACGTTCGTCGTCTCGCGCAGGCGCGCCGCGGCGGAGTCCTCGAGTCCCTCGTCGACGCCGACCCAACCGCCGGGCAGTGCCCACGACCCCTCGAACGGTTCGGCCACCCGGCGCACCAGCGGCATCCACAGCGCCGGCGCCCCGGTGTCGGGGTGCGGGCGCAGCGCGACGATCACGGTCGAGACCGCGACGCGGATGCCTGCTTCGTCCATGGTGGACCTTAATGTCATTCTGACTCGAAGTGTTCGGGTTGCGATGACCCTATCACCGCTTCGCGGTGTGTTGCGCCCGCAGGCGGCTCCGGGTCGTCACGAACCGGAAACAGATCGTCACGAGGCCGAAAACTCCGGGAGGCCCCGCGTGGATACGGTGAGGATCATGACGACGGTGACGAGGATGCATGCCGTGGTGTCGGGGACCGTCCAGGGGGTCGGGTTCCGGTACTGGACGGCACGGAAGGCCGACGGGCTCGACCTCGTCGGGTACGCCAGGAACCTCTGGGACGGCACCGTCGAGGTCGAGGCCGAGGGGCCGTCGGTCGCGGTCGAGACGTTGATGGAGTGCCTGCGGAGCGGGCCGCCGTCGGCCACCGTGACGGACGTTGAGTTCCGGCCGGTCGTGCCGCACGGCGACGCCGACGGGTTCGCGATCCTGCACTGACCCGGTCGCACCGACCGTTCACGTGCGGATGTCGGTGCGGAGCGGAATAATCGAATCCACTCAGGCGGTTGCCCTGTCTGCGCGTTCTGCGCCACCTCGTTCCACCAGTCGTGATCCACCAGGAGCTCCCGCATGACCCAGGCCGTCGATTCCGCCCCCCGCACGGGAAGCGTCTCGCAACCGACCGCTGCCGAGACCCGTCTCGTGATCGGGCTGCTGCTCGTGTCCGCGTTCGTCGTCATCCTCAACGAGACGATCATGGGCGTGGCACTGCCGCGGCTGATGGACGACCTCGACATCAGTGCGGCGACCGGGCAGTGGCTGACCACGGGCTTCCTGCTCACCATGGCGGTCGTCATCCCGATCACCGGGTTCCTGCTGCAGCGGTTCAACACCCGCCCCGTCTTCGTCTGGGCGATGGGCCTGTTCTCGGCCGGCACCCTGATCGCCCTGCTCGCACCCGGGTTCACGCTGCTGCTCGTCGGCCGCATCGTCCAGGCCAGCGGCACCGCGATCATGATGCCGCTCCTGATGACGACGGTGCTCACCCTCGTCGACCCGGCCCACCGCGGCCGCATCATGGGCAACATCTCGATCGTCATCTCGGTCGCGCCGGCCATCGGCCCGACGATCTCCGGGCTCATCCTCAACGCGTTCTCGTGGCGCTGGCTGTTCGGCTTCGTCCTGCCGATCGCGATCGCCGCGCTCATCCTCGGCATGGTGAAGGTCCGCAACGTCTCGACGCCCCGCCGGGCACCGCTCGACGTCGTCTCGGTGATCCTGTCCGCGTTCGCGTTCGGTGGGATCGTCTACGGCCTGTCCAGCATCGGCGAGGCCGGCACCACCGGCCTGTTCGTCCCGGTCACCGCGCTCGTCGTCGGTGCCGTCGCCCTGGCGGTCTTCATCCTCCGTCAGACCCGACTGCAGCGCACCGACAGCGCCCTGCTCGACCTGCGCACCTTCCAGACCCGCGGCTTCACCGTCCCGATCGTCGCGATGGCGCTGAGCTTCATGGCGATGTTCGGCACGCTCATCCTGCTGCCGATCTACCTGGAGCGCGTCCTCGGGCTCGAGGTCCTGAACGTCGGACTGCTGCTGCTCCCCGGCGGGCTGCTCATGGGGCTCCTCTCCCCCATCGTCGGGCGCATCTACGATCGTCGCGGACCGCGCGTGCTGCTCATCCCCGGCTCGATCATCGTCAGCGCGGTGCTCTGGGCGCTCTCCACGGTCGGCGTGGACACCAGCGTGTGGTTCGTCCTCGGGGCGCACGTCGTGCTGAGCATCGGCCTGGCGCTCACCTTCACCCCGCTGTTCACGGCGGCGCTCGGTGGCCTGCCCCCGAAGCTCTACTCGCACGGCAGCGCGGTCCTCGGCACGGCGCAGCAGCTCGCCGGAGCCGCCGGCACCGCCCTGTTCGTCACCCTGCTCACGATCGGCGCCGCCACGGCAGCGACCGGCGCGGGTGCGGACGCCGTGGCCGCTGCGACCGCCTCCGGTGTGAAGACCGCGTTCCTGGTCGGCGCGGTGATCTCGCTGTTCGGCATCCTGGCATCGGTCTTCGTCACCCGTCCGGCGGTGCCCGAGGGCGCACCGACGCCCCCGCCCGCGCACTGACCGCGGTGCCGCCCACGGGTCCACGTGGCATCGTGGGCGGCATGCGGTCGACGGCGAGCGAACTGAACTGGTCCGGCACGGTCACGTACACGGCCGAGCAGGTACTCCGACCGGGCTCGATCGACGAGGCAGCCGAGGTCGTCGCACGCTCCCCGCGGGTGCACGGGCTCGGCACCCGGCACTCGTTCAACGACTCCGCCGACGCCCCGGGGGTCCTGCTCGACCTGACCGCGGTCCCCACCGACCTGGTCGTCGACCCCGAGCGGCGGACGGCGACCCTCGGAGCCGGCACCCGGTACGGCGTCGTCGCGCCCGACCTCGACCGCGCCGGGTTCGCGCTGCACAACATGGGGTCGCTCCCGCACATCTCCGTCGGCGGCGCGGTCGCCACCGGCACCCACGGCTCCGGCACCACCCTCGGCTCGTTGACCACCGCGGTCCGGTCCCTCGAACTGCTCGGCCCCGACGGTTCGCTCCGGACCGTCGACCGCACCGACCCGGCGTTCCCCGGCACCGCCCTGCACCTCGGGCTGTTCGGCGTCGTGACCCGGGTCACGCTCGACCTCGAACCCACGTACCGGATGCGGCAGGACTCGTACGGGCCGTTCCCGTGGAGCACGTTCACCGACCACGTCGCCGCAGTCCACGCCGCCGGGTACTCGGTGTGCGCCTACACGGTCTTCGGCGACGAGATCAGCGAGGCGCTCGTGAAGTCCCGGGTCCCCGACGGCGCCGACGACACCGCCGTGCCGGACGACCTGTTCGGCGCTCCCCGGCTGCCCGGCTCCCCCGGCGACGGCCACCACACGGCGCGCGACGGCTCGGTGGGCCCCTGGTGGGACCGGCTGCCGCACTTCCCCATCGAGTCCGTGCCGAGCCACGGGTCCGAGGTGCAGAGCGAGCACTTCGTCCCGCTCCGGCACGCGGCGGCGGCGCTCGACGCCCTACGCTGGCTGGCCGACCGCATCCAGCCGCACCTGCACGTGTGCGAGCTGCGGACGATGGCGGCCGACGACCTCTGGCTGAGCCCGACCCAGGGCGAGGACGTGCTCTGCATCGCGTTCACCTGGCAGAAGCACCCGGAGGCGGTCGCCGCGCTGCTGCCCGACCTCGAGGCGCGGCTCGCACCGTTCGACGGGCGACCGCACTGGGGCAAGATGAGCTCGCTCGACGGCGACGCGATCGCGGAGCTGTACCCGCGGGTGGCGGACGTCCGTGAGCTGATCGCACGAGCCGACCCGGACCGGACGTTCGCATCCGCGTTCGGCGAGCGGGTGCTGCGGGCCTGACCCGCGCCTCCAGTCCGACGCCCCCGCGCCCCCGCGCGCCCGCGCCCCGGTGCCGGTCCGCAGGGCGCGTCAGCGCAGGCGGGTGACCGCCTTCGCATCCCCGTCCCAGTGCCGGAGACCGCCCACGGTGAGCACCTCGGGCAGGGGCGCGTCCGCAGCGAGGACCCGGAGCGCCGCCGGCAGGTCGACGTCGCGGATCCGCCGAGCGAGGGTGACGTGCGGCGCCCACCGACCGGGCAGCGACGAGTCGACCGAGCCCGGAGCGGCGGCGTCGACCGCGTGGTGGAAGCGGGCCAGTGGCTCGTCGACGACCACACCGAGGCCGAGCACGTGCCGACCGGGGCCGGCGGGGAAGAGCAGGACACCGGCGACGCGCAGGGCCTCGGGCACCGCGACGTCGAGGTCCGTCGGAACGGGAACGGCCTCGCCGGCCACGAGGGTGACGTGCGGGTCGTTCGTGCCCGAGTGGCCGAGGCTCGGCAGTTCCACGGCGACGAGGGTCTGCCAGAGTGCCCGGACCGCCGCGTCCGAGGGGCCGTCGAGGACGAGTTCGATGCTGCGCACGTACCGAGTGAACCAACGCACCCCGTGACGGCGATGTAACACGGCGGAACGGAACTCGCACCGGGGACCCGCTCCCGTCACACTCGACTCCACGCCGCGGACCACCGCGGCTCCCCCGCACAGCACGGCCCACGAGGAGCACCAGCATGTCCGCAGCCCCCGCACTGCCCGAGAAGCCGAAGGGCAAGCGCCCGATCGGCTGGATCGTCGCCGCCGTCATCGTCGTCGTGGCGATCGTCGTCGCCGTCATCGTCGGAGTCGTGCGCTCCGGTGGTGACAGCGGTGGCGCTGCCGCCGGTGACGCTGCGCCGAAGACCGTCACGATCGGTGTCTCGGACAAGTCGCTGCCCTACTGGAACACGTACGTAAAGGCCGCCAAGGAGCAGCTCAACGTCACCGTGAAGCTGCAGAACTTCTCGGACTACTCGCTGCCGAACCCTGCGCTCAAGGACAAGCAGATCGACATCAACCAGTTCCAGCACATCCAGTACCTGGCGAACTACAACGTCACCTCGGACGACGACCTGCAGCCGATCGGCGCGACGGCCGTCTACCCGCTGCCGCTGTACTCGACGAAGGTCTCCGACGTCGCGGACTTCGAGGACGGCGCGAAGGTCGCGATCCCGAACGACGCCATCAACGAGGCCCGTGCGCTCCTGGTCCTGCAGGCCGCTGACCTGCTCGAGCTCAAGGACGGCGGCAACGCCTTCTCGACCACGGCCGACATCACCTCGCACAAGGTCGACGTGCAGACGCTCGACGCCTCGCAGACCGCGAACGCCCTGCAGCAGGGCTCCGTCGAGGGCGCGATCGTCAACGTGAACTACGCCACCTCGGCCGGGCTCGACACCAAGGACGCGATCTTCCAGGACGACCCGAAGAGCGCCTCCGCCGCCCCGTACGTGAACGTCTTCGCCGTCCGCGACGCCGACAAGACCAACAAGACGTACCTCGACCTGGCGAAGCTGTTCCAGGACGACGCCGTGCAGAAGGTCTTCGCGAAGGACTACCCGGACGCCGTCCCGAGCGACGAGAGTGCCGCCTCGCTGCAGAAGGAGCTCACCACGGTCGAGTCCGACGCGAAGGCGGCAGCGGAGTAGTGCCGGTCCTCGTCGAACTCCGCGGCGTCTCGAAGCACTACCGCCGCGCCGACACCGGCGAGACCGTGGTGGCCGTCGAGGACGTCTCCCTGGACGTGCACCAGGGAGAGGTCCTCGGCGTCATCGGGTACTCCGGTGCGGGCAAGTCCACCCTGGTCCGTCTGGTGAACGCCCTCGAGCTCCCCAGCTCCGGGACCGTTACCGTGGCGGGCAAGGAACTGACGGCGATCCCCGAGCGGGATCGCCGTCTGGCGCGTCGCAACATCGGGATGATCTTCCAGCAGTTCAACCTGTTCCGGTCCCGCACCATCGCCGGCAACGTCGCGTACCCGCTCAAGGTCGCCGGTGTGCCGAAGGACGAGCGGGACCGTCGCGTGGCCGAGCTGCTCGACTTCGTCGGGCTCCTCGAGCGCGCCCACGCCTACCCGGAGCAGCTGTCCGGCGGTCAGAAACAGCGCGTCGGCATCGCGCGGGCCCTCGCGGCGTCGCCCGACCTGCTGCTCGCCGACGAGGCCACCAGCGCCCTCGACCCGGAGACCACGTCCGAGGTGCTCGGGCTGCTCCGCCGGGTGAACAAGGAACTCGGCGTCACGATCATCGTCATCACGCACGAGATGGACGCCGTCCGGCAGATCGCCGACCGCGTCGCCGTGATGGAGCAGGGTCGCGTCGTCGAGGTCGGGGACGTCTACGACGTGTTCTCCGCGCCGAAGACGGGTGCTGCGCAGCGGTTCGTCCGCACCGCGCTGCACGACCGCCCCTCGGTCGACACGCTCGCTCGCCTGCGCGAACGCCACCCCGGTCGTCTGGTGACCGTGCAGATCTCCGACGAGGCCGGGCTGCAGAACCGGATCGACGCGGTGTTCCGGTCGGCAGGGGTCACCGCCGAGCTCGTGTACGGCGGGGTCGGCGAGATCCGCGAGCGCCGGATCGGTTCGCTCACGTACGAGCTCACGGCCGGCGGGGTCGCCGACGCCGGTGCTGGTGCTGGTGCACCGGACGCCATCGACCGCGCCGTCGCCGCCCTGCGCGCCGACGGGGTCACGACCGACGAGGAGGCAGCAGCGTGAACAACTCGTTCCAGAGCGTGATCGACACGTTCGACGTCTTCCTCGCCGCCATGCGCGACACCATCGTGATGTCGCTCGTGTCACTCGTCATCGCCGGCGTCATCGGGCTCGCCCTCGGGCTGCTGCTCTACGCGACCCGGCCGGGCAACCTGCTCGGCAACCGCACCGCGTACACGATCATCAACGTCGTCGTGAACCTGGTCCGGCCGATCCCGTTCGTGATCTTCCTCGCCGCGATCGCCCCGCTGTCGCGCGTCGTGGTGCAGACCACGATCGGCGTGCCCGCGGTGACCTTCGCGATCTCGTTGGCAGCGGCCTTCGCGGTGTCGCGCATCGTCGAGCAGAACTTGCTCGCGGTCGACCCCGGCGTCGTCGAGGCGGCTCGCGCGTCGGGTGCGCACCCGATCTCGATCCTGCTGACCGTCCTGATCCCCGAGGGCCTCGGGCCGCTCATCCTCGGCTACACGTTCATCTACATCGGCATCGTCGACATGACGGCGCAGGGTGCGTTGATCGGCGGCGGTGGACTCGGTGAGTACGCGATCACCTACGGATCGCAGCGGTACGACTGGTGGATCGTGTACGTGTCGGTCGCGGCGATCGTCGTCATCGTGCAGCTCGGCCAGTTCGTCGGCAACCGGCTGGCGCGCGCGACCCTGCGTCGCTGACGCGGAGGCGCCGCTCGCGGCTTGGCGCGTCGCGGGCTCGCGACTCCCCGCTCACGTCCGCCGAGTGGTCACGACGTGTCGCTCGGCGGAACGCTGGCCGACAGTTCGTGACCACGCGACGGCGGGCGCGGCGCGTTTCGCCGCCTCGCCATGTGCCGTGGCCGCAACCGCCTGGAGGCCCGGTGCCGGTACACGAGACCGGCACCGGGCCTCCAGTGCGTTGCCGGCTCCACCGGCGCGCCCAGCGTCGCCCGCCGAGCGGTCACGACTTCCCGCCGTCGCCCGCGGAGTGGTCACGACGTGTCGTCTGCCGGACCGCCGGCCGACACTTGCTGACCACTCGACGACATGCTCGCGGGTCAGGCGGCCGGCGACTCCACGGTCTCGATCGTGCCGGTCGCGCCGGGGTGCTCGTAGTGCGCGCGCACCAGGATCGGACGGTGGTCGGAGATACCCGCCGGCAGGGTCTCGACGCCGGCGATGTGCAGCCCGACGCTCGTCGCGAAGTCGAAGTGGCCCGTGAACTTGCGGTACCGCAGGTACGTCGGCTGGTCGGACAGCGACAGTGCGAACCCGCCCTGCTCGATCTTGCGACGCAGGTTCGTCTGGAACCAGGGGTAGTTGAAGTCGCCGACCATGACCGCGGGGACGTCCTTCGCGAGCTCGCGGAGGAACTGGTGCGCCGCCTCGATCTGCTTGCGACGCAGGGAGTTCGTCGCGGTCAGCGGTGAGGCGTGGAACGAAGCGACGACGACCTCGGCGTCGGCCTCGGTGTCGCGCAGGTGCATCGCGATGAGCCGTTCGTGCGCGGGTGCGAGGACCCGGTCGTGCAGGGACTTCTGCAGCGAGTGGATGCTGAAGTCCTGCACCTCGAAGCGGTCGTCGCGCTTGTAGATGGCGAGCCCGAGGCGGTTCGTGCGGGTCGACGCGGCGAGCGAGAGCCCACCGATCGACGGGGCCAGGTCGTTGCTGTCGCACTCCTGCACGCAGAGGACGTCGGCGTCGGAGGCCTCGGCCAGGGCGGCGAGTTCACCGTTCGCGGTGTGCTCCCGGAGGTTGTAGCTGACGACCCGGAGGGCAGTGGGCGGCACGCCTGCGTCGGTGGCGATCGTGCTCTGCTGTTCTGGCGCGGCCATGCTGCCTTCCTGTCCGGGTGGTCCGGGTCACCCTGCCGCGGCAACCGTACTCGGCGTTCGCAAACGGATGCTGAGACTGTAACGCCTGTCGGGTTTCGCGCGTGTGACCGTGACGGAAACGGACAGTCATGGGCCGCGCAGAACCGCCCGGGTCAGGCGCGGACCCGGCGGGCGGGGCGGACGGTGTCCCCCGCTGTGCGGCTCATCAGGATGCCCTCGACGCACGCGACGGCGAGCAGCGCCGCGATGACCCAGAACGCGACGGAATACGGGCCGTCGCCACCGAGACCGCCGGCCGCGCGGATCACGACCGCGGCGACGGCGACGCCGAACCCGGCGGCGGTCTGCTGCAGCGTCGACGAGAGCGTGTTCGCCGGGGTCATGTCGGCCTGCTCGACGTCGGCGAAGGCGATGGTGTTGTACGCCGTGAAGCCGACGGAGCGGGCGGCGCCGCTGACGACGAGCAGGACCGCGAGCAGCCAGAACGGGGTGTCCTCGGTCATGAACGCCATCGCGACGACGGTCAGCGCCGCGATCGCACTCGACACGATGATCACCGGGCGGTAGCCGAACCAGCGCAGGAACGGCGTCGTCATCGGCTTGATGCCGAGGTTGCCGACGAAGACCCACAGCACGGCGGACCCGGCGAGCACGGCGCTCCAGCCCCAGGCGTCCTGGAACAGCAGCGGGAGCACGAACGGCACCGCGGAGACCGCCAGGCGGAACAGGCTGCCGCCGGCGTGCGACACCCGGAACGTCTCGAGCCGGAACGCCTCGAGCCCCATGATCGGGTGCGGTGCCCGGCGGAAGTGCCGGATCGCGAACCAGCAGCAGACGGCACCGACGACACCGGACACCACGACGGCCAGGACCGGGATGACGTCGAGCGCGAGCAGCGACGCCATGACGACGAGCGACCCGAGGCCGAAGCACGCGAGCAGCGACCCGAACCAGTCGAACGGCACACGCTGCGCGGCGCGCTCCTGCGGGACGAGGACGAGCGCGGCGACGAACGCGATGACGCCGAGCGGGATGTTGATCAGGAAGATCCAGTGCCACGTCAGGGTGTCGACGAGCACGCCGCCGATGAACGGGGCGATGATCGGCGCGGCGAGGGCGGGCCAGGTGAGGATCGCGATGGCGGTGACGAGCTGCTCGCGGCCGGCGCTCCGGAGCACCACGAGCCGGCCGACGGGCACCATCAGCGCGCCGCCGAGCCCCTGCAGGATGCGCCAGAGCGTCAGGTCGACGAGGCCGGTCGACATCGCGCAGAGCGCCGATGCGATCGTGAAGAGCGCGATCGCGCCCGCGAAGACGGTGCGGGACCCGATCCGGTCGGTGAGCCAGCCCGAGACGGGGATGAACACCGCCAGGGTGACCAGGTACGCGGTGATCGCGACGCCGACGGCGGCCGAGTCGACGCCGAGGTCGCGTCCCATGGCGGGCGCCGCCGTCGCCAGGATCGTGCCGTCGAGGAGCTCCATGAAGAAGGTCCCCGCCACGAGCACGGCGACCGCCGTGCTGCCCGTCCGCCGTCTGGGTGTCGTCATCGTCGTCGCCATGTCGCGTCAAAGGTTATGCCCGCTGCCGGGTCGCGGGCGGATCGTGTCAGGAGGTTCCGCGATCGTGTTGTGCATTGCAGAATGATGCGCACCAGCGCGTTGCCCTGCGGGTCCGCCGAGCGGGAGCGTGGAGGCTGCGCGACGACAGGAGGCTCACCGATGACCGACGCCGACACGACGACCGGGACCGTGACCGTGACCGTGACCGTGACCACGAAGGGCGCCTGGGACCCGGCATCGGACACTCCGCACCACGTCCTCGACCACGCCCACCTGCCCGTGATGACCCTGCGCGAGTCCGCCCTGGCGAACAACACCGCCGTCATGCAGGCCTACGTCGACCGCCACGGACTGCTCTTCGCACCGCACATGAAGACGCACATGGCGCCCGACCTCGCCGCACGGCAGATCGACGCCGGGGCCTGGGGCGTGACGGTCGCGTCCGTCCAGCAGGCGATGATCGCGTGGGAGCACGGCGTGCACCGGATCCTGGTCGCGAACGAGGTCCTCGACCCAGCCGGCCTCGCCTGGCTCGCGTCCCGGCGCACGGTCGACCCGGACGCCGACGTCCTCTGCTACGTCGACTCCGCCGCAGGTGTCACCGCCGCCGTCGCCGCGCAGGGCACCGTCGCCGGCGAGCTGCACGTCCTGGTCGAGCTCGGGTTCCCGGGCGGGCGCACCGGGGTCCGCTCCCCCGACGACGCGCGTGCCCTCGCGCTGCTCGCCCACGACGCCGGGCTCGTGCTCCGCGGTGTCTCCGGGTACGAGGGCGGACTGCCCGGCGTCGACGCTGCCCGCGAGTACGTCGCCGGCGTGCTCGACGTCGCCGAGGACGTCCGCGGGCTCGTCGACGGTCGCGGGCTCCTCAGCATGGGCGGCAGCGCCTGGTTCGACGCCGTCGTGGACGCCGTGGCAGCCCGCACCGACGACCTCGACGTGCTGCTGCGGTCGGGTGCGTACCTGACCCACGACGACGGCTTCTACGCCGAGCGCACGCCGTTCGGCCGGCACCCGGCCGAGGGCTCGCTCGTCGCCGCGATCGAGGTCTGGGGACGCGTGACGTCCTGCCCGGAGCCCGGGCTCGCGTTCGTCGCCGTGGGCAAGCGCGACATCTCCTTCGACGAAGGGCTGCCGGTGGTGCGGTCGGTACGGCCGACCCTGCCAGGAGGCCCGGCGGGCGCCCCACAGATCGTCCCGCCGCCCGGGGCGGTCACCGTCACCCGCCTCGACGACCAGCACTGCTACCTCGCGCTGGCGGACGGCGCCCCCGAGCTGACGCCCGGCGACGTCGTCGTGTTCGGCATCTCGCACCCCTGCACGGTATTCGACAAGTGGCGGCAGGTGCACGTCCTGGCCGACGACGACACCGTGCTCCGGACGATCGCGACGTGGTTCTGATGCGCGCGACCACCGCGGCCCCGGTGCCGACGGACGGCGACGGTCCTGCCCGGAACGCCGCACTGTCCCTGCGTCGCGGGCTCCGCCTGCTCGACTGCATCGCCGACCGGACCCGCAGCGGCGCGGTGTCCGTCAGCCTGTCCGTGCTGGCCGCCGAGCTCGGCACCTCGAAGTCGACGGTGCTCCGCCTGACGGCCCCGATGCTCGAGAACGACCTGCTGCGCCGCACCGCGGACGCCGGGTTCACGCTCGGCCTCGGTGCCCTGCTGCTCGGGCAGAGCTACCTCGAGGGGATCGACCTGCGCTCCGCCGCCGCACCGTTCCTGCGTCGGACGGCGGAGCAGACCGGGCTGACGTGCCACCTCGTCGTGCCGGACGGCACCGACATCGTCTACGTCGACAAGGTCGAGACCCGCGGCACCGTCCGCATGGGCTCCCGGATCGGGAACCGCCTGCCGATGCGGAACACGGCGTCCGGCAAGGCGATCGTCGCGTTCGGTGAACCGGAGCTGCTCGACCGGGTGCTCGCCGAGCCGGCCCAGGTCATGACGGAGCACACCATCACCGACGACGACCGCTGGCGGCACGAGGTCGACCGCACGCACGGACGGGGGTACGGCATCGACGACCGCGAGAACGAGCCGGACATCCGGTGCGTCGCCGCCCCGGTGTTCGACCACGCGAACCAGGTGGTCGGCGCGATGAGCATCTCCGGGCTGGCCTCGCGGTTCCCCGCAGCGGCGGTCCGCGAACTCGGCGACGGCGTCGTTCGGACCGCCCACGAGATCTCCGTCGCGCTCGGGTCCTCGTCGGCGCAGCTCGCCCTCGCGCGGGGTGCCCGGTGACCGGCTCGGTGCTGACGTTCGGCGAGACGATGCTGCTCCTGACCGGGCGCGACGTCGGCGCGGTGCCGGACCTGGAGCACATGCGGGTGGACACCGGCGGCGCGGAGAGCAACGTCGCGATCGGCCTGGTCCGCGCCGGGGTGCCGGCCACGTGGATCGGTCGGGTCGGCACGGACCCCGCCGGCGACCGGGTCGCCGCCGACATCGGTGGGGAGGGCGTCGACGTCCTCGCGGTCCCCGACGCCGAGCGATCCACCGGCATCATGATGAAGGAGCGGCTGCTCGACGGCCGCACCCGGGTGACCTACCACCGCCGTGGTTCGGCCGGCTCGGCGTTGGCCGCGACGGACCTGCCCGGCAGCGTCGTCGAGACCGCTGCGCTCGTGCACGTCACCGGGATCACCCTCGCGCTCTCCGAGTCCGCACACGACACCGTGACCGCAGCGCTCGACCGGGCTGCCGCCGCCGGTGTGCCGGTGTCGTTCGACGTCAACCACCGGCCGAAGCTCATCGGCGCCGACGCTGCACGAGACCGGTACCGAGCCGTCGCAGCACGGTCCGCCGTGGTGTTCGCCGGCGACGACGAGGCCCGACTCGTGCTCGACCGCGACGAACAGGACGACGACGAGGAGTCACTCGCGCACGACCTCGCCGCACTGGCACGGGGCCGCGCGGTCGTGAAGCTCGGCTCTCGCGGCGCCGTGGCGTCGATCGACGGCGTGTTCGTCCGTCGGCCCGCGACCCCGGTGCGCGTCGTCGACCCGGTCGGTGCCGGTGACGCGTTCGTCGCGGGCTGGCTCGCGGCGAGCATGGGCGGAGCGGACGCCGCCGAGGCGCTCGACCGGGCCGCCGACGCCGGCGCCCTCGCCTGCACCGTCGAGAGCGACTGGCGCCGACCGGACCCGGCCGCGTTGCACCACGCCCCGGACCCGTCGGACACCGACCACACCGTGCACGACCACGTCGACCGCTGACACCGCGTCCGCCGACACCGTGTCCGCCGAACACCACCACTCGAGGAAGCGCACCATGACGAACGACACCACGAGCACCGAGCAGCACGCCGGCGCACGGCACCGCCACCAGGCCGGACCGGCGATCGCGATCCTCCGCGGCGGCACCGGCGACCACGTCGAGGACGTCATCGCCACCCTGGTCGAGTCCGGCGTGACGGCGATCGAGATCACCACGAACACCCCACGCTGGCGCGAGGGCATCGCGTGGGCGGTCGAGCGGTACGGTTCCGCGGCCTCCATCGGCGTCGGCACGGTGCTCGACGTCCGCCAGCTCGACGAGGCCGCCGCCGCCGGCGCCTCGTTCGCCGTCAGTCCCCACCTCGACGCCGAACTCGGCGAGCGCGCGCACGAGCGTGGCCTCGGCTGGTACCCCGGTGCCGCGACCCCGACCGAGATCGTCCACGCGTGGCGGCTCGGTGCCCGCGCGGTGAAGGTGTTCCCGGCGGCGCAGCTCGGCGGCCCCGCGTTCCTGAAGCAGGTCCTGGCACCGCTCGACTTCGTCGACGTCATCCCGACCGGGGGCATCGGGGTCGACGACGCCCCGGACTACCTGGCCGCCGGTGCGGTCGCCGTCGGACTCGGGTCCCCGCTCGTCGGCGACGCGCTGACCTCGGGCGACCTCGACGCCCTGCGGGAGCGGGCCGGCCGCCTCGTCGCGGCGCTCGACCGATGACCACCGGCGGTCCCGAGCACGTGACGGGCTCCGAGCAGCCCACCGGCGAGCAGTCCGCCGGCGGCGTCGTCCTGCTGCGCGGCGGGTCGCTACTCGGTGCGGACGGGGCCCCGGTGCGCGCCGACGTCCTCGTCACCGACGCTGTCATCCGCGCCGTCGGTCCCGACCTGGCCACCCCCGCCGACGCGCACGTGATCGACTGCGACGGACGACTGGTGCTGCCGGGCTTCGTGGACGCGCACTCGCACGCCGGGTCGCTCGTGTTCGACGAGGGCGTGCAGCTCGCGCTCCTGCGCCAAGGTGTGACCACGATCGTGACCGGACAGGACGGCGTCGGGCCGGCACCGGGTGACGGTTCGTACGCCGACACGTACTTCACCGCCATCGACGGCCCGCACCCGACGTACCGCGGTGGCGGGGTCGACGGCCTGCTGACGACTTACGACGGAACGACCCCGATCAACGTCGCGACGCTCGTGCCCGCCGGCACGGTCCGGCACGAGGTCATGGGCGACGACCCCGGGCCGGCGGACAGCGCGCAGCTGGCCGCGATGCGGGAGCTCGTGCGCGACGGCCTCGCGGACGGTGCGGTCGGCCTGGCGACGGGGCTCGACTACGTCCCCGGCCTGTTCGCCGGCACCGCCGAACTCGCTGCGCTCTGCACCGAGGTCGCTGCCGTCGACGGCCTCTACGTGTCACACATGCGCGGTGGTTACGAGGGGAACGCCCGCGCCGGCCTCGACGAGATCGCCGACATCGTCCGCGCGTCGGGCGTCCGCGCACACGTCTCCCACCTGCACGCGCCCGTCGACCTCGCGGTGACGGCACTGGCCGAACTCGAGGCCGAGGGCGCCCCGATGTCGTTCGACGCCTACCCGTACTCGCGCGGCTGCACGATCCTGTCGATGCTGCTGCTGCCCGCGGCCCTCGCCCGCCCCGGCACCGAGGACCTCGCCCACGCGATCGCCGACGACGAGGGTCGTGCCGCGGTCCGGGCGGCCGTGCTCGACCGCGTGCTGTCCCGCGCCGACCTCGGCACCGGCTGGGCGGAGCAGATCACGCTGTCGCACGTGCCCGCCGCCGAGTTCCACGCGCTGCAGGGCCGCACCCTCGCCGACGCCGCCGAGGCGACCGGGACGGATCCGGCGGACCTGGCCCTCGACGTCCTGGTCGACTCGGCACTGCAGGTCACCGCCGTGATGCGCGTGCCCCGTCCTCGGACTGCCGACGACCTCGCACCGCTCTTCCGGCTGCCCGGGCACACGGCCGGGTCCGACGGCATCTTCGTGGGCACGCACCCGCACCCACGGGCGTACGGGACGTTCGGGCGGTACCTGCAGGACTTCGCCCGCACGGGGCTCCTGACGTGGCTCGAGGCCTCGCGGCACCTGTCCGCCACTGCGGTCGAGCGACTCGGTCTCGGTCGACGGGGCGCAGTCACCGTCGGGGCGGTCGCCGACCTGGTGGTCGTGGATCCCGATCGGGTCGCGGCGCGGTCGTCCTACGACGAACCGATGCGCCTGGCCGAGGGCATCGACGACGTCCTCGTCGCCGGCGTCCCCGTGCTGGCCGAAGGCGCCCTGACGCACGCGACCCCCGGTGCCGGGCTGCGTCGCCACCCGGGTCGGATCGACCACGGGCAGGGAGCAGCGGGCACCGGGGGTCGGTGACCCAGCACGGCGAGGCGCCTCGGTGAGGCTTCACACAGCCTGCGCCGACGTCACGAAGCGCTCGGCAGCACCGCCACGACGTCGATCTCGACCAGGATGTTCGCCAGGTGCGACTGCACGGTGGTGCGGACCGGGTACGGCTGCGAGAAGTGCTTCGCGTACTCCTCGTTGAAGGCCGGGAAGTCGCGGTCGGAGTGCTCGAGGTGCACCGTGGACTTCACGACGTCGTCGAGGGTGGCACCGTGCTCGGCCAGGACCGCTGCGACGTTGGCCAGCACCTGCGCGGTCTGACCGGCCACGTCGTCGGCGATCGCACCCGTGGCGGGGTCCTGCGGGCCGAACCCGGCGGTGTAGATGAAGCCGTTGGCGACGATGCCCTGGCTGTAGGGCCCGGCGGGCTTCGGGGCGTTGTCGGTCACGATGGCGGTCTTCGGCGCGGTGGGGTTCGGCACGGTTGCTCCTGTGGTTCGTCGGTCGTGGGCGGACTCCAGGCTAGGCGGAAGGCCGCCTCGAGAGCCGACCACGCACCCGACCGATTCCGTATTGCAGAACGCAGGGCGGGCCTCCCGTCCGGGGTGCCGCACCGACCACCCAGGTGGAGGGCGACTACCCTGGCCGGGTGCCGTCCTCCCTGCCCGAACGCCGCCGAGCGTGCACGGGCTCGCGCCGAGCACGCGCATGAGCCGGCTCGACGGCGCGGTCACCGGGACCGCCCCGACCGGACGGCGCCGCGCACTCGACACCGTGACCTCCCTGCCGGCGTGGGCGGCCGTGCTGCTCGTCTGGACCGGGGGCCGGATCGTGTCGACGCTGTGGCTGGCACTCGCGTACCCGCTCATCGGACGGGCGATGCCGGACAACGCCATCTGGGGCAACGGGCACGGCTTCACGGCGTTCCTCACCGCCTGGGACGGTCAGTACTACGAGCAGATCTCGCTGCACGGGTACCCCGACGTGCTGCCGCTCGACGCCGTCGGCAACGTGGCGCAGAACGCCTGGGCCTTCCTGCCGGCGTTCCCGTTCACGATCCGGATGCTCACCGCCTCGACCGGGCTGCCGTTCACCGTCGGCGCCCCGCTCATCTCCGTGCTGGCCGGTCTGCTGGCGACCTATCTGCTGCACCGCCTGGTCCGCGACCGTGCGGGCAACGCCGCCGCGATGTGGGCAGTCTTCTTCTTCACGTGCGGGCCGCTGTCGTTCCTGCTGCAGGTCGGGTACGCGGAGAGCATGTTCCTCGCGCTCACGTTCGGCGCGCTGCTCGCCCTGGAGCGTCGCCGGTACGGGCTGCTCACCGTGCTCGGGGTCGCCGCTGCCTTCACCCGTCCGGGTGCTTTGGCCGTCCCGCTCGTGCTCGGGGTCATCGCCCTGGTGCGGTGGGTCCGGGCTCGCCGTGAGACCGGGCGGGTGCTCGACACCTTCCCGCTCCGCGAGCAGCTGCAGGTCGTGGCCGCCGGTGCCGTGATGGTGGTGGCGGGTCTCGCGTGGCCGGTCATCGCGTCGCACGTGACCGGCACGCCGAACGCCTACCTCGAGACCGAGATGTCGTGGTGGGTGAACTTCATCGGCCGCGTGGACTTCGTGCCCTTGTCGCCGTGGTTCCTCATCGCCGGGCGCTGGCTCGGCGTCGGCGGGGTCCTGATCGTGGTGTTCCTGCTCGTCGGGTTCCCGATCTGGCTGCTCCGCCGGTCGACGAAGCGGCTCGGGTCGACGACCGTGCTGTACTCGGCCGCCTACGCGCTCTACATCTTCGCGGTGTCGCTGCCGATGGCCTCGACCCCGCGGCTGCTCATGCCCCTGGCGCCGTTGTTCGGCTCGCCGGAGCTCGTCGCGAAGCCGTGGATGCGGTGGACGTTCGTCACCGCGGCGCTGGCCGGGCAGCCGGTGCTCGTCGCGGTGCTCTGGCTGCTCGGGCCTCCGTAGCGAGGACGGCGACGCCGGCAGCGGCCCTGCATGGGCACGACGGCAGCTCCGACGCGGAACGACGGAATCGACGTCGTACGACATCGGTCCCGTCGTTCGGAGTCGGATCGAGCCGAGCCCGCCCCGCCCCGCCCCGCCCCTACAGCTCGACGGTCCCGTGGTCCCCGGTGTCCGGCTGGCTCTGCGTGCCGAGTGCGGCCTTGAGCGTCTGCACGAGGCTGCCGACCGGGCCGGTGTCCTGCGTCCAGTACTCGACCGAGTCGCCCGACACGGTGAGGAGTCGGATCGAGGGGTCGTCGCGGCCGTCCGGGAACCAGGCCTCGGCGAACGGTGACCACAGCTCGTCGATCACGGCACTGTCCTGCGTCACCGTGGCGGTGCCGGCGATGGACAGGTAGCCGCCCTGCGACTCGATGGAGACGTTGACGTGCGGGTTCCTGGCGATGTCGTCGACCTTCTCGCTGCCGTCCTGCACCAGGAAGCGGAGGGTCCCGTTGAACGCCTTGTCCTGCACAGCGAGCGGCCGGGCGTGCAGCTGGCCGTCCTCGCTCACCGTCGTCAACAGGGCCGTGTGGGCGCCGTGGACGATGTCCGAGATGGCGGCGCGCTGGTCGGTCTGCGTGTCGGTCATGATGCTCCTTTGCGTCGTGCGCCCCACCCGTCCCGACGTTCGACCGCGGGTCCGGCGGGGCCGTACCGTTCCCGCCAGTGTGCCCCTCGACGCTGGGCGCGTCCGGCACGTGGCAGCACCACCCCGACCGGGAGGCCCGTGCCGACTCCCCCGGACACGTCCGGCCACGCAGGTGGCCGGTCCGCAGTGCCCGCACCCGGTCCGGCGCACTCCATGCGTCCGCACACAGCGACACTCCACCAGTCGATCACCGCGTGCATCGTCGGAACATGCACACGCACCGGATGCATGCGCAACGAGCGACAGTCCACGAGGCGATCCGGTGGTGGATCGTCGGAAGATGCACCCGTACGGAACGCGTCAGGCGGGCTCGCGGATGGTGGTCTCGACGTCGACGACCTGCGGCACCCGCGGCATCGACGCGAAGCCGAACGCCACGGGCGGGTCGAGCGGTGCCAGGGTGCCGAGGGGCTCCCCCGCCCAGGTCCCGCGCACGCCGGTGACGTCGTGCGCCCCGGTCACGCCGTAGTACTCGCGGCGGCCGTTCCCCGCCGAGCCGGCGGTGCCGGATCCGGGCGCGACGAGCCGGGCGATCGGGTCGATCGCGGCGAGCCACCGCGGGTCGCGGGCGATCGGCTTCGGCACGACGCGCAGCACCCGGCCGAGCGGTGAGATCGTGCCGACGTCGACCGAGACCTGCAGGGCGCCGGCGTCGAGCTCCAGGCCACGGGCCGTCCGTCGGGCCCGGACGTCGACCACGGACACGGTGTCGAACCGGTAGGTGCCGGAGACGTAGGCGGCGACGATCTCGTCCGGCGCGAGCAGCACGCTGGTGCCGTCGGGTAGCTCGAGGAACACGTCGGTGAACGCCCCGAACGGCGAGCGGTCCCACATCCCGACGACGATCCGGACGCCCGAGGTGGTGCCGACGCCCATGATCCGGCCGCGGAACCGGCGCTCGACGGGTGGGGTGCTGGGGCGTGACGGCATGCCGTGGACCGTACCCGGCGTGCCCGTGAGCCGGACCGACGGAGCCGACCCGCGCCTCCCGGCCGACGGGTGCGCCAAAGCGACAGATCACCGCGAACGTTCCGCGGCGATCTGTCGCTTTCGTGGGGTAGGCCCGCCGGGGTGATCGCCTACGGGACGGGGACGGGCTCGGCGAGCAGCTCGCGCACACGGGGCGCGACCTGGGTGCCGTACAGCTCGATGGACCGCAGCATGTCCTCGTGCGGCAGGCGACCGGTCGCGTACCGCATGTCGAACCGCGAGGCGCCGAGGATCCGCATGTTCCGGGCGATCTTCCGCGCCACGGTCTCCGGCGACCCGACGTACAGCGAGCCACCGGCGGACAGGCCCGCGTGGTAGCCGGCGACGTCGAGGGGCGGCCAGCCGCGCTCCCGGCCGAGCTGGTCGGTGACGGCCTTGTGGTACGGCCAGTACCGCTCGGCGGCTTCCTCGTCGGTCGCCGCGACGAAGCCCGGCGAGTGCATCGCGATGGGCTGCTGCGGCAGGTCGAGCTGAGCGAGCGCCTGACGGTACAGCCGCGAGAACGGGGCGAACTGCGCCGGCTGCCCGCCGATGATGGCGAGGAACAGCGGCAGGCCGTACGACGCCGCACGGATCACCGACTGCGGGGAACCGCCGACGCCGATCCAGGTGGGGATGGCGCCGTGCTCGAGCTTCGGGAAGACGTCCTGGTCGACCAGGCTCGCGCGCTTCGTGCCGGACCAGGTGACGGCGTCGCCGCCGCGCAGGGCCGCCCAGAGCTGCAGCTTCTCCTCGAACAGGACCTCGTAGTCGGAGAGCTCGTGGCCGAACAGCGGGAACGACTCGGTGAAGGAACCGCGCCCGAGGATGACCTCGGCACGGCCGTCCGAGATCGCGTCGACGGTGGCGAAGCGCTCGTAGACGCGCACGGGGTCGTCGGACGACAGCACCGTGACGGCGGAGCCCATCCGGATGCGGGAGGTCGAGGCGGCGATCGCGGCGAGGACGACCTCGGGTGCGCTCACCACGAAGTCGGCGCGGTGGTGCTCGCCGACGCCGATGAAGTCGATGCCGACCTGGTCGGCGAGGACGGCCTGGGCCACGACGTCGCGGATGCTCTGCGCGTCGGACTTGAGGCTGCCGTCGGCGAGCTCGGTGACGTCGCCGAAGGTGTCGATGCCGAGCTCCACGCGTCCGATCCGCTCGGGTGCGGGCGGCGGGACGTCCGAGGGGCGGTCGGTGCCGAATGCGTTGCTCATGGTTCCTCCTGGTCGCACTTCCATGCGTTTGCATCAAAATAGCACGGCCGAGCCGTGATGGCCAGCGCCCGCGTGTACGGTCGCCCGCATGCCGAAGCTCCCTGACCAGACCGGACGCAGGATCGTCGTCACCGGCTCCAACAGTGGCACCGGGAAGGAAGCCGCGACCCGTCTCGCGGCCGCCGGCGCGAGCGTCGTGCTCGCCGTGCGCACGACCGCGAAGGGCGATGCCGCCGCGGCCGAGATCCGTGCAGCCCACCCGAACGCCGACGTCGAGGTGCGCGAACTCGACCTCGCGGACCTGGCGAGCGTGCGCCGCTTCGCCGACGGCATCGTCGGCGAGGACCGCCCGATCGACGTCCTGGTGAACAACGCTGGCGTCATGGCGCCGCCGCAGCGCTTCGAGACGGTCGACGGGTTCGAGCTGCAGTTCGGCACGAACTTCCTCGGTCCGTTCGCGCTGACGAACCTGCTGCTGCCCTCGCTGCTGCGTGCCGAGGCACCGCGGGTCGCGACAATGTCGAGCCTCGCCGCGATCCCCGGCCGGATCCGCTTCGGCGACCTGCAGTGGGAACGCGGGTACAACGGCTGGCGCGCCTACGGCCAGTCCAAGCTCGCCGACCTGCTCCTCGCGCTGCACCTGCACCGACTGACCGTCGAGGCGGACGTCCCCCTCGTCAGCACCGCGGCGCACCCCGGCTACACCCGCACGAACCTCCAGTCGGCCGGGCGCTCACTCGGACGCACGAAGCCGGTGCGGTCCAGCAACCGCGCGCTCCCCTTCACGCAGGCGGTCGAGCAGGGCACCGAGCCGCTGCTCTACGCCGCGGTCGGCCCGAACGCGGTCGGCGGCGCCTACTACGGCCCGGCCGGCCCCTTCGGCCTGACCGGACCGACGACCGCCGTCTCGATCCCCGGGTCGGCACGGAGCGCCGACCTCGCCCGCTCGCTCTGGGCCGTCGCCGAGGACCTCACCGGGACACGTCCGCCCCTCTGAGCGCGGGGCGCGGGGCGCGGCCGGGAGGCCCGTGGCGCGTCCGGTGCGCCGCCCGCGTCAGGCGCGGTGCAGCTCCACCGACCCGTCCAGCCGTCCGGGTTCGGTCAGGCGGGCGTGCTGCAGGACCGTGCGGTCCGGACCGATCGCCGCGGCGACGATCGACAGCGTCGTCATGTGCCCCTCGGCCTCGTGCGCGTCGCGGAGGATCGCGTCCGGGTGGTCGCTCGGCAGCGCAGCGGACTCGGCCAGGACACCGAACCAGCCGCTCCACCCGTCTCCGGCGTCGTCCCCCGCGTCCACCGTCCGGAGTTCGTCGAAGGGTCCGAGCACCGGTGGCCCGACCGGGGCGTCCGCGGCACGGAAGGCCTCGAGCCACCGCCCGATGCGCGGCGCCGCCGGGTCGTCCGGTTCGCCGTGCGTCACCATGTGCACGCCCGGGCCGAGCTCGGTCGTGCGGACCCGTGTGCCGTCCCAGGTCAGGACCGCGGCGCCGTCGGCGGTCGCCCGCACCAGGTTGAACGCGCGGGTGGTCGGCAGCGTGCCGTCGTGTCCCGGCAGCAGGTCGTCGGCGACGGCGTCGACCGGCACCACGCCGCGGGTCGTCCACGTGCCGTCGACACTCGGCACCGGTTCGCCGCGGTTGAGCACGACCGCCAGTCCGGCGCGGTCCGAGGCGGCGAGCCACGCACCGCCGGCAGCACGGTCGCGCACACCGCGGACCCCGGGGTCGCGATCGGGCCACCACGCAGCAGGCGGGTCCCACGGACGCTCGGGTGACTCGTCCCGCAGGGCGAGGACGGTGACGGGCCACGCGGACCCGGGGTCGACGCGGACGACGACGGTGCACATGCCGTCGATCCTCGCACGTGCCCCCGGTAGCGTGAGCGGCGTGAACGCAGCAGCAGAGCGCACCCTGACCGTCATCGTGGGGATCACCGGGGGCATCGCCGCCTACAAGGCCGTCGGCGTGGTCCGCGACCTCGTCAAGCGCGGGCACGAGGTGCACGTCGTCCCGACCGAGGGGGCGCTGCGCTTCGTCGGACTGCCGACGCTCGAGGCACTCAGCCGCAACCCCGTCACCACGAGCGTCTGGGACGACGTCTCCGAGGTCCGCCACGTCGCCCTCGGCCGTCGCGCGGACCTGGTCGTGGTGGCCCCGGCGACCGCGGACTCCCTGGCACGGATGGCGAACGGCCTGGCGAGCGACCTGCTCGGCACGACGCTGCTCGCCACCGACGCCCCGGTCGTCGTCGCTCCGGCGATGCACCCGCAGATGTGGGAGCACCCCGCGACCCGGGCCAACGTCGCCGTCCTGCGCGAGCGGGGCGTCCACCTGGTCGGACCGGTGGTCGGCGCACTGACGGGCGACGACGCCGGCATCGGTCGGATGGCGGAACCCGAGGACATCGTCGCCGCGGCGCTCGCCGTGCTGGACGACCCGGCCGGTGCAGGCGCGGGGCGTCGCGCCGGCACCGAGGGGGGGACGCAGTCCGGCGCCGGGGCCCGTGGCGAGCAGGGCGACCTGTCCGGTGTCCGCGTGGTCGTCAGCGCGGGGGGCACCCGTGAGCCGTTCGACCCGGTGCGCTTCGTCGGCAACCGGTCGAGCGGCCGGCAGGGCCTGGCCATCGCCGCCGACGCAGCGGCGCGCGGCGCCGTCGTCACCGTCGTCGCCGCGAACGTCGAGGCCGGCCTGACCGCGGGCATCGACGCGACCGTCGTGCCGGTGGGGTCAGCGCTCGAGCTCGCCGAGGCCGTGCACGCCGCGGCGGTCGATGCCGACGTCGTCGTGATGACCGCTGCCGTCGCCGACTACCGGCCGGCCGAGGTCCTCGCCGAGAAGCTCAAGAAGGACGCCCAGGGCGAGCGGATGACGCTCGAGCTGGTGCGGAACCCCGACGTGCTCGCCGACCTGGTGGCGGCGCGGCGCACCGGGCAGGTCATCGTCGGGTTCGCCGCCGAGACCGAACCCGACCGCGACGCCCGCATCGCACTCGGCCGCGCGAAGATCGCCCGCAAGCCCGCCGACCTGCTCGTCGTGAACCACGTCGGCTGGTCGGCCGGGTTCGAGCGCGAGGAGAACGCGATCGAGGTCCTGGTGCCGGGCGGCGAGGTGGTCCGCGAGACCTCGGGCACGAAGGCCGAGGTGGCGGCGGCGGTCCTCGACCTCGTCGCGACCGCACTGACCTGATTCCGAGGACGGGCGAGCACGATGGGGGCATGCGACGACGTGAGCGGATCAAACGAGCCACCCGGACTGCCACACTGCTCGCGGTGCTGCTCGGCGGGGCCGGCGTCACCCACTTCCTGCAGCCGCGCCACTACGACCGGATCGTGCCGGACACACTGCCACCGCGCCTGACGACGGTCGCGTCCGGCGTGGCCGAACTCGGCATCGCCGCCGGGCTCGCGTTCCCGGCCACTCGCCGGGCCTCGGGGTGGGCCGCAGCTGCCCTGTTCGCCGCGGTCTTCCCCGCGAACGTGAAGATGGCGAACGACCTGCTCGACAGCCCGCGGTCGACCCGGGCGATGCGCCTCGTCTCCGTGCTGCGGCTCCCGCTGCAGGCCCCGCTCGTCCTGTGGGCCGTGCGCGTCGGTCGGCACGCACCGAAGCGGTGACCCAGCCGTCCTGGACCCGTGCGGCCGCACCACTGCTGCACCGGCCGGTGACCCAGCACGCGTGGGACGACATCGTCTTCGCGCACTGGCGACACGACCCGGGCGCACTGGCGCGACTCGTCCCGCGGGGGACGCGCCCCGACGTGGTCGACGGCAGCGCCTGGGTGGGACTGACGGCGTACGTCTTCCACGAGACGCGGGTGCCGCCGTTCCCCTCCGCCGGCCGCCTCGGCCGCATGACCGAGGTCACCATCGAGGTCCTGACCGTGGACGACCAGGGCCGGCGCGGCGTCGCGTACCGCACCGTGGACACCGCGAACGTGCCGGCGATCGTGGCCGCGCACGCGCTGCTCGGCGTGCCGTACACCTTCGCGCACGCCCGGTCGCGCCGCCGCGGCGAGGTCGTCGCGCACCGGTCGGTCCGGCACCCCGCACGTGCACTGCACCCGGTGCGCTGGGCGCGGTCGCTGCGGCAGGAACGCCCCTCGGGCACGGCCAGACCCCGGCACGCGGCCTCGATCCGGGTCACCGCCGGTGACGTCGTCGACACGCCCCTGGCCGCCGAACTCACCACCCGCGCCGGCATCCACGCCCGGTACCTCGCCCAGACGCTGTTCTGGCAGCGACAGCACCCGCCGCTGACCGTGCGGGCCGCGCACCTCGACCGGCTCGACGGGGACCTGCCGGACGCCGTCGGCATGCCGGGGCTGTTCGACCGGGCACCCGACTCGCTGCTCGTCGTCGACGGCACCACGGTGCGGTACGCCTGGGGTGGGGTCGTGCGGTAAGCGACCACGCCACGGACGATGCCGCCCGGTGACACGCGCTGAGCCGAGCGGAACGCCGGTCTCATATCAGGTACGTTGATCGGTGCGCGTGCACTGACCGCGCCCCGATCGAAGGAGAACGCATGCCGGTCCCCCGCAGCGCCCCGACCGAGCACCAGCTGCTCCGCGACACCGTCCGGCACAAGATCCACGACGCGATCATGGACGGCACGCTCGTCCCCGGCGAGCGGCTCAACGACGACGAGCTCATCGCCTGGCTCGGCGTCTCCCGCACGCCGATCCGCGAGGCGCTGAGCCAGCTCTCCCGCGCCGGCCTCATCGAGATGGCGCCGAACCGGTACACGCGCGTCACGACGCCGAACCCCGCCGAGGTCATCGAGGCGATGCAGACCCTCGGGGTGCTGTTCGGTGGTGTCGTCCGCCTCGCGGTCCCGCGCCTCGGCGCGGGTGCACGGAAGAAGATCCTCGCGCAGCTCGACAAGACGATCGCCGAGCTCGAGTCGCACGACGTCCCCGCGGTCAACCACGACGCGCTCGACGTGTTCGCGCTCTACGTCGCCGAGTGCGGCAACGAGAACCTGCAGCGCGTGTGCCGCGACACCATGGATGGTCTGGCCTTCCGCCTGCGCCTGCCGAACCTCGACGAGCTGGTCGACTGGGACCGCATGACCGCGGACTTCCGTCGGCTGCGCACCGCGACCGAGTCCGGCGACAACGTCGCCGCCGAGCTCGCGACCGAGGCGATCCACCAGCTACCGGGCGAGAAGCACTGAGTCCGGCTGTACGCCCGTACAGGAACCCGCCCGTCTCGCGCACGCGGGGCGGGCGGTCCGCGTTCCACGGGCCTCCCGGACACCCCGTCCGGACCCGCGACCGACGCGCACGACGCTCCCAGACTGCGGATCCGGCGAGCCGATAGCATCGCTGGCGACCACCCGATCGCCCACCCGGAGCAGCACATGAGTCCTCGATCGACGGACCGTACCGAGGTCGCCGCACGTCTGGCCGCGGCGGTCGGACGGATCAACCGGCGAGCACGGACGGACTCGGCCTCGCTCGGGTACGGGATCGTGTCCGCACTCGCCACCATCCAGCGCGAAGGACCCCTGCGCCCGGGCGACCTGTCGCGGATCGAGGTGGTCACGAAGCCCACGATGACCCGCATCCTGACCGAGCTCGAACAACGCGGGTTCATCGCGCGCGAGGCAGACCCCCGAGACGGTCGGGCCTTCATGGTCTCGGCCACCGACGAGGGCATCGCAGCGGTCGAACGAGCACGCTCGGACCGCACCGGGATCGTCGCCGAGCTCATCGCCGAGCTCGGTGAGTCCGACGTCACCGCGATCGCCGGAGCGCTCGACGCCCTCGAACGCGTCGCCCAGGGCGACCGCACCCAGGAACCTCACACGTTCTAGGTCCGAACCGGCCGTTACCGAACCGTTACCAACGGGTGGACGGACGGTTCTGCCAGCGATCCTGGACGCGTCATCCAGTCTGACGAGTCATCGTGTCGGCTTCGCCCGACGGCGGCCTCCCCAGGGCCGGTCGCGGCGGACGGACGGGCCCCACACCACCGTCCGGTCCTCCCCGGTTCGCCGGACTCCCCCTGCTGCGCGCACCTCGACGCGCGCAGCATCGCTCACCGTCCCCGATGTGCCGCGCAGCCCGGAGTCCCGCACTACGAACCGCCCGACCACCGGAACCGATGCCAGGACACACCCCCGACCTCCCCACCACCACCGCCTCGACCCGACGTGAGGCCCTGAACTCCCCCAGCCGGCGTGTGCGCCGCGCCCTCCGCCACCGTGCGCTCCGACACCGTGCGACGTTGATCGTCGGCGGCGCCGCGGTCCTCGCCGTTGCCGGCGGTGCCCTCACGATCGGCACCCAGCCCGCCATCGGCGAAGCGCTCGGCATGCCGACCGGCACCGCGAGCGCGATCGCGACGGCCCAGCCCGCCCTGCGCGGCACCGCCCTCGACCGTGCCCAGGCGGCGGCGACCATCTCGACCGCGAAGACCGTGATGACGACGGCGAACGCCAAGACCGACACGGCCTCGCTCGAGCAGCACATCGACGCGCTCAGTGACTACCCGGAGCTGTCCGGCGCCGCGCTCACGACGCGCATCTCGTCGACCGTCGAGTCGACCGCGCACGTCGCGCAGGCCAGCGCCACGCAGGACAAGCGCGACGTCGACGCGAAGGCAGCAGCCGTCGCGAAGGCCGCCGCCGAGAAGCGGGCGGCCGCAGCAGCAGCGGAGGCCGCACAGAAGCTGGCGGCGGGCAACACCGTCGCAGGCGCCAAGGCGACGGCGACCTCGCTGGCGTCCTCCGAGTACGGCTGGGGCTCCGACCAGTTCCAGTGCCTCGACAACCTGTGGACCAAGGAGTCCGGCTGGAACTACCAGGCCGTCAACGCCAACGGCGGGGCGACCGGCATCCCGCAGGCGCTGCCCGGTTCGAAGATGGCGACCATCGGCTCCGACTGGCAGACCAACGCCACGACCCAGATCAAGTGGGGCCTGCAGTACATCAGTGCCGCGTACGGCACCCCGTGCTCGGCGTGGGCGCACTCGCAGGCGAGCAACTTCTACTGAGCGGCGCGGGCCGGCCGCCTGCTGGCCCACGCACCTGCACGTCGAACGGCCCCGGGTACCGCCCGGGGCCGTTCGTCCTGTAGGCATGCCGGGTGACGACGATCGGACTGCGCCGGATGGCGCCCCGCGACCCCGCCGAGGGACACCGTGCCGCGAGCCCCCTGGAACTGCTGTTCGACCTGGTGTTCGTCGTCGCGGTGGGCTTCGCCGCCACCAACCTGCACGAGATCGAGACCGAGGGACACGTCAGCTCCGCGGTGGTGGCGTACGCCATGGTGTTCTTCGCCATCTGGTGGGCGTGGCTGAACTTCAGCTGGTTCGCGACCTCGTTCGACACCGACGACTGGCTGTACCGCGTCACGACGTTCGTGCAGATGGCCGGCGTGCTCGTGCTCGCCGCCGGGGTGCACGCCGCCATGGCCGAGGGCGACTTCACGGTGCCGGTGATCGGCTACGTGGTGATGCGCCTGGCGATGGTGGCGCAGTGGCTCCGCGTCGCCGTGTCGTCCTCGCGGTACCGCCGCACCGCACTCCGGTACGCCGTGGGCATCGTCGTCGTCCAGGCGCTCTGGGTCGGCATGCTCGCGCTGCCGCAGGGATCGACGGCGTGGGCGTTCCCCGTCCTCGTCCTGCTCGAGGTCCTCGTCCCGCCGATCGCCGAGGGCACGGGCGAGACGACGCCGTGGCACACGCACCACATCGCCGAGCGGTACGCGCTGTTCACCCTCATCGTGCTGGGCGAAGGACTCGTCGCCTCGGCGAACGCGGTCATCGACGGCATCGCCCAGGCCGACCACCTCGCGTCGCTGCTCGTCCTGGCCGCGGCCGGGCTCGTCATCGTCGCCGGACTGTGGTGGATCTACTTCTCGCGTGAGCAGCACGACCACATCCGGAACCTGCCGAGCGCGCTCGTGTTCGGCTACGGCCACTACTTCGTCTTCGCCGCCGCGGGTGCGCTGCCGGCCGGGATCGAGGTCGCGGTCAGCGCGGACGCCGGCGAGGCCGACCTGTCGCACGCCACGGTGGCTGCGACCGTGGCCGTCCCGGTCGCGCTGTTCGTGCTCGCGATCTGGGCGCTCGCACTCCGGCCGTCGCTGTCCGCCGGGTGGAACGCGATCGTCGTCGTGCTCGCCGTCGCGATCCTCGCGACGATCGCGGTGCCCGACGTCTCCCTCGTCGCGACCGCGCTGCTCGTCGCCGCGATCGTCGTGGTGCTCGAGGTCGCCGAGCGGCGGCCGGGGACGCACCGCGTGCGCTGAGGACGCGATCGGGGGGTCGGACGGGAGGCCCGTGGCGGTGCCGCCACGGGCCTCCCGTCCGTCAGTGGGCCGGGTTCACCCCACCCGCGCGACCCGCACGTCGACCCGCGTGAGCGCCAGGCCGTGCGCCGACGCCGTCGTCAGGGCGACGTCGTGCACGGCGCGGGCGACCTCGGGCGCGGGGCGGTGTCCGTCGGTGCCGATGACGACACGCAGGACGCCGTCGTCGACCACGATGCGTGCGGGGGTCGTGCTGGACGCCATGCCGCGGACGGCGCTGACCGTGCTGGCCACGGTCGGGCGGGCGCGGTAGAGGTCGGTGACGCCGGGGACGTCGACCACGGCCTGTTCGACCGCGGCGAGGGTGTCGTCGGTGGTGCTCATCGGGTCCCCTCGGTATCGATCTCAGTGTCGGTGTCGGTGTCGGTGTGCGGGTCGTCGGCGTCGGGCTGCGGTTCGAGCAGGTCGCGGACCACCACGTCGATCGACTCGACGACCAGGTCGGTCTGTTCGGCCAGCGCCTGGGCGACCCCGGTGCGGACCAGGTCCGCCGTCGCGACGATCGACGGACCCGACATGATCGCGACCTCGACGACCACGCGGATCGGTGCGGCGAGTTCGGTGACGTCGCCCTCGAGCCGGCACCGGGCGACGAGGACGCCGGGAACACCGTCGCCGGTCCGGCGGATGAGCGATCGGATGGCTCCCTCGGTCATCACCGGGCGCTCCGACTCGGACTGCGCGCGGAGCGGGACGTCACGTCCGGAGCGGGACTCCAGCGAGATGTTGGCGAGCACGCCGCCGATCCACGACTCGTCGGCCGGGGCTTCGTCGCGGGCGGCGGCCTCGAGGGACCCGAGCGACGCGTGCCGCACGCGCAGGATCGCCGCGAGGGCGTTCTGGCACGCGGGTGAGCCGTCGATGCTGGGGTCCGGCGGCTGCATGCCGGCGTCGAGGTAGTCGGCGAGCTCGTCGATGGAGTGGCCGTCGAGGTCGTCGAGTTCGAGTGCGTCGAGGTCGCTCATCGCCATCCCTCCATGAGTCGGATCATGTTCTTCCTCGCTCGGGACAGGAGTCCGCGGACCGTCGAGGGAGGCAGGTCGAGTTCTGCGGCGATGTCGTCGTAGCTGTACTCGAGCACCTCCTTCATGATCCAGCAGCGTCGTTGGGCTTCGGGCAGTTCAGCGAGCGCCGTCTCCGCCGCTTCCTCGCGCGAGCGGGCCTCGGCGACCCGGTCGGGAGCGTCGTCGGCGGGTGCGGCGACCTCGAGTTCGGTGACGTCGTCGTGGAACCGGCGGGCCCGGATGCGGTCCAGGCACTTCCGGCTGAGGATCCGCATCAGCCAGGACTTCACCTTGGCGTGGTCCTCGAGCCGGTCCAGGCGGTCCCACGCGGTGATGAAGGTCTCCTGTACGACGTCGTCGAGTTCGTCGGTCGATCCCAGGGTCCGACGGGCGTAGGCGCGCAGGAGCGGTGTGTAGCGGCGGATCAGGACCTCGAAGGCCCGGACGTCGCCATCGGACGACCGGCCGGCGAGGACCGCGTCGTCGAGCTCGGCGAGGGACTGGTGGTGCACGCTTTCCTTCTACTGGTCGGGGCTGGGAACGAGGTCGGTCGCTGATGGGACGCGCGAGGACGGCGGATCGTCACACTTCTCGTCACACTTGCGCCAGAGTTGTGGCATGTCGCTCGTCACCGCCGTCTGCCGCGTCGACCGCCTGCTGCCCGACTCCGGCACGATCGGCGTCACCGCCATCGACAAGCGTCCGGTCGACGGCAAGGTCCGGGTCCGACCGCTCGGGCTGTACGCCGACGTCCAGGCTGACCGGAAGCACCACGGTGGCGAGGACCAGGCCGTGTACGCCTACGCCGACGAGGACGCCGCGTACTTCGCCGCGTCGCTGGAGCGCGAGATCCCGCCGGGCCTGTTCGGCGAGAACCTGCGGACGACGGGTGTCGACGTCACCGGGGCCGTGACGGGCGAGCGGTGGCGCATCGGCGAGACGCTGGAGCTCGAGGTGACGATCCCGCGGATCCCGTGCGGCACGTTCGCGCGCCGGATGGGCGTCGACAAGTGGGTCCGGCGGTTCACCGAGGAAGGCCGTCCGGGCGCGTACCTGCGGGTCGTGAAGTCCGGCCCGGTTGCAGCTGGCGACCCGGTCGTCGTGACGTACCGGCCGGAGCACGGGGTGACGATCGGCGAGGTCTTCGCAGGGCTGACCCCTGAGCGTGCCCGTGCCGTGCTCGAGTCCGGGGAGCGACTCGCGCCGAAGGTCGTCCGCGACGTCTCGAAGGTCCTCGCCCGGTCCTCGGCAGCCGCCAGCTCCTGATCAGTCGCCGCGCGTCGGGTCGAGGGGCCGCTTCGCTCGGGGCAACCCGGCGACGACCAGGTCGTAGGCGTTCGCGACGAGGTCCTCGACCAGGGTCTCGTCGATGCCGTCACCGGGAGCGAGCGTGATCCAGTGCCGCTTGTTCATGTGCCACCCCGGTGTGATCTCGGCGTGGTCGCGGACGAGTGCTGCCCCGTGCGGTGGCGCGCACTTCAGGTTGACGATCGGCACACCACGGAGCTCGCTCGTCATGACGAACATCTTGTCGACGACCTTGTAGACCAGGGCGCCCTCGCCGAAGGGCTCGGTCTCGAACACCGCGGGCAGGCCCATCGCGGTGCGACTCGCGATCTCGTGCAACTGCGCGCCGTCCATGCACCCAGCATGCCCCAGACGCCCGACACCGCGGCTCGCGGACCGGACCTGTTCGGGGGCATGTCATGAGCGTCGTTCACATCGTAGGATCAGACCGCCGCGTACCCGACGCGGCGGTCGCTCCGGCGATCACCCACTCGTTCCAGGGGGAACCCGTGCGCATCATCCGTACCCTCGGCATCGCCGCCGCCACCGCAGTCCTCGCCACCACCGTCGTCGTCGGTGGGGCCTCGACCGCGCAGGCCGCCCCGAAGACCTACGCCAACTGCACCGCGGTGCACAAGGTCTACTCGGGCGGCATCGCGAAGAAGTCCGTCACGAAGAACAAGGTGGTCTCCGGCGGCAAGACCACGACCCGTGCGCTCAAGGGCACGGTGAAGAAGGACGACGCCCTGTACAAGGCGAACGCGAAGCTCGACCGCGACAAGGACGGCATCGCCTGCGAGAAGAGCTGAGGCGCTGACGCGCTGACGCACCGAAGCGCTGGCCCTCGAACGCCCCGTCGATCCGGCGGGGCGTTCAGAGCGTCGGGACGCCCTCGTGCCCGGACCGCGGGCGGGCGGTCCCGGCGACCCCGGTGACGACTGACCCCGCGGGGACGTCCTTCGTCACCACGGTGTTCGCACCGACGACGGAGTCCTGTCCGATGGTGATCGCCCCGATCAGCGAGGATCCCGCGCCGAGCACGACGCGGTCGCCGACGATCGGATGCCGGCGAGCTCCTGGGCCGTGGTCGCCACCGCGCCCGCCGAGGGTCACCCCGTGGAACAGCACGACGTCGTCCCCGATCACCGCGGTCTCCCCGATCACGACGCCCATGCCGTGGTCGATGAAGAACCGTCGGCCGATGCGGGCGCCGGGGTGGATCTCGATGCCCGTCACCGACCGTGCTGCCTGGCCGATGACCCGTGCGACGAACCGGGACCCGGGCAGGCCTCTGGCGAGCCAGAGCCGGTGCGTCACGCGGTAGGTCCAGATGGCGTGCAGCCCGGAGTAGACGATCGCGTTCTCGAGGTCACCACGGGCGGCGGGGTCGCCGCGGCGTGCTGCGGCCAGGTCCTCCCGGACCGTCCGCAGCACGCCTCGTCGGACGGGACGACTCACGCAGTGAGTCCCTCGAAGAGCACCGTCGACAGGTAGCGCTCCCCGGTGTCGCAGACGATCGCGACGACGCGCTTGCCGGCGTTCTCGGGTCGCGCTGCGATCTCGAGCGCGGCGTGGATGATCGCGCCGGACGAGATGCCGGCGAGGATGCCCTCGTCGGTCGCGAGCGCCCGCGCCACACGCAGGGCGTCGTCGAGCTCGACGTCGAACACCTCGTCGATGACGGACTGGTCGAGGACCTCGGGGATGAAGTTCGCACCGATGCCCGCGATCTTGTGCGGTCCGGCCTTGCCCTCGGTCAGCAGCGGGGAGTCCTTCGGCTCGACCGCGACGATCTGCACGCCGGGCACGCGCTCCTTGAGCACCTGGCCGACACCCGTGATCGTGCCACCGGTCCCGACGCCGGCGACGAACACGTCGACGTGCTCCTCGGTGTCGCGCAGGATCTCCTCAGCGGTGGTCTTCCGGTGGATCGCGGCGTTCGCGGCGGTCTCGAACTGGTGGGCGAGGATCGCGCCGGGCGTCTCGTCGACGATCGCGGCGGCGCGTTCGACCGCGCCCTTCATGCCCTCGGGACCGGGGGTGAGCACGATCTCGGCGCCGTAGGCGCGCATCACCGCACGACGCTCGACGCTCATCGTCTCCGGCATCGTGATGATCACCTTGTACCCGCGGGCCGCACCGACGAGCGCGAGGGCGATGCCGGTGTTGCCCGACGACCCCTCGACGATGGTGCCGCCCGGCTGCAGGTCGCCGGACTGCTCGGCCGCGTCGATGATCGCGACGCCGAGGCGGTCCTTCACGCTGGCGCCGGGGTTGTAGAACTCGAGCTTGGCCAGCACCTCGGCGCCACCCGCCTTCGGCAGCCGGTTCAGCTTGACGAGCGGGGTGTTGCCGAACGCCTGGGAGATGTTGTCGTAGATCGTGCCGCTCATCCGGTCCGTCCTCATCGGGTCAGGTCGCGCATCGCTCTTCCTGGAGGCGCGGTGTGCGCCCGATCCTAGCGACCGGACCCCAGGTGGTCCTGTCCACGGCATCGGGCTCCCATTGCCGTGTGGCCCACCTGGGCGTACGGTGCCGGGCAACGACGAGGAGGTCGCCATGTCCAAGCTGCAGCAACCCGAGGTCGCACCGCCCGTGGTCGACCGTGCCGCGTTCGACGAGGCACTCGCCACCCAGGTCCGCGACGAGAAGGAACTCACCCGGCACGGCGACCGGGTGTCCGCCGCCCGCCGCCGACTCCCGATGGTCCAGGTGGAGGACTACGAGTTCCAGGGCTCCGACGGCCCGGTCCGGCTCTCCGAGCTGTTCGACGGCCGCTACCTGCTGCTCGTGCAGAACGTGATGTTCGCGCCCGACTGGGACGACGGCTGCCCGAGCTGCACCTGGGCCGTGGACAACCTGCCGGCGAACACGGGCCGGCTCGACGACGAGGGCATCGCGTTCGCCATGGTCTCGCAGGCTCCGATCGAGAAGCTCGAGCGCTGGCGGGAGCTGCGCGGCTGGCCGCACCGGTGGGTGTCGTCGGGCGCCACGAGCTACCACGACGACTGGGGCTGGACCCTGCACCACGACGACTACGACGGTCCGGTGCCGGGCTACTCGTACTACCTGCTGCGCGATGGCGTGCCCTACCTGACGTACGCCACCGGATCGCGTGGGACCGAGGCGATCCTGCCCGTCGCGCACATCATGGACCGCACCGCGTACGGCCGCCAGCAGGATTGGGAGGACAGCCCCGAGGGCTGGCCGCAGTACCCCACCTACGGTTGAGCGTCCTCCGCTGGCCGCAGCGCCCGCCGGAGTTGCGCCTCCGAAGGCAGCGCTCGCTGCAGCTCAGTTGGCAGCAGATCGAACGAAGCCACTCCCACCGGGGCGTTGGACGCGCCGAGTGCGTACCGGACGACGGCGTCGTTCTTGCCCGCGACGAGCAACAGCCCGACGGTCTCAGCGTGCGCTGGGCGGCGGAGCTCGCCGTCGACGAGGGCAACGTAGAACGAGAGCTGCCCGATGTTGTCCGGCCGGAACTCCCCGGTCTTGAGTTCCACGACGACGTACCGGAGCTGCTCGACGTGGAAGAAGAGGAGATCGACGAAGAAGTCGTTGCCATCGACGTCGAAGTGCACCTGCCGCCCGACGAATGCGAACCCGGTACCGAACTCGCGGAGGGTTTCCTCGATCCGCTGCACCAGTGCGCGCTCGAGCTTTCGCTCGTCGAGGTCGCCGTCGACGGCGAGGAAGTCGAGCACGTACGGGTCCCGGGTCATCTGCCGAGCCAGATCGGCACCGTCTTCGTCCAGGAGACGACTGAAGTTCGTTGGCGGAGTCCCGCTGCGCTCCAAGACACGAGTTCGCAGGTTGTGCACGAGCGCACTGCGCGACCAGCTGCCCTGAACCGCAGCTACGGCGTACCGAGCCCGGCGATCAGGCTCCGCCACTGGGAGCAGAGCACGGATGTGCCCCCACGGCAATTGGTCCACAAGCTGTGGACCAATTGATGTTTCCTCAGGCCAGGCCGCCGCGAACTGCCGCATGTACTTGAGGTTCGTCGCCGACAGCCCCTTCATCGACGGGAACTCGCTTCGCAGATCGTCGGCGAGCCGGTTCAGGACACCGCTCCCCCACTGCCCGCTCTTCGACCGCTCGAGCAGGACCGTGCCGATCGACCAGTACAGGTGCACCAGTTGCGCGTTCGCTGCCAGCTGCACGCGATGCCGCGTCGCGGTCACCTGTTCGCGGATCACTCGAAACGTGTGTTCGTACTCGGCCGGGAGCGTCGATCCATCAGTCATCCGCCGATCGTGGGGGCTGCTGGCACGCGCCGTCCACGAATCGGTATGGACGTCACGTGTGAGGGCACATGGCCAGGGTCAGCGCACGAATGCCGTCCGCGCGAACCGCTCGTCGGTCGCTCCGAGCACCCGCAGCACGTTGCCCCCGGCGAGCGCCCGCAGGTCGTCCGCTCCCCACCCGCGCCGCTGCAGCTCGGCGGCGAGCACCGGGTACCGGGACACGTCACGCAGGTCCGGCGGCAGCACCGGGGTGCCGTCGTAGTCCCCGCCGAGGCCGATGTGTGCTGCGCCGGCGAGGTCGCGGGCGTGCTCGACGTGGTCGGCGACGTCCGACACCGTCACGAGCGGCGGCTCCCCCACCGAGCCGGCGTCCTCCCAGTCCGCCCAGTCGCGGGAGACGAACTTCGGCACGAACGTGATCATCACGATGCCGCCGTTGTCCGACAACCGGGCGAGCACGTCGTCCGGCACGTTGCGCGGGTGGTCGTCGACGGCGACGGTGGACGAGTGGCTGAAGACGACGGGCTGCGTGGCGACGTCGAGGGTGTCCCGCATGGTCGCCGGTGCGGTGTGGGACAGGTCGACGAGCATGCCGATCCGCTCCATCTCGGCCACCACCTGGCGGCCGCGGTCGGTCAGCCCGCCGTGCGGACGCGAGCCCGTCGCCGAGTCGGCCCAGGGGGTGTCGTCGTTGTGCGTGAGCGTCATGTAGCGGACGCCGAGTCGGGCGAAGTCGCGGAGCACCGCCAGGTCGTCGCCGATGGAGTGCCCGCCCTCGGCGCCGAGCAGCGACGCGATCCGGCCGGACTCGACCGCCGCCCGCACCTCGGCCGCCGTCCGGGCGAGTGCGAGCGACTCCGGGTACCGCGCGATGATCCGGTGCGCCAGGTCGATCTGCTGCAGCGTCGTCCGCACCGGGTCCGGTTCGTCGACGGGCACGAAGACCGACCAGAACTGCCCGACGACCCCACCGGCGCGGAGCTTCGGCAGGTCGGTGTGCAGCGAGTCGACCTCGGTGTCGATGCCCTCGAGCCCGGAGTCGTGGGTCTCGCGGCGCTCCCACGGCAGGTCGTTGTGGCCGTCGATGACCGGGAACGGGATCGCGTCGAACGTCATGCCCCCGACGCTACCGCGCACGTCCCTGTGGCTAGGCTCGGTGCGTGGACCCCGTCACCCTCCGGACCGATCGCCTGGTGCTCTCCGTGCCGGTGCCCGCCGATGCGGAGGACGTCGTCGCCTACGCGAACGATCCCGACGTCGTCGCCTACACACCGGTACCGGTGCCGTACGGCCACGCCGAGGCGCACCACTGGATCACCGACGTCGTGCGCGCTGGCTGGTCCACGGACTCCCGCTACGAGTTCGGCATCCGGCGAGCCGACGACCTCCGACTCCTCGGGACGATCGGGCTGTTCGGGTTCGTCGACGGCGCGGCCGAGGTCGGCTACGCCGTGCACCCGGACGGTCGCGGCCACGGCTTCGTGACCGAGGCCGCAGCCGCCGTCCTGGCGTGGGCGTTCGCGCCGTCGCCCGACGGACTCGGGCTCGTCCGCGTGCAGTGGCGAGCGATCGCCACGAACGCCCCGTCTGCGACGATCGCGCAGCGGCTCGGGCTCCGCTACGAGGGGCGACTCCGGTCCGGCGTGTTCCACCGCGGACGACGCCACGACCAGCTCATCGCAGCTGCTCTGCGCGACGACGACCGCTCGACGCCGACGGTCTGGCCTGCGTCGTGACGGTGACGTTCCTCGTGGTGACCGAGCTCGCCGCACCGCCCGAGCGCGCGTTCGCGCTGTCGCTCGACATCGGCGCGCACGAGCGGTCGATGGCTGCGACCGACGAACGCGCCGTCGCCGGCACGACGTCCGGCACGATCGGCTTGGGCGAGTCCGTCACCTGGCGCGCGCGGCACTTCGGGATCGTCTGGCGGATGACGAGTGAGATCACCAGCCTGGAGGCTCCGCACCGGTTCGTCGACGAACAGGTGCGTGGTCCGTTCGCCCGCTTCCACCACGAGCACCGGTTCGAGCCGTCGGCCGGCGGCACGCGCATGGTCGACACCATCACGTTCCGAGCACCGTTCGGCCCGCTCGGTCGTCTGGCTGAGGTCGTCGCCCTCGAGCGCTACCTGCCGCGGCTCATCCGTGAGCGCAACGCGTCGCTCGCCACCGAGCTGCACGCCGACGGCCGCGACGGCCCTGACGGCCCCGACGGTCAGGGCGCTGCGAGCTCCCCCAGCGCGTCGTAGGCACTCGCCACCGCATCGACCCGCGCGCGGCCGGCCGGTCCCGAGGCTTCGTACACGTCGTTCGCGATGGCCGCGACGACCGCGAACAAGGCCGCCATCGAGTCGAACGCCGCCGGTGAGTCGACCGGGCACAGGATCGCGGTGTTCGCCGGTGCCGCGATGACGGCTGCGGTCGGATCGCCCAGCACGACGACGTCGGCGCCGGTCGACACGCAGTGCCGCACGATCCGGTCGACCCCGGCAGTGTGCCGACGCACGGTCACCAGGACGACGAGGTCACGGCGGTCGAGGTCGGCGACCTCTTCGCCGAGCCGCTGCCCCGGTGCCGGACCGACCCGGACGTCGGAGCGGACCTGGGCGAGCTGCGCGCGGAGCTGCAGCGCCACCGGGTAGGCGCCGCGCTCCCCGAACACGAGCACGCGATGAGCGCGGACGATGCGGCGAGCGAGTCGCGGACGATCGGCACGGGCCAGCGAGGCGAAGGCCGCGTCGAGGTTGCGGGCCTCGACGGCGCGCTGGTCGACGTGGGCGGCGTCTTCCGCAACCCACGGCAGGCCGGAGCCGCGTGCGGACATCAGGTTCTGCCGGACCTCGGCCGCGTCCTGGAACCCGAGCGATCGGACGAGCCGGGACACCGTGGCCTTCGACGTGCCCGACTCGGCGGCGAGTTCGGCCGAGGTCCCGACGAGCAGGAGTTCCGGGTCGTGCCGGACCATCGCGGCGACGCGTCGTTCGGCGGGCGAGAGCTGCTCCCAGACGGAGTCGATGCGGGCGCGGACGTCCGGTCCGGCGGTGCTCATGCCCGGGCCACCCGCTCCACCGCGACGGCGAGCGCGTCGAGCCCGAGCGCGATGTCGGGCGTCGAGACGAACTCGTCCGGGTGGTGGCTGATGCCGTCCGGGTTGCGCAGGAACAGCATCGCGACGTCGGTGACGAGCCCGAGCGACATGGCGTCGTGTCCGGCCCGCGAGAACAGCTCCATCGGCGCGGCCTCACCCGTCGACTCGATGCCGGCGCGGACGGCGTCCATCAGCCGCGGCGCGCAGAACACCGCCGGCGCGCGGTGCACCTCGGTCGGCGTGACGCTGACCCCGCGTCGTTCCCCGATCAGCGAGAACGCCTTCGTGAGCTCGTCCCACACCGCGTCGCGGCCGTCGTCGAACTCGCCGCGCAGGTCCACCGAGAACCGTGCGAGGCCGGGGACCACGTTCACCGCGCCCGGTTCGACGGTCATCGTGCCGACGGTGCCGACGTGGTGCGACGCCCGGCAGATCCGCTCGACGGCCAAGGCGGCCTCGGCCGCGGCGAGCAGCGCGTCGTGGCGGCGCTCGTAGGGGGTGCCGCCCGCGTGCCGGGCCTCGCCCACGGCCTCGACCGAGAACCGTCGTGCGCTCGCGATGCTCGTGACGACGCCGAGCGCCTGACCGGCCTGCTCGAGGTACGGGCCCTGTTCGATGTGCGCCTCGAGGTACCCGGCGAGCGTCGTCGGGTCGGCCGCCGCGTCACCCACCCGGGCCGGGTCGAGCCCGAACCGGGTGAAGGCCTCGCGCAGGGTCACGCCGTCGCCGTCCGCCAGGTCCCACCAGGACTCGTCCCACACCCCGGCGACGGCGGACGACCCGAGCAGGGCCTTGCCGAAGCGGGTCCCCTCTTCGTCGGAGAACGCGATGACCTCGAGCGCGACGGGCAGCGGCCCCGCGGCCGTCAGTCGCGCAGCGGTGCGGATGGCCATCAGGACCCCGACGATCCCGTCGTAGCGGCCGGCGTCCACCACGGTGTCGAGGTGCGAGCCGAGCAGCAGCACGGGGGCGTCGGGGGCCATCCCGCCGACCCGTCCGTGCAGGTTGCCGGCGGCGTCCTGCCAGGTGGTGAGTCCGGCGTCCTGCATCCACCCGGCGACGATCCCGTTGACACGGGCGTGCTCGGGCGACAGGTACACGCGGGTGATCCGGCCGGTCTCCTCGGTGACCAGGGCCAGCTCGTCGCACCAGCGCGCCACGAGCTCGGCGTCGGCGGTACCCAGGGCGGTGGCGGTCACGACCGGGGCCGCGCTCACGCCAGCACCCCGACCGGCGCACCGGAGAAGACGTCGAGGGCCGCGTCGACCCCACCGCCGTGCGGGACGGCGTGCCCCGCACGGCGGAGCGCGTGCTCGAGGGCGGCGAGCGTCGTCACGACGGTGTCCTTGCGGGCGTTGTAGCCCATGGTGCCGATGCGCCAGACCTTGCCGTGCAGCGGTCCGAACGAGGTGCCGATCTCGATGCCGTGGTCGTCGAGCATCGAACCACGGACCTGGTCGCCGACGACGTCGGACGGGATCTCCACCGCGACGACGTTGTGCATCTTGTGTGCGACGTCACCGAACACCCCGAGCCCGAGCGCCTGGACGCCCTGCAGCATCGCGCGGCCCGCGAGTTCGTGGCGTGCGATCGCCTGCTCGCGCCCTTCGTCGAGCAGGATGCGGGCGCACTCGTTGGCGGCGTAGAGCATCGACGCGGCCTCGGTGTGGTGGTTCAGCCGCCGCGGACCCCAGTAGTCCAGGATCATCGCGAGGTCGAGGTAGTTCGAGCGGATCGGCTCGTCGGCGACGTCGTCACCGGGTTCGCGGATGCCCGCCTCGACGCTGCGGCGCTCGTCGAGCACGGCGGTCGCACGCGGCGAGACGGTGACCGGCGCGCTGCCGGACGGCCCGCCGAGGCACTTCTGCAGGCCGGCACTGACGGCGTCGATGCCCCAGGCGTCGACCTCGAGCGGGTTGCCGCCGACGGTCGCCGTGGCGTCGGTGTAGAACAGCACACCGTGCCGCTCGCAGATCGCGCCCAGTTCGTCGAGCGGCTGGTTCATCGTCGTGGAGGTGTCGCCCTGCACGATCGCCAGCACCTTCGGCCGGACACGGACGATGGCGTCCTCGATCGCGGACGGTGTGAAGACCTGCCCCCACGCGGTCTCGATGGTGTGGACCTCGGCCCCGGCACGGCCGGCGATCTCGGCGAGCAGGTGCCCGAACCGGCCGAACACCGGCACGAGCACGCGATCCCCGGGTGCGAGGAGCGACACGAGCACCGCCTCGATCCCGGCGCGCGAGGTGCCGTCGACGAGCACGGTGGCGTCGTTCGTGGTGCCGAACACACCGCGGTAGAGCTCCTGGGTGTCGTTCATGGCGGAGGTCATCCACGGGTCGTACTGCCCGACGAGCGGGGTCGACAGGGCGCGGAGCACACGCGGGTCGGCGGTGATCGGGCCGGGGCCCATGAGGAGGCGGGCTGGCGGGTTCACGGGGTGCATGGTTGGTCCTTCCGTTCCGATCACGAGCGTACCGGAACGATCGTTACAGACGTGTTTCGGTGACCCGGGCATCCGCGGTCACGGGAGCCGCGACGAGCTGCCCCTCGACGGCGGTGACGCCGGACGCGGTGGACGCCACCACGCGCCCGCGCAGCCAGGTCTCGGTGACGCGGCCACGGGCCTCCAGGCCGGCGAACGCGGAGACCGGGTTGCGGTGTGCCAGGCCGGCCACGTCGATGACCGCCGTGGCGGACGGGTCGAACACGGCGAAGTGGGCCAGCGCGCCGGGGGCGATGACCCCGCGGTCGGGGAAGCCGACGAGTGCCGCCGGACCGGTCGTGAACAGCGGCAACAGCACCTCGAGCGGGACGCCGCGGCGGAGGGCCTCGGTCCAGACGGCCCGGAAGCCGACCTGCAGGCCGGCGATCCCGCCCCAGGCGAGTCCCCAGTCGTCGACCTTGAGGTCGGCGGTCGACGGCGAGTGGTCCGACACGATCATGTCGATCGTGCCGTCGAGCACACCGGCCCACAGGGCGTCGCGGTTCGCGTCGTCACGGATCGGCGGGCAGCACTTGTACTCGGTCGCGCCGTCGGGGATGGACCCCGCTTCGAACGACAGGTAGTGCGGGCAGGTCTCGACCGTGATCCGGACGCCGTCGTCCTTCGCGGCGCGGATCATCGGGATCGCACCGGCGTCGGACAGGTGCAGGATGTGGACCCGCGCGCCGGTGGCCCGTGCGCCGTCGATGACCCGCGCGATGGCGGACCGCTCGGCGTCGACCGGGCGGGTGGCGAGGAAGTCCTCGTAGTGGCCGCCGAGCGCGGCGTGGTCGACCAGGAACTCGGGGTCCTCGGCGTGCACGATGAGCAGGGCGTCGATCCGGGCGACCTCCTCGATCGCGGCGCGCAGCTGGTCGGCGTCGAGGTGCGGGAACTCGTCGACCCCGGACGGCGCGGTGAAGCACTTGAACCCGAAGACGCCCGCGTCGTGCAGTGCGCCGAGCGAGCCGGCGTTGTCGGGGACCGCCCCGCCCCAGAACCCGACGTCGACGGCGACCCGCCCCTCGGCACTCGCGCGCTTCACGGCGAGCGCCTCGACCGTCGTCGTCGCGGGGATCGAGTTGAGCGGCATGTCGATGATGGTCGTGACCCCGCCGAGTGCGGCGGCCCGGGTCGCGGACGCGAACCCCTCCCACTCGGTGCGTCCGGGTTCGTTGACGTGCACGTGGGTGTCGACGAGGCCGGGCAGCAGGACCTGGTCGGCCGGCACGGTGCGGTCGTCGACGGCGGCCACGGGCGCGTCGACCGGCAGGACGGTGTCGACACGGCCGTCGCGCACGACGACCGCTGCGGGGCGGAAGGCTCCGTCGATCCAGGCGCGATCTGCGCGCAGGACGAGGTCCGCGACGGTGTCGACGTCGGTGCGGGACTCGGTGCTGCCGTCGGCCGGGAGGCCCGTCATGCGCCCGCCCCGACCGTCGCGCCCGCCGCCGGCTGGCGTTCGAAGCCCGCCAGCAGACCCGACATCGCCTTCGTCGGCGGGGTGGCGTACTCGCCGTGCTTGCCCGTCGAGAGCCCGAGCCGCACGAGCGACTCGGCGAGCACGGTCGCCGCGGCGACGCCGTCGACGACCGGTGCCCCGATCGCCCGCGAGACCTCGGCGCAGAAGTCCGCCATCCCCGCGCAGCCGAGCACGACCGCGTCGGCTCCGCCGGCGATGACGGCCCGGCACTCCTCGATCACCAGGGCGCGTGCGCCCGAAGCGGGGTCGTCGAGCTCGAGCACCGCGACCTCGCACGCCCGGATCTCGGTGACGAGCGACGCGAAGCCGTAGCGCTCGGCGAGCTCGTGGGCCCGGCCGGTCGTCCGCGCAAGGGTCGTCACGACGCCGAACCGGCGCCCGAGCATCGCCGCCGCGTGGAAGCCCGCCTCGGCGATCCCGATGACCGGCCCGGCGGCGAGCTCCCGCGCGGCGTCGAGGCCCGGGTCACCGAAGCAGGCGACGACGTAGGCGTCCACGCCGTCCTGCTCCCCGAGTGCGATCTGCTCGAGGAGCCCCGGCACCGCGAGCGCCTCTTCGTAGTGGCTCTCGATCGACGCCGGGCCCATCGTGGGGTTCACCGCCTCGACGATGGTGCCCGGGCCGGCGACCGCGGTGGCGGCGACGCCGATCGAGCGGGTCATCGAGGCGGTGGTGTTCGGGTTGACGACGCGGATGCGCATCGGGGTCCTTCCGGTGGAGCGGGCGGTGCGGGTGTCGCTGGTGGTGCGGGTGTCGCTGGTGGTGCGGTGTCGCTGCGGCGTCTCAGGCTCGTCCGACGGCGGCGCCGTCGTCGACCGTCGGGTCGTCCGAGGCGAGTTCCGGCATGCTCGGCCGGACCCGCTCGAGTCCCCAGAACACCACGAGTCCCAGGCCGCAGCCGATGAACCAGCTGTAGTTGTTCAGCCCCGGCAGGATCCCGAGCGCGGGCGGCAGGACCGCACTGGCGACCGAGACCACCCCGGTGACGACGAGGGTACCGATGGCGTTCGGGTTGAAGCCGCCGCGGTACCAGTACCGGGCCGAGGTGTCCTTCGTGTACATGTCGTCGACGGCGATGCGCTGCTTCCCGACGATGTAGTACCCGGCGATCAGGATGCCGAACAGCGGGCCGATGAGGGCGCCGAGCACCCCGAGCGTGTACAGGATGGCCTGGTCGTTGCCGTACCAGTTCCACGGGGTCAGCAGCACGGAGCCGACCGCGGCGATCATGCCGCCGGCTCGCCACGAGATCTTGCGTGGAGCGACGTTCGAGAAGTCGAACGCGGGGCTGATGAAGTTCGCGACGATGTTGATGCCGACCGTCGCCGTGACGAAGGTCAGGCCGCCGAGCAGGATCGCGAACGGGGCGCCGATCGCCTGCACGGTCTCGATCGGGTCGGTGATGAGCTTGCCGAAGACCGGCACGGTCGCACTCGCACACAGCACGGTGAGCACCGAGAAGAACAGGAAGTTGATCGGGAGGCCCCAGAAGTTGCCCCGCTTGACGGCCGCGAAGGACTTGCCGTAGCGCGAGAAGTCACCGAAGTTGAGCATCGGGCCGGAGAAGTAGCTGACCACCAGGGCGACCGCGGAGAGCATGACCGGGATCGACGCGCCGAACGAGAGCGGCTCCCCCACCGACAGCGTGAACGAGATGTTGCCGATGCCGGCCTGGCTGACGAGGTAGATCGCCAGCGCGATCATCACGACGTACACCGCCGGGCCCGCCCAGTCGATGAACTTCTTGATGGCCTCCATGCCCATCCAGAACAGGGCCCCCTGCGCGACCCACAGGATCGCGTACGAGATCCACCCGAGCGCTGACAGCCCCAGGAACGAGTGGTCGAGCAACCCGGCCGAGGCGGGGATGAACTTCAGGAAGATGATGTTGAGCGACTGCGCGGCGAGGAACGTCTGCACGCCGTACCAGGCCATCGCGATCAGCCCGCGGATGATCGCGGGCACGTTCGCCCCGAGCACCCCGAACACCGCACGGTTGATGACCGGGTAGGGCACGCCGGTGCGCTGCGACGGCTTGGCGACGAGGTTGGCGAAGACCTGCACGATCAGGATGCCGACCACCAGGGCGATGAGCACCTGCCAGCTCGCGATGCCCAGTGCGAAGAGCGACCCGGCGGTGACGTAGCCGCCGACCGAGTGCACGTCGGACATCCAGAAGGCGAAGAAGTTGTAGCTCGTCCAGCTCTGCTTGCGCAGCGGGGCGAGGTCCTCGTTCGTGAGCGCCGGGTCGTACCCGGGCTTGACGACGCCGGCACCAGCGGGTGCGGCGGTCGTGGTGGGGGCGTGGGGCGCTGCGACGGGTGTCACGAGATCGGTAGCCATGGCGTCCTCCGAGGGAGTGGGGTGGGGAGGCGGTGATCGCCTCCACCACAGAAGTTAGGGAGCCTCTTCGCGCCCGCCGTTTCCCTCGTGTAACGGTCGTGTGTCGTGGTCGCTGTCCTGAAACGCTCGTTCCACACCAGAACGTGCACAGACATGTGCACGATGATGGCCGCATGCCCGACACCATCCGTTACGTCGCGATCGGCGACAGCTTCTCGGAGGGCATCGGCGACGCCGGCGCCGTACCGTTCCCCGGCTGGACCGGCCGACTCGCGAGCGGCATGGCCCGTGCGCACGACGCAGACGTCCGGTACGCCAACCTCGCGGTCCGCGGGCGCCTGCTCGCCGGGGTCCTCGGAGAGCAGCTCGACGCGGCTCTCGCACTCGACCCCGCACCGACGCTGATCACGTTCTGCGCGGGCGGCAACGACCTGCTGCGGCCACGGTTCGACGCCCACGCCCTCATCGCACCACTCGAAGCGGCGGTCGACACGGTCCTGGGCCGCGGGGTCCGGCTGGCGCTGCTGAGCCCCGCCGACCCGAGCGCACGACTCCCCCTCGGACGCCTCATCAACGCGCGCGGCGACGCCTGGGCGGACGCCCTCGCCGACCTCGCCGACCGGTACGACCTGCCCTTCGTCGACGTGTCCCGTGATCCGCACCTGCGCCGTGCCGAGTTCTGGTCCGAGGACCGGCTGCACATGAACGACACCGGCCACCAGCGCGTCGCGGACCTCGCCCTGCACGCGATCGAGGACGGACCGGCACCGATCGAGCCGGCGTCCGAACAGACCGGCCGCACCCGACTCTCCGAGGAACTCCGCTACTACCGCGAGCACGTCCTGCCCTGGGTACAGCGCCGCGTCACCCGGCGGTCCTCGGGCGACGGACGCTCGGCAACCTACCCGGCGTGGACCCCCGTCGACTGATCACGCACGATCGCGGCGGTTCTCCGCACGCGTCCCGCGCTCCGCTTGTCCTCCCCCGCGAACAGCCGTTCTACTCGGGTGATCCACGTCCGAGCCGAACTCAGGGGAGACGGCACCATGCACACTGCGCCACGCCCATCCGGCACCACCGCGACACGTCCTGCAACCGTCACCACCCCGACGGGCACCCCCAGCACCGCACACGGCATCGACCACATCGGCCTCACCGTGCCCGACATCGACCAGGCCACCGACTTCTTCGTCCTGGGACTCGACGCCGTCCCCCTGTACGACCGGTTCCTCCGGAGCGAACCGCTCCGCGGTGAACCCGACGTCCAGCGGCGCCTCGGCATCCCGAAGACCATGGCCCAGGGGGCACTGCGTATGCTCGCGCTGCCGAACGGGCCGGGACTCGAGCTCTTCGAGTACCACGGCCCCGACCAGCGCCCGGCCGTCCGCGCGAGCGACCTCGGCTGGCAGCACGTGGCGTTCTACGTCGACGACATCGACCACGCGCTGTCGCACATCGAGACGGCGGGCGGCCAGCGGTACGCCGACCCGCGTGACCTCGGCGGCAACGAGGGTGGGTTCGGCAACCGGTTCGTGTACGTCGGAACGCCGTGGGGATCGACGATCGAGCTGATCACCTACCCGAGTCGGCAGTCGTACGAGGACCACGCCCCGCGACCGAAGTGGCGCGTCTGACGGTTCAGCGCGCCGGGGCCGTCGCGATGTACGTCCGCGTCGGCCCGCCCGTCAGGGCGTGCGGGAACTCGACCCCGTCCGCCCGGAACCCGCCGGCTTCGTAGAGCCGCAGCGCTCGCTCGTTGCCGGCGAGTGCGTGCAGGACCACCGCGGGGTGTCCCGCCGCCGACGCCGCGTCGACCGACGCGGCCAGGAGCGCACGCCCGACACCCCGCGCCTGCACGTCCGGGCGGACGGCGAGCAGCGACAGGTAGGCGGCGTCGGACGGGTCGGTCGACCGCCCGGACCCCGGCGCCGTCACGAGCGCGAAGCCGTCGATCGCACCGGCCGCTCCGACAGCGACGAGCAGGGCGACCCGAGGCACGGCGAACTTCGACACCGCGCGGGCTCGCACCGCATCGGATTCCGGAACGCTGTCCCGTGCCGCGACCGCTGCGACCCACAGGTCGACACAGGCCGACACCTCGTCCGGGGCCGCTGGACGCACGGACACGGACGGTTCGATCACCCGGTCAGCCTACGACCGCGCTGCTGCCGATCCTGAACGACGCTCCACGGTGCTCCTCGGGCAGCCGGTCACCGCGGCCGTGCAGCTTGTGCCGCAGCGAACCGGGCTCGTAGCCGGTCGGGTACGCCCCGCGCGCCCGGAGTTCGGGGATGACGAACTCGATGACGTCCTCCCACGTGCCCGGGGTCACCGCGTACGCCAGGTTGAACCCGTCGACGTCGGTGCGTTCCTGGATCTCCTGCAGGCGGTCCGCGATGGTCGCGCCCCCGCCGACGGCGACCGGCCCGAGCCCGCCGATCGCGGTGTGCCGGGCGAGGTCGCGGATCGTCCACGAGCTGCCGTCCTCGCCGGTGGCCGCCGCGATGTTGGCCGCAGCCGACTGGATCGCGTTCGACTCGACATCGCCGAGGGGCTCGTCGAGGTCCCACTGCGACAGGTCGACGCCCATCCAGCCGGAGTTGAGCACCAGCGCACCGAGCTCCGACGCGTACGACAGGTAGTCCTCGTACTTCGCCTGGGCCAGCTCGTCGGTGGCGTCCGTGATCACGGTGAGCAGTGTGTAGACGCGAGCGGCGTACCGGTCGCGACCAGCTGCCTCCAGGGCGTCACGGACCTTCGCGACGGTCGACGCGAGCTGCTCGACGGTCGGTGCGCCCACGAAGACGGCTTCGGCGTTCTCCGCTGCGAAGCGGATGCCGCGCGGCGACGCGCCCGCCTGGTAGATGACGGGCGAACGCTGCACCGACGGCTCGGACAGGTGGATGCCCGGCACGTCGAAGTGCTTGCCGTGGTGCTCGATCGGGTGCACCTTCGCCGGGTCGGTGAAGACGCCGGACGCGCGGTCGGCGACGACCGCGTCGTCCTCCCACGAGCCCTCCCACAGCTTGTAGAGGACCTCGAGGTACTCGTCGGCCACGTCGTAGCGGTCGTCGTGCGACAGCTGGTCGGTCTGGCCCATGTTCCGTGCGGCGCTCGGCAGGTAGCCGGTGACGACGTTCCAGCCGACGCGCCCCTTGGTCAGGTGGTCGAGCGTGGAGATCCGCCGGGCGAACGGGTACGGGTGCTCGTACGCCGTGCCCGCCGTGATCCCGAAGCCGAGGTGCTCGGTCACCGACGCCATCGCCGACACCAGCAGGATCGGGTCGTTGACCGGCACCTGCGAGCCCGTGCGGAGCGCGGCCTCGTTCGAGTCGCCGTACACGTCGTACGTGCCCAGCACGTCGGCGATGAAGATGCCGTCGAACGCCCCGCCTTCGAGCGTCTTCGCCAGGTCCGTCCAGTACGTCAGGTCGCGGTAGTCCCGCGATCGGTCGCGCGGGTGCCGCCACAGCCCGGAGGACTGGTGGGCGACGCAGTTCATGTCGAACGCGTTGAAGCGGATCTGCCGGGGTTCGCTGCTGCTGGTCACGCTTGGCGACGCTACGTGCGGGGTCTGCGTCCGTCATCCATCGTGACGAAGCGTGACGGCCGCAGCTCAGGCGCGGTCGTGGAGCGTGACCTGGTAGCCGTCCGGGTCGGCGAACGTGAACGTCCGGCCGAACGGGCCGTCGATCGGTGCCGACACGATCGTGTGGCCGTCGGCCACCAGGGCGTCGTGGATGGCCTGCACGTCGGTCGAGTGCAGCCAGATCGCCGCCCCGATGCCCGGTTGCGAGACCGCGTCGAGGTCGGTGCCGGGGACGACGTCCCGCAGCGCGAAGGCGATGGGCGTCGTCTCGAAGACGACGGCGTGTGGCGGGCCGGCCTGGGAGCGGACGAGACCGAGGTACTGCTCGTAGAACGCCTGCGACGCCGCCAGGTCGCGGGTCTGCAGGGAGATGAAGTCGGGGCCGGTGACGGGCATGTGGTGCTCCTTCGGTTGTGTCAGTCTTCTGACACGGCACAACCTATGTCAGACTCCTGACATGAGTCAAGACGGCACCGACAGCAGCGACGTCATCGACCTCGAGACGTCCCTCGGATACCTGCTCAAGGAAGCCGCGAGCGCGCTCCGCGCTGCGATGGAGGCCGTGCTGCGCCCGCTCGGCATGACGATGACGCACTACTCGTGCCTCGAACTCCTGGCACAGCGGCCCGGGCTGTCGAACTCCGAGCTCGCACGCGGCGCCTTCGTCACGCGGCAGTCGATGAACGTGCTGCTGCAGGCCCTGGAACGGGACGGCTTCGTGACGCGGGCCACCGAGGCGCCGGTGGGCAAGGCGCTCCCGACGCGGTTGACGGCGAGCGGGCGGGCGAGCCTCGAGCTCGCGAGCGCGGCTGTCCGCGGCGTCGAGGTCCGGATGCTCGACGGGTTGTCGGGTGAGCAGCAGGTGGCGGCGCGGGGGGCGCTGCGCAGCATGGTGCGCTCACTCCGCCGCACCAGCGACGACGAGGCCAGCACGGTCTGAGGACGCGCTACCCTTCGACCGGTATTGATGTATCTCTCGAAGGGAACCGTTCGTGCACGAGGACTTCACCGGCCTGTACCTGTCGAGCCTCTGGCTCAGCGTCGCGATGCTCGCCGGTGGGTACGCCCGGACCCGGAACCGATCGGCGTGGACCTGGTTCCTCCTGACGCTGCTGTTCGGCCCGCTCGCGGTGCTGCTGCTCGTCACGTGGCCGGCGCGCCCGCCGAGCCGGACCGACCCCGCGCGGACCGATGCGTCCGCATCGGCACCGGACACGGGCGGTTCAGAGGAGTAGCCCTGACGCAGAAGCGCGCAGGACCAGATCCTCTCAGGGAAGGGCGGACACCATGGCGCTGCAGGACGACGTCGTCACCGACGTCGGCGGGGATCGACGACTGCGGACCGCGCTGCTGATCGTCGGCATCGTGGCGGTCCTCGTCGGTGTCGCCTCACTCGTGCTTCCGCACGCGACACTGTTCGCGGTCGCGTGGGTGTTCGGCATCTACCTGGTGGTGTCCGGTCTGTCGATGATCGTCCGTGCGTTCGCCCGCGGGATCGGCACCGGCCGCCGCATCGGCTTGGTCGTCCTCGGTGCGCTGATCCTCGCCGGGGGCATCGTGGCGCTCGTCGCCCCGCCGGTCGGGGTGCGGTGGATCGCGTTCGTGATCGGCTTCGCCTGGCTGGTCGAGGGCATCACGCTGCTCTACGCCCCGACACCGACGAACCGTGCCCTGACGATCGGCGCCGCGGTGCTCAGCATCGTCATCGGCGTGCTCGTCATCAACCTGCCGTCCATCGGGGCAGCGCTGGCCGTCGTCGCCATCGCCGGCTTCCTGATCCTGTTCGGCATCGTGCAGATCGCCCTCGGGGTCACCGTCGGACGCGCTGACCGATCCGCCACGACCGCCGGTCGAGCGGCCTGACCACGGCCGCTGCGCAGGGGCCCGTCACGGGATCGGCGCCGACGACTCCTAGGCTCGACGGGTGGACGTCACCCTGCGGAACAGCATCCCCGAGGACATCGAGTGGCTCGTCGAGCTGCGTGCACAGGTCCTCCGTGCCGACCTGGAGCGTCTCGGCCGCTTCGACGCGGTCCGGGTCCGCGGGCGGATGCGTGATGCCTTCGCGCCCGAGCACACCCGGGTCGTCGTGGTCGACGGGTGTGATCGCGGCTCGATCACCGTGCGGCCGGACGCCGACACCCGGTGGGTCGAGCACTTCTACCTCGCGCCGGAGGTCCAGGGGCGGGGCGTCGGATCGACAGTGCTCCGGACCGTCCTGGCCGAGCCCCACACGGGTGCGACGCGACTCAACGTCCTGCAGGGCAGCGCCGCGCGCCGGCTCTACGAACGGCACGGTTTCGTCGTCGACACCGAGGGCGACGTCGACGTCTTCATGACCCTGCGCGCTCCGGACCGAGCACGGTACGGAGCATCCTGAGCTGCTCGTCGACCGCGTCGGCCATCCGGCGCTCGGCGGGGCCCGTGAGCCATGCTTCGAGTGCCAGGTGGAAGAGCATCACGGTCGTCTCCGCGATCACAGCGGATTCGGGCCGGTCGAGGCCACGAGCGACGAACGCCGCACGGACCGCGTCGGTGAGGTCAGCGCGCTTCCGGGCGTCACGCTCCCGCAGTGAGGGCTCGGACAGCACCAGCCGCCGCACCGCACCGACCTGGTCGTGATGCCCCTCGAACCGCCCGTCGGCGACCTGGCGGAGACCGTGCACGACGATGTCGAGCGGGTCGATCCCTGCCGGCGCGGCCTCGATGGCGGCTCGGGCGAGGTCGGGGATCTCGTCGCCGGCGAAGATCACCTCGCGCTTGTCGGCGAAGTACCGGAAGAAGGTCCGGGTGGTGAGCCCCGCACGTGCGGTGATCTGCGGCACGGTCGTCGCCGAGTAGCCCTGCTCGGCGAAGAGCTCGAAGGCCGCTCGCTCGAGTCGCCCTCGGGCATCCGGAGACCAACGCATGGGTCAACAGTAGTGGTGATGACACGCCGTGTCATGATTGAATGGTCGATGACACGTCGTGTCATGACCCACTTCGAGCAAGGGATCCGGACACCATGTCGTCAACGGACAACGCAGCACTCTGGACCACGTCGACCGGGCAGTTCACCGTCGGCCCCGCGCCGGTCCCCCAGCCCGGCCCCGGCGAACTCGTCGTCCGGGCCGAAGCCGTCGCCGTGAACCCGGTCGACGCCGTCGGCGGACTCTTCCGACACCTGGTGTTCCCGAAGCTCCGGTTCCCGGCGGTGCTCGGGTCGGACGTCGCCGGCACCGTCGTCGCGACCGGCGCCGGCGCCGAGCGTTTCCGCGTGGGCGACCGGGTCGTCGGGCACGCAGCGGGGCAGGAGCAGCATCGGAACAGCTCCGCCGAAGGAGCCTTCCAGCGCCAGGTCCTCCTGCTCGAACGTGTGACGACCCCGGTGCCGGACGACCTGCGCGCCGAGCAGGCAGCGGTCCTGCCGCTCGCCGTCTCGACCGCAGCGGCCGGGCTCTTCGAACCGGATCAGCTCGCGCTGTCACTCCCGACGGCCGACACGTCCGAGCGCCCGGGGGTCGTCCTGGTGTGGGGCGCGTCGACGAGCGTCGGGGCCAACGCCGTCCAGCTCGCCCGGGCCGCCGGGCACGCCGTGATCGGCACCGCGTCGCCGAAGAACCACGGGTTCGTGCAGTCCCTCGGTGCCGAGGCCGTGTTCGACTACCGCGACGACGGTGCCGCACGCCGCGTCCTCGACGCAGTCGCCGACCGCGAGCTCGTCGGTACCCTCGCCTTCGGCCAGGGCTCGCTGCCCCGTACGCTCCCGATCGTCCGGGCAGCCACCGGGTCCGGCCGACTCGCATCGGCGTACCCGACGCCGGTGACGACGATCCGTGCGCGGCTGGAGCGTCGACACGGCATCCACATCACCGCGATCTGGGGCGGCCGCCCGACCGAATCGGAGGTCGGCCCCGCGATCTACCGCGACTTCCTGCCCGAGGCACTCCGCACCGGTCGGTACCAGGCGACGCCGACCGCATCCGTCGTCGGATCCGGACTCGCCGCGATCCCGGAGGCCCTCGCCGAGCTCCGCGCCGGTGTCTCTGCCCGGAAGCTCGTCGTCACGCTCCCCTGACCCGGTAGCGTCAGCGACGTGACCGATGCCGACGTGCCCGACGACGAGACCTTCAGCTTCACGATGTCGGGCGGCGGCACGCCACGGGGCCACCTGCAGGATCCGAGCTCCGTGACCCTGCACCTCGATCCGCGGCGCATCGGCGACGCGGCCCGGGGCAAGGAGATGTTCACCCGGGCGATGGACCAGCAGCACACGGCGCTGACGGCGTACGCCGCGGCACTCGATGCCGCCGACGGCGACGTGACTGCCCTGGCGGTGCACGACGCCGCGACCGCACTCCACGAGGCACTCCAGTTCCTCCCGATCGCCCACACCGTCTACGCGGGCGTCGGCTTCCCCACGGCGCGCGTCGGGGACGGCTCCCGCCCGCCCGCTCTGCGACCGGAACTCGGCGAGCGCGCCTTCGGCGTCCACCCGGACATGCTCACGGCGGTTCGAGGGGACACCTCGCAGCGCTGGGAGCTCGCGTGAGGACCTCCCCCTCGCCGTCGAGATCACCTTGGCGACCGACCCGGACGAGAACGTGCGGTCCGCCTTCCTCATGATGACGAGGTCGCGAACCGTCGTCCTGCTCATGGAACAGCGAGAGACCGACCCGGGCCTCCTCGACCAGCTCGCCCAGCAGAGCTACGCCAGCCCCGACCGGAAGTTCCCCCTGCCGCTCGCCGACCTCGTTCCCCGAGAACTGGACGGTCTCTACGAGCTCCTCGGTCTCGACGACCGGGCCGTCGCGCTCGCGAAAGCCCGCTGGGCACGAGCGCAGGAACGCGACGAGCGCATCACGGTCGGCGATGCGCTCCGCGAGATCGGCGCGGTCAGCTGAGCGGCTTCGCGTACCAGCGGTCGGAGTACGGGTCGTCGTTGAACGGCGCGACCTGCACGAACCCGAGCCGCTCGTAGAGGGCACAGGCCTCGGCGAGCTCGGCCCGGGTGTCGAGCCGCAGCGACGTGATCCCGCGCGCCCGGCTGACCTCCGCGACGTGCCGCAGGAGTGCCGAACCGACACCCCGACCGCGGCAATCCGGCAGCGTGAAAACCTTCGTCAGCTCACCGACGACACCCACGAAACGCACGCCGGCACACGCGACCACCGCTCCCCCGTCCGAGGCGACGACGAACAGCCCGGAGTCCCCTTGCAGGTCGTCGAAGGGCTCGTCGAGCATCGCGCGGTCGACCTCGGCCGGCGTCGCCGCCCGCCCGAACCACCGCGACGCGACCTCGGTCAGGTAGTCCCGCACGATCGCGTCGGCCCTGCCTGCGCCGGGTCGCTCCGTCTCGAAGATCATCGCGCCCCTCCGACAGGCACACCATTCAAGCCGTTCGGGGCCCGGTCGGTGACCAGCTGCGGACGGGAGGCGCGTGGCGGCCCCGCCACGGGCCTCCTGGCCGTCACGTGGTCGCGATCGCGAGCCGCACCCGGCTCAGCGGGACGCCGTCGCCTCACGCGCGGCGGCTTCCGCCGCGACCCAGGCGAGCATGCCGCACTTGACCCGCATGACGAACTTCGAGACGCCGTGGAAGGCGATGAGGTCCTCTAGGACGTCCTCGTCGGGCTCGCCGACGCCGCGGGAGCGCATCATCGTGCGGAACTCGTCGGTCAGTGCGAGGAGCTCCGGGACCGTGCGGCCCACGGCCATGTCGGTGAGGACCGATGCCGAGGCCATCGAGATCGAGCAGCCGTCGCCCTGCCAGGCGAGACCGGCGATGCGGTCGGTGCCCGGTTCGAGGCGGATGCGGACGGTGATCTCGTCGCCGCACGTGGGGTTGCGCTCGAAGTGCGAGGCGTCGGCGTCGGGCAGGTCGCCGTCGCCGTGCCGGGCCTTGGCGTGGTCGAGGATGACCTGCTGGTACAGGCTGTCGAGGGAGTTCATACGGTCGCTCCGAAGTAGCCGCGGACCTCGCCGACGGCCGCGATGAACCGGTCCACGTCGTGCTCGGTCGTGTAGACGTAGGTGCTCGCGCGGCTGGTGGCGACCAGGCCGAGTCGGCGGTGCAGGGGTTGGGCGCAGTGGTGCCCCGAGCGGACGGCGATGCCCTGCGCGTCGAGGTACTGCGACACGTCGTGGGCGTGCACACCGTCGACGTCGAACGACACCAGGCCCGATCGCGGGACGCCGACCGGCGGACCGACCACGCGGATGCCGGGGACGGCGGCCAGGCCGTCGAGCATGCGCCGGGCGAGGTGCTCCTCGTGCGCGCGGACACGCTCCATGCCGATGCCCTGCAGGTAGCGGACGGCCTCGGCCAGGGCGACGGCCTGCGAGACGGGCTGCGTGCCGGCCTCGAACCGCTCGGGTGCCGGCATGAACTCCGACGCCTCCATGGTCACGGTGGTGATCATGGACCCGCCGGTGCGGAACGGGGGCAGCGCGTTCAACAGCTCGCTGCGGCCCCAGAGCACGCCGATGCCGTTCGGACCGAGCATCTTGTGCCCGGAGAACGCGGCGAAGTCGACGCCGAGCTGCTGCACGTCGAGCGGCCGGTGCGGCGCGGACTGGCAGGCGTCGAGGACGACCAGTGCGCCGCGGGCGTGGGCGAGACCGACGATCTGCTCGACGGGGGCGACCATGCCGGTGACGTTCGAGACGTGCGCGAACGCGACGACCTTGGTGTGGTCGGTGATCAGGGCCGCGGCGTCCTCGGCGGTCCAGGTGCCGTCGTCGGCGACCGGGACCCAGCGGAGCGTCGCACCGGTCAGCGCGGCGAGTTCCTGCCACGGCACGAGGTTCGCGTGGTGCTCGGCCTCGGTGACCAGGATCTCGTCGTCCGGTCCGATGCGGAAGCGAGCGGCGTCGACCCCGCCGCGGCCACGGCTGGCGTTCGCGATGCCGTAGGCAACGAGGTTGAGGGCGTCGGTGGCGTTCGCGGTCCACACGACCTCGCTCGGACCGGCAGCGCCGATGAAGTCGGCGACGGTGGCACGGGCGTCCTCGTAGGCATCGGTGCTCAGGGCCGCGAGCGTGTGCGCGCCGCGGTGCACGGCGGCGTTGTCGTGCTGGAGGAACCGGCGCTCGGCGTCGAGGACCTGGGTCGGGCGTTCCGCCGTCGCCCCGGAGTCCAGGTACGCCAACGGTTGCCCGTTCACGTCCTGCGCGAGGATCGGGAAGTCCGACTTGATCGTCTCGACCTCGGCCTCGGTGAGCGGCTGGTTCGGCGCCACGACTGTCACGTCTCGTCCTCCTGGTGTTGCTGTCCGGAGCAACCCGTCAATGGTGGCCGTTGTTCCCGGCGGCGTCCAGTCGGCACGGCAACGGCCCAGGACCACGCCGGTCCTGGGCCGTCGCACGGTGGGGCTACTCGTTGCCGATCTTCTTGTCCGCAGCGTCGCGGGCACCGTCGATCTTGTCGTCGTACTTGCCGCCGGTGGCCTTCTTGACCGCGTCGGCGACGCCCCCGAGGACCTGGTCGCTGATGTCCTCGGCCTTCTCGCTCTTCAGGGCGCCCTGGACCTTGTTGTCCTTCAGGAAGTCCTGGGCCTTCTTCGTGATGTCGTCGAACCCCGCCATGGCCTGCTCCTCAGCTCGGTGCGGAGCCCGTCGCTCCGTCATGCCGCAGATCGTAGGCCGCAGAACCGTCGTCTGTCCCGGACCGTGACGAAGTGTTCACACCATCTGTGCGCTGCGTCGACGTGCCAGGACGTACCCGACCGCGACCGCCCCGGACACCGCGAGCAGCGACGGGATGAGGATGTCGGTGCCCTCCTGGGTGAACTCGACCACCAGGACGAGCGCCGTGAACGGGGCCCGCATCGTGGTCGCCAGGAACGCCGCGGCGCCGACGAACGCGAAGGCCGCCAGGCCCGGGCCGTCAGCCGGCCAGAGCAGGAGCCACGCGCCACCGAGGCCGCCACCGATCGCCGAACCGATCGCGATCGATGGTGTCAGGGTGCCGCCGACCGCGCCGGCACCGATCGTGGCCGACGTGGTGATCGTGCGGACGACGCCGAGCAGCAGGAGCAGCACGATCGGCGCCAGGCCGGCGACGGTGTCGTCGTCGAGCGAGGCGTTCATCGCGACGATGCCCAGCGCCCGCCCGTTGCCGAGGATCTCGGGGAACGGCACCGCGATGAGCCCGACCATCGCGAACACCACCGGCAGCACGACGAGCAGGTGCCAGCCCTTGGGCGCGATGCCCTGCAGCCGGTTGGTGAGCTTCACGAACCCGACGCCCGCCAGGCCGAGGACGGGCCCGACGATGATCGCCCAGACGAGCAGTGACGGCGACATGTGCATCGCCGGCACGTGGTAGAGCACCTCGTCCGGGATCACGAGCCGGGCGACGAACGCGGCGACGGCACTCGTGGCGAACGCGGGCAGGGCCGTGGCGAAGCTGATCTCGCCGAGCAGGACCTCGACGGCGAACAGCGCACCGCCGAGCGGGACGTCGTACACCGCGGCGAGGCCCGCTGCCGCTCCGCAGGCGACCAGGATCTTCGTCTCGCGCGGGGTGAGACCGGCACGACGGGTGACGAGTTGGGAGAGCCAGGCGCCGACCTCGCGCGGGGCGACCTCCTTGCCGATCGAGGCGCCGAGCCCGACCGCCAGGATCTGCACGCCGGCGTTCGCCAGGGTCGCGAGTGCGGGCATCCGCTTGCCGCCGACCGCCGCGGTGACCGACACGATCGGACGCCCCCAGCGCCGGAGCGCCCACCAGGCGAAGCCCGTCAGGACACCGGCGGCCACGAGGGCGAGGAACCGGTTCAGCGCCGACGGTGCGTCCGCCGCCTCGAGGTGCCCACCGAAGCCGTACCCGAAGGCCACGAACTGGATGAGCTGCAGCGCGAGCCACACGGCGATGCCGGCGATGCCGCCGGAGACGCCCACCAGGGCGGTGACGACGGCGAGCTTGAGCGCCCAGACGGGGGTCGCGTGTCCGGAGCGCGGCATGTCGGAAACCCTAGCGGCTCCGATCACCGGCACCGGGCCTCCCGGTCGTCCCACCTGCCGTCAGACGGCCGTCAGACGGAACGGGACCACGCAGTCGGCGGGCATGAGCGGCGGGTGCAGGCCGACCGCGCCGAGCACCCGACCGCTGAACACCCGTGCGCCGCTCCACCAGTCCGGCCGGACGATCCCGTGCCCGTCACCGACCACGATCGGGTCGACGCGGTACGAGACGTCCGGGTCGAGGTCGCGGAAGGTGACCCGACCGGTGCCGGACGCCTCAGACCGCCCGATGCTCGCCAGGAAGAAGACGGCCTGCTGCCGGTCCGGCGTGACCGTGCCGTACACGAGCCGGGAGTCGTCGACCTCGTCCATGCGCACCAGGTCGCCGCCGTGCAGCAGCCCGCGCAGCTCCTTGTACAGCGCGATCCACTCGGCCAGCGACGCCGACTCCTCCGCCGTCGCCTCGGTGAGGTCCCACTCGATGCCCAGGTGCCCGACGAGCGCAGTGCCTGCCCGGAAGGCCAGGTCGTGGACGCGGCCCGTCGAGTGGTTCCTGCCGCTCGCGATGTGCGCGCCGAGGAGTTCCGGGGGCAGGAGCTGCTGCGTCCACCGGTGCATCTGCTGCCGCTCGAGGGGGTCGATGTCGTCGGACACCCAGACGCGGTCGGTGTGCTCGATCACGCCGAGGTCGACCCGGGCGCCGCCCGACGCGCACGACTCGATCTCGAGCGTCGGGAAGCGCTCCTTCAGGGTCGCCATCAGCCGGTACGTCGCCAGGGTCTGCTCGTGCACCGCCGCGCCGCCACCGGGGAACCCGGCCTCCACCAGGTCGCGGTTGTGGTCCCACTTGACGTACTCGATGCCGTACTCGCCGATGATCGCCGTCATCCGCTCGAGCACGTACTCGTACGCCTCGGGGATCGCCAGGGCGAGCACCTGCTGGTCGCGGGACCGCATCGGCAGTCGGCCGTCCGCCTGCATGATCCACTCCGGGTGGGCGCGGGCGAGGTCGCTGTCCTCGTTCACCATCTCGGGTTCGAACCACAGGCCGAACTCCATGCCGAGCGCCCGGACACGGTCCACGATCGGCCCGAGCCCGTCGGGCCAGACGTCCTCGTCGACGTACCAGTCGCCGAGCCCGAGGTGGTCGTTCCGGCGGCCGCGGAACCACCCGTCGTCGAGCACGTACCGCTCGACCCCGAGGGCCGCGGCGCGCTCCGCCAGGTCGGTCAGCCGGGCGAGGTCGTGGTCGAAGTACACGGCCTCCCAGACGTTGATCGTCATCGGCCGCGGCGTCGTCGGGTGCTGCGGCCGGCTCCGGAGCCACTGGTGGAAGCGTCGGGCCTGCTCGTCGAGCCCGTCACCGTGGGCGAACCACACCCACGGCCCCTCGTACGTCTCGCCCGTGCCGAGCCGGACCTCGCCCGGCAGCAGCAGTTCGCCGCCGCCGATCACCTGGCGCCCGGTCGACAGGCGTTCGGCGTGGTGCCGGTGGTTCCCGCTCCACCCGGTGTGCACGCCCCACACCTGACCGCGGGCGAAGCCGAAGCCGGGCTCCCCCACCGTCAGGACGGTCGCGGCGTCGGCACCGGTCCGGCCCTTCCGGCTCTCACGCTGGTGGGTGCCGACGACGAGTTCGCGGCGCTGCGGGGTGCGTTCCTTGCCCCACCGACCGGCGAAGTCCAGGACCTCGCGCGCACCGGACGGGATCGGCATCGCCACCGTCAGGTCGTCCACCGTGTAGACGCCGTCGGCGGTGTTCGTGACGGCAGCCCGGGCACGGACGAGTCCGGAGCCGAGCACCTCGATCGTCACGCGGACCGCGAGCCCCGCGGTGTCGTCGGCAGCCTCGGCCCTGACGGTCGTGTCGGTCACGTCGAGCGACCGCACGGTGAACGCCGGCGACCAGTCGTGGCCGTCGCGGTGTCCGGCCAGGCCGGGTCGTCCGCTCCACCCGCGGTTCGGCTCGGGCAGCACGGCGACACGGACGGGGTCGTCCATCTCGTTCTGGGCCACGGGGGCGACGTCCGCGTCGGCGAGTGCGACGAGCGCGTCGTCGTCGAGTGGCCCGAGGGCTGCTCCCCAGTGCACCACCGCGGGCAGCGCGTGGTCACGGCAGTCGAGGACGAGGGAGACGCCCCCGGCGGTCAGGTGGACGAGGTCGTACGAGGTCACGGCCCCAGTCTTCCTCAGAACCAGCGCTTGACCTTGAACACGACCCACAGGATCGCGGCGAACAGGATCATCCCCACGATCGACAGCGGGTAGCCCCAGGTCCACGTCAGCTCGGGCATGTGCGTGAAGTTCATGCCGTAGATGGCGGCGATGAGCGTCGGGGCGAACAGGATCGCCGCCCAGCCGGAGATCTTCTTCGTGTCGTCGTTCTGCTTCTGCGCCGCCAGGGTGGAGTCGACGGTCAGGGCGTTCTGCAGCAGCTGCCGGAACGTGTCCAACCGCTCCACCGTGCGGATGGCGTGGTCGAGGACGTCGCGGAACCGACGCTGCATCTCGATCGGCAGGTGGTACTTCTCGGCGCCGCGGTGCAGGTTCTCGATGATGTGGATGAGCGGGCGGGCCGCACGCTGGAAGTCGACGACCTCGCCGAACAGTTCGTAGATGCGCCGAGAGACCCCGGCCTCGCCCGCGAACAGCTGGTCCTCGATCTGGTTGATGTCCTCTTCCAGCCCGTCGATCACCGGCACGTAGCCGTCGACGATCGTGTCCATCAGCGCCCAGAGCTGCGCCTGCGGTCCGACCGTCACCAGGCCGGGCTTGCCGCTCATCCGCTGCAGCGCTCGCGGGACGGTCGGCTTGCCGCGTGGGTCGGCCTTCACCACGACGAGGAAGAAGTCCTCTCCGACGAAGGCGTGCACCTCGCCGAACGCCACCTCTTCCTGCCCGTCGTTGTAGAGCGCGGGCTTGAGGACCACGAAGAGCGTCGAGCCGTACCGCTCGAGCTTCGGCCGCTGGTGCCCCTCGGCGGAGTCCTCGACCGCGAGCTCGTGCAGGCCGAGGGCGACCGCGACGTCGCCGAGCTCCTGCGCGTCCGGTTGGTACAGCACGATGCACGCGCTCGCGCCCTGCTCGTCGAGCATCCGGAAGGTGTCGTCCAGCGACGGACTCGCCATCGGGGCGATCCGGTCGACGTACACGGTGTTCATCTCGACGCTCACGCGACCACCGTACGCAGGTGACCGGCTTTCGGACGGGAGGCCCGTGGCGGGCCCGCCACGCGCCTCCAGTCCGCCGTCCCCCACAGGCTGAACGCACGCTGCGCGCCCGACAGGACCGCCCGCCTACGGTTCAGGTCATCAGCATGCTGACGAAGGGAACGGTCATGAAGAGGATCTGGAAGCGCATCGCAGTCGCCGTGAGTGCCGTCGTCGCGGTGGTCGGGGCGTTCGTCGGGTCCGGCGCGGCCGGCGGGACGCCGATCCAAGACGCTGCCGGCGGAGCACTGTCCGCGTCGTCGACCGCCATCGCACCGGACGGCCCGGCGTTCTCGATCTGGAGCGTCGTCTACGTCGGCCTCATCGCCTACGCCATCCGCCAGCTCTTCCGCACGTCGGACGATGACCGGCACGCGAAGCTGGCGGTGCCGGCGATCCTGTCCCTGCTGCTCAACGCGGCGTGGATCCTGTCGGTGCAGTTCGGGTTCCTGTGGGCGAGCGAGCCGATCATCGTGGCCCTGCTCGCGGTGCTGGTGTGGACGTTCACGATCCTGCGACGGACGAAGCCCTCCGGCGTCGTCGAGGCGATCGTCACCGACGGCACGTTCGGCCTCTACCTCGGGTGGGTGTGCGTCGCGACGGCAGCGAACACGGCCGCGGTGCTGACGGCAGCGGGCTTCCGGGGCTTCGACCTCGGGCAGGACGTCTGGGGTGTGCTCGTCGCAGCGGTGGCCGGGCTCGTCGGGCTGCTGCTGGCGGTGTGGGGTCGGGGTCGCCTGGCGCCGATGCTGTCCCTGGCCTGGGGTCTGGCGTGGGTGGCGGTCGCGCGGCTCGACGGTCCGCTGGTGTCGACGCCGACCGCCGTGGCCGCGGTGGTCGCAGCCGCCGCGGTCGTGGTGGTGACGGTCGCCGTACGGGCGCGTGCGGGCTGGTCCGGCGCGCGTGGCCTGGCGGCGCGCACGGCGTGACAGCGGGCCGGGGCGGGGCGGCCCGGGGCGGTCTGTCCCGGTCTGTCCCGGTCTGTCCCGGTCTGTGCCGGCAAACCGACACTTCTCGCGGCGCCGATCCGGTCCGTGCCGCCAAAGCGACAGTCTGCCGCGGATGTTCCGCGGCAGACTGTCGCTTTCGCGGGCCGGGGGCCGGGGGCCGGGGGCCGGGGCCCGGGGCCCGGCCCGGCGCGACGCAGCCGGGGCCTACCGCGCGGACGCCACCAAACCGTGCGCGGCCGCCACGGCCTCGTTCGTGACCTGGCCGGCGTGCACGTTCAGGCCGAGGGCGAGCGACGGGTCGGCGGCCAGCGCGGCCTCCCACCCGCGGTCGGCGATCGCGACGGCGTACGGCAGCGTCGCGTTCGTCAGCGAGATCGTGCTCGTGCGCGGGACGGCACCGGGCATGTTCGCCACGCAGTAGTACACGGTGTCGTGCACCGCGAACGTCGGGTCGTCGTGGGTGGTCGGGTGCGAGCCCTCGAAGCAGCCGCCCTGGTCGATCGCGATGTCGACGAGTACCGATCCCGGCCGCATGTCCGCGACCATGGCGTCGGTGACGAGCTTCGGCGCGGACGCCCCGGGGATGAGCACGGAACCGATCACCAGGTCGGCGTCCCTGAGTTCTGCAGCGATGGCGTGCGCCGACGACCGCAGCGTCGTGATCCGCCCGTCGAACCGGGCGTCGAGCGCGCGCAGCCGCGGCAGGCTGATGTCGAAGACCGTCACGTCGGCCCCCATGCCGAGCGCCATCGTCGCCGCGTGCTCGCCCGCGACCCCGCCGCCGATGACGACGACACGACCCTTCGGCGTGCCGGGCACCCCACCGAGCAGCAGTCCGCGTCCGCCGTTCGTGCGCATCAGGTTGTAGGCGCCGACCTGGGCGGACAGCCGTCCGGCGACCTCGGACATCGGCGACAGCAGGGGCAGCGAGCGGTCCGGCAGCTGCACGGTCTCGTAGGCGATCGCGGTGGCTCCGGAGTCGATGAGTGCATCGGTCAGCGGGCGGTCGGCCGCCAGGTGCAGGTACGTGAAGAGCACCTGGCCCGGACGGATGAGCGGGTACTCGGACGCCACCGGCTCCTTGACCTTCAGGATCAGCTCGGCGCGCGCCCAGACCTCGTCCGCGGTGTCGACGATCTCGGCGCCCGCGGTGCGGTACTCGTCGTCGGGGAACGCCGACCCGGTGCCGGCGCCGGCCTGCACCAGGACCTGGTGGCCGTGCAGCGCCAGCTCCGCGACACCCGCTGGGGTGGCCGCCACGCGGTACTCGTTGTTCTTGATCTCGGTGGGGACGCCGATGCGCATCGCAGACTCCTTCGTGGGTGGTGCTCTCGTCCACACCATTCAGCGCCGGATTCGTTGCGGTGACGTTACGGCCGAAGATCCGGACGACGCACGGCGCATCCGTGCGATGAGATTCGGCGATCAGTCGCTCAGAAGACCTTGCCCGGGTTCAGGATGCCTGCCGGGTCGAACACCCGTCGGATCCCCCGCTGCAGCTCGAGCACGTCGTCGCCGAGCTCGTCACCGATCCACCGACGCTTCAACACCCCCACGCCGTGCTCGCCGGTCAGTGTCCCGCCCAACTCGATCGCGGCACGGAACATCGCATCAGCGGCGTCCCAGACGTGAGCCGGCACCTCGTCGCCGTCGAAGACGAAGTTCGGGTGCAGGTTGCCGTCGCCGGCGTGCGCCACGGTCGGGATCGGGACACCGTGTTCGCGACCGATCTCCTCCACGCGGGCGAACATCTCGGCGAGCCGGCTGCGCGGCACGGCGACGTCCTCGATGAGCACCCGGCCTCGCGACTCCATCGCGGCGTGGAAGGACCGGCGGATCGTCAGCAGGCGCTCGCGTTCCGCCGCCGACCCGGCCAGGTGCACGGTTCCGCCCTCGGCCTGGAGGCGCGGCACGGCTCCCAGCGCGGCCTCGGTCGCGCCCGGACCGTCGAACTCCACGAGCAGGAAGACCCCGCCCGCCGCGGTGCTCCCCACCGTCTCGACGATCACCTCGGATCCGAGGTACGCCGCGATCCCCTCGAGGGCGAGGGCGTCCAGCAGCTCGACCGTCGACGGCCGGTCCACTCCCGCCACCACGGCCGCTGCCGCCGCGGCGGCCTGCTGCACCGACGGGTAGACGGCCCCGAGCGTCGCGGGCTCACCCGCCGGGATCGGGACGAGTCGGACCGTCGCGCCGACGATGACGCCGAGCGTGCCCTCGGACCCGACGAGCAGCGCCGTCAGGTCGAGACCGGTCACGCCCTTGACGGTGCGGTGGCCGGTCGACACGAGCCGGCCGTCCGCCAGCACGACGTCGAGCCCGAGCACGGCCTCGCGCGTGACGCCGTACTTCACGCACCGCAGACCACCGGCGTTCGTGGCGATGTTCCCGCCGACGCTCGCGATCGCCGCGCTCGCGGGGTCCGGTGCGAAGCGCAGCCCGTGCTCGGCGACGGCGGCGTTCAGCGCACCGTTGAGCACCCCGGGTTCGACGACGGCGAGTTCGTCCTCGACGGACACCTCGACGATGCGGTCCATCCGCGCGACGCTGAGGACCACCGTGCCCTCGGTGCCGTTCGCGCCACCCGCCAGACCGGTGCCGGCGCCGCGCGGGACGACGGGGACGCCCAGGGCCGAGCAGGTCCGGAGTGTCGCCTGCACGTGTTCGACGGTGCGGGCCTCGACGACGGCGACCGGACCGCCGGGTGCGATCCAGCCGGACTTGTCGGTCCGCGCGGCGTCGAGCACGCCCGGTTCGGTCCGGACGACGGTGCCGTCGGGGTCCTGCAGTGCGGAGCGGAGCGCGGTGACGACGGTGTCCATGTCGTCACGCTACCGCCGCCGGGTGGACTCCCCGGCTCGGTGCCCCGCGGCGGTCAGCGCGTGCGGAGCGACTCGCTCGGCAGCTCGCCGAAGCGGGCACGGTACGTCGCCGAGAACCGCCCGAGGTGCCCGAAGCCCCACGACCGGGCGATCTCGGCCACCGAGGTCTCGTCGCGCGCACCCCCGAGCAGGTCCGCCCGCGCACCGTCGAGCCGCACCTCGCGCAGCAGGTCGCCGGGCGTCTGGTCGAGGTGCCGTCGCAGGGACTGCTGCAGCCCGCGCGGGCTGAGCCCCGCCGCCGCGGCGATCTCGGGTGTGCCGATGGGTTCGCGGGCGTGCTCGTGCACGAAGTCGAGCGCCCGGCGGACGCGGCCGTGCTCCGGACCGCCGCCGGCCACGGTCGAGCGCCAGCGATCGCGCTGCGGGAACGCACGGATCGCAGCGGTCGCGAAGGCCTCGGCGATGTCGCGCTGCGCGATCGGGTCGAGGTCGTGGTCCACGTCGAGCCACGTCGACGAGTGCGTCCGGACCACGTCCTGCCACGCGGCCGTGCCCGCAGCCGTCGGGCGCTGCATCGGCTCGAAGGCGAAGTCGTCCTCGCCGACCAGCGCCCGGACGAAGTCGCGGTCCAGGTGCACGAGGTTCAGCGCGATGTCGCGGTGGTGCAGGGAGTACGGCTCGGCGAACGGCAGCACGACGGGCACGCCGGCTTCGAGCGCCCAGGTCTCGCCGCCGCAGGTGATCCGGCTGGAGCCACTCCGCATCCAGGCCACCAGGAACTCGTCGTCGACCTGGCTCTCGCTGCGCAGGTCGACCATGAACCGCGACGACCGCAGCGACATCCGGTCGTCGCCGACTCCGGCGAAGTCCCAGTGCGCGGTGGGGCGGGTGCGCCGGACCGCGGGCGCCCGGAAGTCGTAGTCGCGCCCGAAGAACGCGAGCGCCTGGTCGACGTCCGTGCCGACCACGCGACGGGAGTACCGGCCGCCCGGTCGGTCCATCGAGATCACCATGGCCGAGACCGTACCCGGCACCCCCGACAGAACCGGGTCACATCCTGACTCAGGGCTGCAGGATCGCCTGCCCGACGCTCTCGTCCAGGATCAGGTCCGTGACGAGCCCGGACGCCAGCGCACCCCGCAACGACGCGGCCTTCGAGCGGCCCGCGACGACGCACACCCGACGGGGCGCGCGCTTGATGGTGTCGAGGTCCGGCCCGCCGGCGCGCGCGTTCACGCCGATGTCCCGCCACGACCCGTCGGCCCGGTAGAACACCGTCGAGACGTCCCCGACGACCTGGGCCTTCGTGAGCTCGTCGCGGTCCGCGGGGTCGAGGTAGCCGCCGGAGTACACGTGCGACGGCACCGGGGCCTGCGGGGCGCCCACACCGAACACCACCAGGTCCATCCGCTCGTGCAGGTCGAGCACACGGCGGATCGACCGCTCGCGGAACAGCGCCTCCTTCGTGGCGGGGTCGTCGAAGAACGCGGGCACCGGGAACTGCTGCACGAACGCGCCGTACGCCTCGCCGAACCGCCGCAGGATCTCCGAGGCGTAGACGATGCCCGTGGTCCGTGTGTTCGCGGCGCCGTTGATCTGCACGATCGTCGAGCCGTGCGTGGTCTTCGGCACGAGGTACCGGCTGACCGCGCTCACCGTCGAGCCCCACGAGATCCCGATCACCATGTTCGACTCGACGTACTGCGTCAGGATCCGGGCGGCGGACAGGGCGACCCGTTCCAGGCGGTCGACGTCGCTCGTGTGGTCCGGCACCGGGACGACGTGCGCGTGCACGCCGAACCGCGAGCGGATGCTGCGGCTCAGCGCGGCCGCCTGGTCGAGGGGTGAGCGGATCTGGATGTCGACGAGGCCGGTGTCCCTGGCGTACTTCAGCAGGCGCGACACCGAGGAGCGCGAGGTGGCGAGTTCGTCCGCGATGGCGTCCATCGTCAGGTCCTGCAGGTAGTACAGGTGGGCGGCGCGCAGCGCCTGCTGCGTGCGCATGGGCTGAGCCGCATCGCTCATGGTGCTCCGTTCTGTCGAACGCAACCATGCACGGACGTGCACGGCATCTGCAACCCCTGTCGCGCCTCCCGGCCCCCGGATCGGAGCGCACGACACGTGTGCTGCACGTTCGTGCATGCAAGTTGCCCGACCTCCCAAACCGGCGCACGATCGATCCTGACCACGAGAACCGACGAAGGAAGCGACGAACCATGTCGAAGAAGACACAGCCCCGGAACACGGTGACCGCCCTCACCGAGCGCCCGAACGCGCAGGTCCTCGTCGTCGGCGGCGGCATCAACGGCATCGCCACGTTCCGCGACCTCGCGCTGCAGGGCGTCGACGTCGCCCTGGTCGAGCGCGGCGACTACGCCTCCGGTGCGTCCGCCGCGTCGAGCCACATGATCCACGGCGGCATCCGCTACCTCGAGAACGGCGAGTTCCGCCTGGTGCGCGAGAGCGTCCAGGAGCGCAACGGCCTCATCCGCATCGCCCCGCACTACGTCAAGCCGCTGCAGACCACGATGCCGATCTTCTCGACGTTCTCCGGCATCATGAACGCCCCGCTGCGCATGCTGACGCACAAGCAGCGCTCCACCAAGGAGCGCGGCGCGATGCTCATCAAGATCGGCATGACGATCTACGACTCCTTCTCGCGCGACGGCGGCTCCGTCCCGAAGCACGTCTTCCGCACCAAGAAGGCCGCGCTCGAGGACATGCCCGCCCTCAACAAGGACCTGAAGTACACCGGCACCTACTACGACGCGAGCGTGCACGAGCCCGAGCGCCTGGCCCTCGACGTCCTCAAGGACGGCATCGCCGCAGGCACCGGGACCGGCTCCGCCGGGACCGCCCGCGCGACGAACTACGTCGAGGCAGCCGGCACCCGCGACGGCGGCGTGCTGCTGCGCGACCGCGAGACCGGCGAGGAGTTCGTGTTCACCGCCGAGGTCGTCATCAACGCATCCGGCCCCTGGACCGACCTGACGAACGAGGCGTTCGGCGGCGAGACGAAGTTCATGGGCGGCACGAAGGGCTCGCACATCGTCGTCCAGAACGACGAGCTGCTCGAGGCCACCAAGGGCCGCGAGCTGTTCTTCGAGAACGACGACGGACGCATCGTCCTCATCTACCCGCTCAAGGGCCGGGTCCTCATCGGCACGACCGACATCGACGCCGACCCCTCGAAGCCGGTCACGACCACCGACGAGGAGATCGACTACTTCTTCGGGCTCGTGAAGCACGTGTTCCCGCAGATCGACGTCACCCGCGACCACATCGTCTACAGCTACTCCGGCATCCGCCCGCTCCCCCGCCACGAGGACACCGCCCCCGGCTTCGTCTCGCGTGACTACCGGATCGTGGACACCCAGATCGCCGGGCTGCCGAAGTCGACCGTGCTGTCGCTCGTCGGCGGCAAGTGGACGACGTTCCGCGCCCTCGCCGCGCACCTGTCGACCGAGGCCACCACGAAGCTCGGGATGACCCGCAAGGTCGACACCACCGGCATGGCGATCGGCGGTGGCAAGGAGTTCCCGACCACCGACGCGCAGCGCGCCCTGTGGATCACCTCGCACCGTGACGGTCTGGACGAGTCCCTGGTCGAAGGCCTGCTGGAGCGCTACGGCACCCGTGCCGCCGAGGTCGTGGACGTCCTGACCGACGGCCCCGTCGAGGCGCTCGAGTCCGACCCGTCGCTCACCCGCGCCGAGGTCGCGTACTTCGCCGAGCACGAGCAGGCCGTCCACCTGGTCGACGTGGTGCTGCGCCGCACGAACCTGGCGTTCGTCGGCGGTGTCACGATCGACCTGCTCGACGAGCTGGCCGACGTGCTCGCCGGGGCGCTCGACTGGACGCCCGAGGAGCGCGCGGACGAGGTCCAGCGCACGCTCGACGTGCTGCGCGAGGCGCACCGTGTGATCGTGCCGCTGACGTCCGCAACGGCACAGGCGTCGGCGTCGCAGCTCGCGTAGTCGACGCGACCGCATTCAGACGGGAGGCCCGGTACCAGCTGGTACCGGGCCTCTTCTGCCAGCCCTCATTCGCAGTTCTTACTCGTCGAATCCGAGCTTCTTTCTCCCATTCTTTTTCCGCCGCGCTATTATCGAGTTTTCTAGCGGCCTGAGCCATTCGAGTATTGACCCAGGGAAGAACTGCGGCACGAGCCCCAGAATAGCCAGCCCAGCCATGACACTCGCAAATATTAGATTGTGTTCTATCTCATTTCCCACAAACGACTTCAAAGCAATCACGAACGCAATTATCACGATGGATGCAAACACGAGCGACAAGCCTATTCTCACCGAGACTCGAGTTGTCTTAGCAACTCTTGAATCCAGGGTGCTCAACTGTTTCCGCTTGAGCTCAGCAGCCTGCTTCTCGCTCTCTGCCAGGCGAGCATTCATGCTGGCAAGATCCGCTTCGACCCTTTTGCGCGCATCCGCTTCTTCCGCTGCGGCCTGAGCATACTCAATGGACGCAACAGCTGCAGTCGCGTGAGCGACCTCGAACTTTTCAACCAGTGCCTTGAGTGGGGTTTCAATACCACTTCTGACGCGATCCAGAACGTGAAGCGGGAGGTCTGCAGTCATCAGCTCCCCGTCCCCGAGCGTCTCGTCCATAAGAGCTTCGCGAGCCACCGTCGTCGCACGCAGCACGGCGGCCTCATCAGCACTAACCTCAGCCCGAGCCTCGAGTCGATTAATCTCCTCGAGGTATTTCGCCCACAACGTCTGATTAGGTTGCATCGACGCGTAGGCGGTAGCTAGGAGCTGCTCTCTCGGCACTTCATCTTCCATCGATGCACTACGCACCCAGAGAATCGCCGCCGCCGCAGTGTCGTGTAGAGCGAGGGGAAACTTGGCCCTTCGGTCTGTGGCGCTAAACTCGCGCGCGGCTCTCACGAGGGCGCTATTAGATGTCACGAATATTGCTTTGGCTCGTTCAAACTTCTGCGGAACACTGCCCTCGCGAAGTCGGTGAATTGCGGAGAGAGAATCAACGTCATACAGCCGCGTCGCGGCCTCTCGATACCGAACAACTTCCTGCAACTGGTTATCAAGCCGCGCTTCATCGAGACCAAACGTCGCGTAATTTGCTGGCTTACCCACGACGGATAGTCCGAGTTCTGCTATTCTCTCCTCGAGAGACTCCTCGATCTCCATAACATCTACTGCAGAGTAACCGCTCTCAACAAAGTGTAGGTAGACGGCGCTAGTCGACATCGATCGGGACCCTGCCCGCAGAGAAGACTGTGCGCCGTTCAGGATTCCCCTTATTTCCTTCATCGAGTGAGTGAAGAGAAGTGATTGAGCACCTTGCGATTGGGCCAGTTTAATCGTCTGAGTGGCGGCACGTTGCAGAACTTCCCCGGCGAACCCGAGGGCATTGATGACCACCGGAGTATCAAAATAGATCTGAAGACCAACCAGCGAGTCCTTGAAGCCGGAGGTATCCATTTCGAGTACCGCAGCGAGGATTGCTCCCTTCGAAGCCTCGACAACGTAGTTGAATCGCCCCTGGTCGATCTCAGCAAGCTCGGCAACGAAGCCGGATATGAGGTAATCGAAGCCTGCCCGGCTTTCGATTTTCAAAGGAGCACCCTTGATGCTACGACTCAAAAGCGGGACAGCGTGCTGCTCGAAGTACGACTGCAAAGCCGCTCCGACATCCTGTGTCAGAATTTCCATATGCTCAGGAAACTTCTTAGCGACGAATTCTCGGAAATGATACTCAAGCTCCGCCTGCTGTGCTCTATAACCAGTGGCTAGCTCCTGGATTGCAGGCGCTCGGCTATGGCCCTCCGCTGTCACGGTATAGCAATCCTGCGCCGCTTCTTCCGTCAACTTCTGCTTTCGCATTCTACGTAGAAGCTGACCGACCACAAGGTCGGGGATTGCGATCCCGTACTCTGAGCGAATCTGCTCGGCTATCTCATCCCGCTGCAGAAAGCGTGGGTGACTCGCCGCGAGCGCATCGAGCACAAACCCTACAAAATTGTCTAAATAGCTCCCGGAATTTGCATTATAGTTAGCGCGCAGCACTGCGTAGCCCACGAGGGAACTGGTCACTGGGTCATCCTTCTTCATGCGTGGAGTAATTCTCACACATCACGTCACCCTGAGCGACCGCTTCCGACGCGGAAACGCCGCAGTTACCCCTATCTGGGGGCTATGTGTCAGCGTCGCGGGGCAGCGAACCGTCGGGATTTCCTCCGGAGTCAACGGTCGAGCCGCCGCGAGCCATCGATCGGTTTGGGACAGTTTCGCCCGCGCGTCAGTAGCGCTCGCCGGTCGGGTCCAGCGCGGTGCGGTCGATGAGCTGGTCACCACCGATCGGCTCGCCCTCCCAGTCGACCAGGTGCCAGCCGTCGGCGAAGGACCCCTCGAGCTCGACGATGCCGGTGTTCTCCAGGTGGCGCTTGGTGCCGAAGTGGTCAGGGGTGTTGTCGGCGGCCGCGCTCGCCCAGGTACGGATCGCCGCACCGTGACTCACCGCCGCCGCCACGCCGACGCCGGTGGCCTCGATCTGCCGCACGGCGTCGTCGTACCGCTCGAAGAACTCGAGCCCGCTCTCCGCCCCGGGCATCCGGGTCGTGCGGTCCCCGCCGGACCAGCCGTGCACCGTCGAGATGTACAGCTGCACGGACACCGTGTCGCTCTTGCCCTGGGTGTCCCCGGCCTCGATCTCACGCAGACCGGGCAGCACGACGGGCTCGAGCCCGAGCGACGCCGCCAGGGGTGCCGCGGTGATCTGCGTCCGGACCATGGTGGAGGCGAAGAGCCGCTCGATCCCCCGGTCGGCCAGGGCTGCCGGCAGGGCATCCGCCTGCTGCTGGCCGAGCTCGGTCAGGCCGGGTCCGGGCACCACGGCGTCGAGGACACCGTTCACGTTCGCGGGGGTCTGGCCGTGGCGGATGAGCAGCAGTCGCATGGATCCACCCTACGGACCACCGCCGACGTCAGCCCTGGCGGGTGTTCCAGCGGGGGTTCTGCTTGTTGATGACGTAGGCCCGGCCGCGGCGACGGACGACCTGCGAGCCGGGGATCTTCTTCAGTGCCTTGAGCGAGTTGCGGACCTTCATGGTTCTCCTCCGTCGGCGCTCTCTTGTTGAGAACGGTTTTCAGGTAGGGTACCCGACATGCGTGCTGCTGCCATCACCCTCGTCACCGCCCTCCACGAGGCCGACGCCGACCGCGTCGCCGCCCGGATCACCACCGGGCACCGGATGCACGTGGACGGGAGCGCGTTCGCAGCGGCCCGCGCGGTCGCCGAGCGGGCTGACCACCTCGACCGCGCCTGCGGCCCCGACGCCGACCACGGCCTCGTCGTCACCCTGCGACCCGGCTCCGACGCCCGCGCCGTGGGCATGATGCTCGCGAACGCCGCCCGGAGCGAGACCGGCGACGACCGGGTGCTCCGACACGTGGTCGGGGTGCTGCGCGCCGACGACGTCGCCCACCTGCTGTGGTCCGACGTCGACGACGCGTTCGTGGCCGCCGACCGGGTGGCGTCCCTCGTCGAGTACGCGACCGTCATCGCGCTCGACCGTCTCGCGCCACTCTCCCTGCGCCGCCGTCGCGCACTGGTCGCGCTGCTGCACCGGCTCGCGCCACAGGCCGTGATCGTGGCGCTGCCCGCACTCCGGACCGCGCGCGACCTGCCCGCGTCGAACGGCGGGGCCGCTCGGGTCCTTGCCTCGGGCGCCGGGTGGATGCGCGCCCTGTCGAGCGGAGCCGACACCGGCCGGGACGCCCGCGACGACCTGGTCGCGATGCGCTACCGGGAGCCGCTGCCGTTCCACCCCGGGCGACTGGCCACCGTGATCGAGCGGGACCTGGCCGCCGGTAGCTCGGGCCGGGTGCTCCGCTCGAAGGGGTTCTTCCGGCTGGCGTCACGCCCGGACCACGTCGGCTCGTGGTCAAGCTTCGGGGCGATGCTCGCGCTCGACCCCACCGCGAACCCGTCGTGGGACGCCGACGCCCCGATCGGGCAGGCGCTGTGGTTCGTCGGCGAGCGGCTCGACGTGCGGGCGATCGAACGTGCCCTCGACGGGGCGCTGCTCACGCCGCTGGAGCTGCTGGCCGGGCCGGACCTGTGGCGCGGGTGGGCGGACCCGTTCCCCGTGTGGCCGGCGGTGGACCCGGCGTCGGAGCACCGGCACGAGTGAGGCGAGTGCGGCTGGGGCGCGTCCGTGCGTGCGCATCTTCCGACAGAACACGAGTCGATCGACGCGTGGATCGTCGCACCATGCGGACGCATCCGGTGCGTGCGCATCTTCCGACAGAACACGAGTCGATCGACGCGTGGATCGTCGCAGCATGCGCACGCACAGACGGGAGGCGCGGTGCAGGTCGGACCTGCACCGCGCCTCCCGTCCGTGGTCACGTCGCGAGCGCCCCCAGGGTCAGCGCGTCGGCACGGCCTCGGCTTCGGCGGCGTCGCCCGCGGCCCGGGCGGCAGCGTCCTGCGCGGCGAACGGCAGGTCTCCCAGGTCCAGGTTCGGGTTCGTGTCCTGCGTGAGCACGAGCTCCTTCGCCTCGGCCTCGGTCTCCACTGCCGGCATCGAACCCGGCAGCGGACGGCGCGAGGACTCCTTCATGCAGAAGACGCCGATCGCACCGACCACGCTCATCGCCATCAGGAAGTACGCGGGAGCGAGCTCGTCCCCGGTCACGGTCAGCAGCGCCTGCACGATCAGGGGCGTGGTCCCACCGAAGACCGCGATGGCGATGTTGTAGGCGAAGCCCATGCCGCCGTACCGCGTCGAGGTCGGGAACAGCGCCGGCAGCGACGCAGCCTGGTTCGAGACCCACAGCGCGGTCATCAGTGCGAGCAGCCCGAGTCCGGCCAGCGTGGACCACTGCGCACCGTGCCCGATCAGCATGAACGCCGGCACGACGAGCACCACGGTCGTCGCGGCACCGATCCACATCACGACGCGTCGACCGAGCTTGTCGGACAGCTTGCCGGTGAGCGGGAGCATGACCGCCAGGAGCAGGAGCACCGGGATCGTCAGCAGTGTGCCGTCGAGCGGCGAGTACCCGAGCGAGTCGGTCAGGTAGGTCGGCATGTACGAGGTCAGGGCGTACCCGACGGTGTTCGACGCCGCGACGAGCATGATCGCGATGACGATCGGCCGCCAGTGGTCTCGGACCATCACGAGCACGTTCGCGGGACGCTCCCCGTCGAAGGACGCGCGGGTCTCGGACGCGGCCTCCTGCGCGGCCTGGGTCGCCTGGAACACCGGCGACTCCTCGATGCGCAGACGGAACCAGATCGCGACGACGCCGATCACACCGGCCGCCAGGAACGGGAAGCGCCAGCCGTAGGCGACCATCGCGTCCTCGCCGAGGGTGATCTGCAGCACCGAGACCACGGTCGCTCCGAGCGCGAAGCCCAGGTAGCTGCCGAAGTCCAGGATGCTCGCGAAGAACCCGCGGCGACGGTCCGGGGCGTACTCGGTCACGAAGGTCGTCGCGCCGGCGTACTCACCGCCGGTGGAGAACCCCTGCGCCAGCTTCAGCACGACCAGCACGATCGGTGCGAACACCCCGATCGTCGCGTAGGCGGGCAGCGCTCCGATGAGGAACGTCGACGCCGCCATCATGATGAGCGTCGTCGCGAGCACCTTCTGGCGCCCGATGCGGTCGCCGAGACGGCCGAAGACGATGCCGCCGAGCGGACGGGCGATGTACGTCGCAGCGAAGACACCGAGGCTGAACAGGATCTGCACGGCGGGCTCGGCGGTCGGCAGGAAGACCTTCCCCATCGTGACCGCCAGGTAGCCGTAGACGCCGACGTCGTACCACTCCATCGTGTTGCCGACGACCATGCCGCTCACCGCGCGGCGCATCATGCTCTTGTCGACCACGGTGACGTCGCTCTCGCGCAGACGTCGGTGCGGCCGGGTCGGGGTATGGCTGGGATCGGAGCCCATGTCTCTCCTCGAGGATCGTGACGAGCCGGCAGGGACCGGCTCGGGCCGGTGGAGACCGGCTCAGGAACAGCGAGCGACGTTACCGAGCGACCGAAATGTCATTGGCCGGTGATTCCCAGGCAGCGGCGTGTCACCCGAACGGGGGGAGGGCCCGATCCGCATGCGTCTGCGGATCCGCCAGGCTGAGTAACGAGGACATAACATCGGCGCATGGCGATCGAACCCGAGACGAAGAGCTGGACCTGGGTCATCGAGGGCACCTGCCCCGAGTGCGGCTACGACGGCACCACGGTGTCGATCCGCGACGTGCCGGGGATCATCGACGCGAACACGACCGCGTGGCCGACCGAACTCGGCCGGGATGACGTGCGCGAGCGTCCCGACGACCACACCTGGTCGGCACTCGAGTACGGCGCTCACGTGCGCGACGTGCACCGGAAGATGACCGAGCGGCTCGCCCTGATGCTCACAGAGGACGCCCCGACGTTCCCGAACTGGGACCAGGACGCCACGGCGGTCCAGGACCGGTACGGCGAGCAGGACCCGGCCGTCGTCGTCCGGGAGCTCGGCGAGGCCGCGCACCGGGCAGCGCGGGCGTTCGACGAGGTCCGTGACGACCAGCTCCAGCGCACGGGGCTGCGGTCGGACGGCAGCGCCTTCACCGTCGCGAGCCTCGCGACGTACTACGCGCACGACCCCGTCCACCACCTGTGGGACGTGCGGCGCACGCACTAGGTTCGGGCGTACCTGCCGGAATCGGGCGTACCTGCCACGAAGAAACGACCAGGTATGCCCGAAAGCGCCTTCCATCGCGCCCGTTCTGGGAAGGAACGCGCACCTGCCAGGCGTCGAGCAGACCGCTCAGGCGAGCGCGTCGAGCAGGGCGCGGGCCGTCGCGGCGTCCGACACCAACTCGTTGACGAGCCCTCCGCGCACGGCGCCGACGATGCTGCCGACCTTGGCGCTGCCGACGGCGACGCCGACGGCGTGCGGCACACCGGACAGGACCTCGCGTGAGGTCCGGACCATCCGGTCGCTGCCGGGGAACTCGATGGGCGAACCGTCCGCGGCGTAGAAGTTGAGGCAGACGTCACCGGCGGCGTGGTCGAACGCGGCGTCCTCGACGGGGACGCCCCGCGCCAGGGCGTCGCGCGTCGGGGTCGGCGCCCCGATGCCGAGGATCGCGCCCTTCGCCCGGCCCCAGAGCCCGACGACGTGCTGGAAGGCCGGGTCCTCGTCGAGCGAGGACCGCATCGCGGGCGACGGCAGCGCCTGCGCGAACAGGAAGGCGGGGATCGCTCCGGAGTGCTCCGCAGCGGTCCGGGTGATCTCGTTCGTCTGGAACCACGGCATCGGGTCGGCCTGCCCGCCAACCGTCGGGACGAGCTGCACGCCGGGCAGGCTCGGCATGCCGGCGTGTGCGACGTCGTACACGGTGCGGCCCGACGACATCAGGACGGCGTCACCCGGGACGAGTCCCATGCCCTCGACCGCAGCGGCCAGGGGCGCGGCGAGGTCGGCGCCGAGCGTGGCGGTGTGCGTGACGGCGGCCAGGTGCACCGCTCGGATGCCGAGCACGACCTGCAGCCGTTCGGCGAGCGCGACGGTCTCGTCCTGGAACGGGTCGACGACCTCGATGCGGACGAGTCCGGCCTTGCGCGCCTCGGCCACGAGCCGCGACACCGTCGGACGCGAGACACCGAGGCGCGAGGCGATCTCGACCTGGGTGGCGTCCTCGAGGTAGTACATCCGCGCCGCCTGGTAGACGGTGTCGAGCGGGAACCGGGTCCGGGCACCCTCGGCGGCAGGGTTCTCGGCGGACATGCGCCGATCGTATCCCCGGCACACCTCAGCGGATCGTGAACCCGCCGTCCACCCGGAGGTCGGCGCCGTTCACCATCGCGCTCGACTCCCCCGCCAGGAACAGCACCGCGGCGGCGATCTCGTCCGGGGTGGCGAAGCGGCCGGTGGGGATCTCGTCCTGGTGCCGGATGCCGTTCTCGTTCGCCCACGCGGCACGGCCGAGGTCGGTGAGGACGACGGTCGGCGACACGGTGTTGACGGTGACGCCGCGACCGCCCCACTCGAGCGCGAGCACACGGGTGAGTCCGATGACGCCCGCCTTCGAGGCGCAGTAGGCGGCGTGCCCGTCGATGCCGACGTGCGCGGCCTGCGAGGCGATGTTCACCACGCGCCCGTACCCGGCGGCGAGCATGTGCCGACCGACGGCCTGGGCGACGCGGAAGGTGCCGGTCAGGTTGACGTCGATCGTCCTCGACCAGGTCTCGGCGGACAGTTCGTCCGCCGGAGCGAGTGCGGCGATCCCGGCGCAGTTGACGAGCACGTCGATGCGGCCGAAGTGCGCGATGACGTCGGCGACGGTGCGCGCCACGGACGTCTCGTCCGTCACGTCGCAGCCGAACCCGGCATGGAGGCCCGCGGCCGGCAGGTCGGCCGCCGCCGTCGTGGCGCCGTCCGCACGGACGTCGACGATCGCGACCCGCGCACCCCGTGCGGCGAGTGCCCGGGCGATGGCGTGCCCGATGCCGGAGGCGCCGCCGGTCACCACTGCGGTGCGGCCGGTGAAGTCGTTCGTCAGGTCGACGGTGTCCGGGCCCGGGCGCAGGGCTGCGGCGAAGTCGGTGGTGGTGCTGGTCGTCATGTTCGCTCCTTTGCGTCGGGTCGAACCTAGCAGAAATTGTGTTCTGGACAAACGTTCTGCGAGGTGTACAGTCGTCGCCGAAGCCATCCAACGAAGGAGCAGCGCATGTCGACGACGACCGAGAACGCGGCCACGACCGCCACCACGACCATCCCCACGACGATGCGAGCCGTCGTCGTCCACGGCCCGGGCGACTACCGGCTCGAGGAACGCCCCGTGCCGACGCCCGGCCCCGGCGAGCTCCTGCTCCGCACCGACGCCGTCGGCATCTGCGCGAGCGACCTGAAGTGCTACCACGGCGCCGCGAAGTTCTGGGGTGACGAGAACCGCGCCGCCTGGGCCGAGACGGACCGCATCCCCGGGCACGAGTTCGTCGGCACGATCGTGTCCGGCGACGACGACACCCTGGCGAAGCGGAAGGTCTCACTCGGCGACCGCATCGCGTGCGAGCAGATCGTGCCGTGCTGGGAGTGCCGCTACTGCCTCGAAGGCGCGTACTGGATGTGCAACGTCCACGACATGTTCGGCTTCAAGGGCTACGACGGCGCGATGGCCGAGTACGTGCTCGTCCCCGCCAAGGCCCTGACCCACCCCGTGTCGAGCGCCCTGCCCGGTCAGGTCGCCGCGTTCGCCGAGCCGCTGTCCTGCGCGTTCCACGCCGTCGAGCGGGGCGACATCAAGTTCGGCGACACCGTCGTGATCGCCGGCGCCGGACCGATCGGCCTCTCCGCCATCGCCGGTGCTCGACAGAAGAACCCGCTCCGGATCATCGCGCTCGACGTGGTCGAGGCGAAGCTCGAGCTGGCACGCAAGGTCGGCGCGGACCTGACGATCAACATCGCCGAGGACGACGCCGTCGCCCGGGTCAAGGAACTGACCGACGGCTACGGCGCCGACGTCTACATCGAGGCGACCGGCCACCCGTCGGCGGTGCCCCAGGGCCTCAACCTGCTGCGCAAGCTCGGCACCTTCGTCGAGTACTCGGTGTTCAAGGACGCCGTCTCCGTCGACTGGTCGATCATCTCGGACGACAAGGAGCTCGACGTCCGGGGCGCCCACCTCGGCCCGCACACCTGGCCGGCGGCGATCAAGCTGCTCGAGGCCGAGACCCTGCCGATGTCGGAGATCTGCACGCACCAGTTCCCGCTCGAGCGGTTCCAAGAGGCCCTCGACCTGGTCGGCGACTCCGCCGGCGCGAGCGTCAAGGTCTCGATCCTCCCGTCCCTGCAGGCCTGAGCCCGCCGACCCCTGGAGTCAGCAAGCATGTCAACGACGACACAGCGCGCCACCGGTGCGCCCACGACCCCTCGCGCCGAGGGCCGCCTCGACCGGATGGGGATCCCCCGCCCGCTCGCCCTCGGGTTCGTCGCCGTCCTGGTCTTCATGACCGGGAACGGCGTCGAGTCGAACTTCATCACCCCGCACATGGTCGCGGTCCTCGGCAGTCCCGAGGCCACCGTCGCGACGATCGTGACCTTCTACAGCCTCGCCGCCCTGATCGGCAGCTACGTCTCCGGCGCCCTCTCCGACCTGATCGGGCCGCGCCGGGTGATGATCCTCGGGTTCGCCGTCTGGGTCGTCTTCGAGGTGCTGTTCCTGCTCGCGCTGAACATCGGCAGCGTGCCGTTCGCGGCCGTCGCCTACGCCGTCCGGGGCTTCGGCTACCCGCTCTTCGCCTTCGCGTTCCTGGTCTGGGTGAACATCACCACCCCGGTCGAGCGGAACGGTTCGGCGGTCGGCTGGTTCTACGTCGCCTTCACGGGTGGCCTGCCGACGCTCGGTTCCCTCTTCGCGATCGGCGCCATCCCGGTGTTCGGCGGCGGCACGATCGGTGAGACCGGCGCGATGGTCGCCTCGATCGGCCTGGTCGTGATCGGCTTCCTCATCATGCTGTTCGGCGTGCGGCTGCCGAACGGGTTCTCCCGCATCGCACCGGCCGGAGAGAGCGCCTGGCAGGTGCTGACGAGCGGCATCCGTCTGACCGTCACCCGGCCGAAGATCCTGATGGGCTTCCTGGTCCGCCTGATCAACACCGCGCCCGAGTTCGGCATGTTCGTCGTCCTGCCCGCCGTCATCGCGAACGAGCGCGGGTGGGGCCAGAGCCGCTGGCTGCTCATGACCGTGTGCGTCTACGCGACGAACATCCTGGTGAACGCGCTGTTCGGCTGGGTCGGCGACAAGATCGGCTGGCAGCGCACCGTCAAGTGGTTCGGCATCGTCGGGTCCGCCCTCGGCCTCATCGCCTGGTGGTACGTCCCGCAGCTCGTCCCCGCCGGGTCGGACTGGGGCTACGTGCTCTCCGTCGTCGCCGGTTGCGTGTTCGGTTGCCTGCTCGCCGGCTTCGTGCCGATGGGCGCGATCATGCCGGCGCTCGCCCCCGAGCACAAGGGCGCCGCGATGGCGATGTACACGACGGCGGCCGGTGGCGCGGCGTTCCTCGGCACCGGTGTGGTCGCCGCGGTCTTCGCACTCGGCGGTGGCGGTCAGGCTGCGACCTGGACGTTCGTCGGTCTGTACGCCTGCGCGTTCGTGATGATCCACTTCCTCAAGGTGCCGCAGGGCACCCGCACCTCCCACTGAAGGACTCCAGCATGACCACGATCCACGACGCCCCCGACGAGTTCGCCGAGGACCAGCTCGCCGGCTGGCTCGCGCTCTACGCCGACCGCGTCCGCGGCGTCCACGGCGGCGTCGTCACCCTGCCCACCGAGGGCGCCGACCCCCAGGTCGCGGTGGTCGTCGGCGGCGGTTCCGGCCACTACCCCGCGTTCTGCGGGATCGTCGGCCCGGGGTTCGCCACCGGCGCCGTCGTCGGCAACGTCTTCACCTCGCCGTCCACCGCGCAGGTGTACTCGGTCGCCAAGGCGGCCGACCAGGGGAAGGGCGTCGTGCTGTCGTTCGGCAACTACGCCGGTGACACGATGAACTTCGGGCTCGCCGCCGAGCGGCTGCGTGCCGAGGGCATCGACACCCGGATCGTCGTGGTCACGGACGACATCGCGAGCGCCGACGAGGAGTCGAAGCGTCGTGGCATCGCCGGGGACTTCTCGGTCTTCAAGGCGATGGGTGCCGCAGCCGCCGCGGGCGCGGACCTCGACGAGGTCGAACGCCTCGGCAATGCATCGAACGCCGCCACCCGCACGATCGGTGTCGCGTTCTCCGGGTGCACCATGCCCGGCGCCACCGAGCCGCTCTTCACCGTGCCCGACGGCCACCTCGGACTCGGGCTCGGCATCCACGGTGAACCCGGCATCGAGGACGTCCCACTGCTCCGCGCCACCGACCTCGCGGCGCTGCTCGTCGAACGACTCCTCGCCGACCGACCGGCGAACGCGGGCACCCGGGTCGCCCCGATCCTCAACGGCCTCGGCGACACCAAGTACGAGGAACTGTTCCTGCTCTGGGGACGCGTCCTCCCGCTGCTGCGGGACGCCGGCCTCGAGATCGTCGAACCCGAGGTCGGCGAACTCGTCACGAGCCTCGACATGGGCGGCTGCTCGCTGACCCTCCAGTGGCTCGACGACGAGCTCGACCCCCTGTGGCGCGCCGACACCTACACGCCCGCGTACCGCAAGGCGGCCGCGCCGATCGCAGCGTTGCTGCCGGCCGACGCCGTGGACGACGCCGAGGACGAGGCGACGGCCGTGCCGGACGCGAGTGATGCCTCCCGGCAGGCCGCGCAGACGGCACGCGACGCGATCGAGGCGATCGACGCGCTCCTGCGGGAGCACGAGCAGGAGCTCGGCCGCATCGACGCGGTCGCCGGCGACGGCGACCACGGACGCGGCATGGTCAAGGGGATCGGCGCAGCCCGGAAGGCGGTCGACCGGGTCGGCCAGGAGGCAGGGGTCGCCTTCGTCCTCGGACGCGCCGGTGACGCGTGGGCCGAGTTCGCGGGCGGCACCTCGGGAGTCCTGTGGGGTGCGGCACTCGAGGCCTTCGGACGGTCGCTGCGCGACGACCGCTCCGCGTACGAGGCGTCCGACGTCGTCGAGGCCGCGCAGGCCTTCGCCGACTCGATCGTCCACCTGGGCGGGGCGTCCCGTGGGGACAAGACCCTGCTCGACGCACTGCTGCCGTTCGTGGATGCACTGCGGACCTCGGTGTCGGCTGGCTCCTCGCTCACCGACGCGTGGCAGGCTGCAGCGGAAGTCGCTCGTGACGAGGCCGACAAGACAGCCGACCTCACGCCGAAGGTCGGGCGTGCCCGGCCGCTGGCGGAGAAGAGCCTGGGGACACCCGACGCGGGTGCCACCTCGATGGGGATGATCCTCACGCGGGTCGGCGAGGTCCTCGCCGCCCGTGCTGACAAGGAAGGAACACACGCATGACGTACCGTCTCGTGATCGGCTCGGACGATGCCGGGTTCGACTACAAGGAGATCATCAAGCAGGACCTGCAGGCCGACCCGCGGGTGGCGTCGGTCGTCGATGTCGGCGTCGACGCGGACGGGCACACCGCGTACCCGCACGTGGCCGTCGACGCAGCGCGACTCGTCGCGTCGGGTGAAGCCGACCGCGCGATCCTGATCTGCGGCACCGGACTCGGTGTCGCGATCGCGGCGAATAAGGTCCCGGGCATCCGGGCCGTCACGGCGCACGACTCGTTCAGCGTCGAGCGTTCGGTCCTGTCGAACGACGCCCAGGTCCTCTGCATGGGCCAGCGGGTCGTCGGCGTCGAGGTCGCCCGCCGGATGGCGAAGGAGTGGTTGGGCTACGAGTTCGACCGAACGAGCGCGAGCGCCTCGAAGGTCCAGGCCATCTGCGAGTACGACGGCAGCGCGCCGGCCGGCGTCGACGCTTCGGCGTAGGCGCGGCGGCACTCCCGCGGAACCAGGTTCCGGACACAGCACCGTGCATCTGCGCGGTGCTGTGTCCGTTGCGCGGTGTCGAACGGTCAGCTGCGCGCGGCCAAGCGGTGCACGACGGCCTTCGTCGCCTCGTAGAGCTCGCGGTAGTCGCGGTACCCGGGCTCGTAGGCCGCCGTCGCGACGGGGTCGGGCTCGATGACGGTGGCCGGCGGGTTCCACTGCCGGATGTCGACGTCGGCCACGAGCGCTGCCGCCAAGAACGCCGACCCGTACGACGCTCCCACGGTCACCGACGGCACCGTCTGCCGCAGCCCGGTGACGTCCGACACGATCGTCGGCCAGAGCCGTCCGAGCAACCCGCCGCCCGCCCCCACGAGCTCGCGGACCTCGACCCCGGCCGCGCGCAGCACCTCGATGTTGTGCCGGACCGCGTAGGCCGTCGCCTCGAGCGTCGCCCGGTAGATGTCCCCACGCGTGTGCCGCACCGTCAGCCCGGCGATCACCCCGCGCGCGTCCGGATCGGCGATGGGCGTCCGCTCCCCCGCGAAGTACGGCAGCATCAGCAGCCCGTTCGCGCCGATCCCGGCGCACCGAGCCTCTTCGAGCATCGTCGGCCACTCGCCGTCGACCAGCCGTCGCAGCCAGTCGGTGATCGCCCCGGAGGTCGCCATCCCACCCGACACACTCGGCTGCCCCGGGTGCGTCCCGACCGTCGTCCACATGCCCGGCACCGGCGTCGGCTCGGCGGTCGGCGCGATCATGAACATCGTGGTGCCGTACTGCAGGAACATCCGGCCCGGCACGGACTCCCCGACGCTCACGCCCTCCGCCCATGCGTCGATGGTGCCGGCCGTCACGGGGATACCGACCGGGAGGCCCGTGGCCGCGGCCGCCTCGCGCGTCACCACGCCCGCCTGGTCGCCGGACCACAGCAGCCGCGGCAGGGGCAGGCCGGGCGCAAGCTGCTCGCACCACTCGGTGATCCAGGTGTTCTCGTGGACGTCGTAGAGCGGCGTGGTCTGGCTGGCCGAGTGGTGGTCGAGGACGTACTCCCCCGTCAGCAGCTCCACCACGCGGGACGCCGGCATCGTGAACCGGACCGCCCGCTCCCAGATGTCGGGCTCGTGGCGGGCGACCCACGCGAGCTTCGCCCCGGCGGCCTGGGTGCTCAGCGCAGAGCCGCAACGGGCGCGGATCGCGTCCTCGCCCCCGAGCTCGGCCGTGACCTCGTCGAGCAGGTCGGCCGTCCGGGTGTCGATGCCGTACAGGACCGCCGGGCGCAGCGGATCACCCACGTCGTCGGTCAGCAGGACGCAGGGGCCGATGCCGCTCACGCCCACGGCCTGCACGTCGGCATCCGGGACGAGCGCGAGGAGCTCGTGCGTCAACGTCGTGAACTCGTCCCACCACAGGGCCGCGTCCATCTCGACCAGTCCCTGGGCAGGACGGTCGACGTCGTGTCGGCGGCTCACCTCGGCGATCACGGTGCCGTCGAACCGGGCCAGCAGCGCCTTCGTGCTCGACGTCCCGATGTCCAGACCGAGCACCGCCCGCATGCCGCCTCCTTCGCCGCCACGCGACCGCCGTCGGTCGCGTCCCGAGTCTACGAACGATCGCGATCCGTCGACGCCCAGCGTCCTGTCGGGGGCCGGACGTACCGTACTCACGACTCCGATGCTCCACGAGGGGAACCCGATGAAGAAGTCAGCCTGGCTGCCAGCAGTCATCGCGCCGGTGGTCGTCGCCGGCGCCGTCGCCGCCCCGATGATCGCGAACGCCGCGAACGACCCGATCGCGGGGACGAACCCGACCGCGGCCGACGTCATCGCCAGCATCGCGAAGTCCTCGGACGCGCAGTACTCCGGCAAGCTCACGCAGTCGAGCGACCTCGGGCTCCCCGAACTGCCGACCGGTTCCGGCGGCTCCTCGCTCGAGGGCGACGCCTCGGACGTGCTCGGGCTGCTCACCTCGTCGCACACCGCCCGCGTGTACGTCGACGGCGCCGACAAGCAGCGCGTGCAGTTGACGCAGCAGCTCGCCGAGCAGGACGTGGTCCGCAACGGGTCCGAGGTCTGGACCTGGGACTCGAAGGAGCGCACGGCCACCCACGTGACCCTCCCCTCCGACTCGGCGAAGGACCCGCAGGACGGCACCACCACGCCGACCGACATCGCCGAGCAGGCCATCGACGCCATCACCCCCAGCACCACGGTCTCGAAGCCGACCGAGGTCAGCGTCGCAGGTCACGACGCCTGGCAGATCACGCTGACGCCGAAGTCCTCCGACACCCTGGTCGGCACCGTCCGACTGGCGGTCGACCAGCAGACCGGGCTCCCGCTGCGCGCGACGATCCAGGCCGCCGGGCAGGACGACCCCGCGGTGCAGGTCGGGTTCACGAGCCTCGACTACGGCGCCCCGGCCGCACGGCTCTTCGACTTCACTCCCCCGTCGAACGCGAAGGTCACCGAGAAGGACCTGTCCGACGCCGAGCACGGTGCGCACGCGAAGGGCGACCACGCCCGCGGTGCGCACGACGGTGACGAGCCGACCTTCACGGGCGAGGGCTGGGGCACGATCGCCGAGCTCCCCGCCGGCACCGTGGACCAGTCGGCCCTCGGCGACGAGGCATCGGGCCTGCTCGGCCAGCTCACGAAGGCCGTCGACGGCGGCCGTGCCGTCCAGACCTCGCTCGTGTCGGTCTACCTGACCGACGACGGCCGGGTCCTCGCCGGCGCCGTGCCGGTGTCGTCGCTGGTCGCCGCCGCGAAGTGAGCACACCGGAACCCGCGCACACGACGGAACCGGCCGCCGTGGACGCGATCCGTCCGACCACGGGCACCGACCTCGCCATCCGCACCACGGGCCTCCAGAAGGTCTTCCGCAAGCAACGCGCCGTCGACGGCATCGACCTGTCGGTGCCGCGCGGCGCGGTGTTCGGGTTCCTCGGGCCGAACGGCTCCGGCAAGACGACCACGATCCGGATGCTCCTCGGGCTGTCGAGCGCGACCGGCGGCACGATCGAGGTGCTCGGCCAGTCGATGCCGAAGGCGCTCCACCAGGTGCTGCCGCGCGTCGGCGCCCTGGTCGAGGGGCCGGCCTTCTACCCGTACCTGTCCGGGCGCGCGAACCTGCAGCGCTTCGACGCGGCCGACCCCACGTCGGACCCGCGCACCCGCAAGGCCCGCGTGGCCAGTGCTCTCGACCGGGTCGGCCTGACGCACGCGGCGGACAAGAAGGCGCACGCGTACTCGCTCGGCATGAAGCAGCGACTGGGCCTGGCGAACGCACTGCTCTCCCCGCGGGACCTGCTGGTGCTCGACGAACCGACGAACGGCCTCGACCCGCAGGGCACGCGCGAGGTCCGCAACCTCATCCGGTCCCTGGCGGACGACGGCACGACGGTGTTCGTGTCGAGCCACCTGCTCGCCGAGATCGAGCAGGTCTGCACCCACGCCGCGGTGATGCGCACCGGCAAGCTCGTGGCACAGGGCGAACTCGACGAGCTGCGGTCCGCCGGAGCACGCACCGTGACCGTCCGCACGCCCGACGTCGGGCAGGCCGGCAGCGTGCTGAGCCGGCTCGGACTCGTCCCCCGGCACGACGGCGGCGCGGACGTCCTGGTCGCCGACCTGCCGCACGAGCTGCTGCCCGAGACCATCACCGCCGAACTCGTCCGCGTCGACGTCCGCGTCCGTGGGCTGACGGTCGGCGGCGGCACGCTCGAGGACCTGTTCGTCGCGCTCACCGGAGAGGGCTTCGATGTCGCTGCCTGACACTGCCCGTGCACTGCCCGACGCCGAGGCCGATGCCGAGGCCCCGCGCCGCCAGCGTCCCTTCGCCCTGCTCGGCTCCGAACTCGCGCTGGTGTTCCGCCGCCGCCGCACGTGGGCGATGCTCGGGGCCCTCGCGCTCGTCCCCGTCCTGATCGCGGTCGCGGTGAAGCTGACGACCGACGGTGACGACGGCGGCCCGGCGTTCCTCGGCGACATCACCAACAACGGCCTGTTCGTGGCGTTCACCGCGTTGACGGTGTCGATCCCGCTGTTCCTGCCGCTCACGGTCGGCGTCGTCGCGGGCGACACCGTCGCGGGCGAGGCCAGCCACGGCACCATCCGCTACCTGCTCGTCGCACCGACCGGGCGGGTGCGGTTCATCCTGGTCAAGTTCGCCGGCGCGGTCGCGTTCTGCCTGGCAGCGACGCTGCTCGTGGTGCTCGTCGGTGCGGCGATCGGTGCCGTGCTGTTCCCGATCGGTCCGGTCACCCTGCTGTCCGGCACCCAGGTCGGCGGAGCGTCGTACGCCGGTCGGGCACTGCTCCTCGCCCTGTACGTGGCGATGTCGATGCTCGGACTCGTGGCGATCGGCATGTTCGCGTCGACGCTGACGAACGTGCCGGTCGGGGCGATGGCCGCGACGGTGGTGCTGGCCGGGGCCTCCCAGGTCCTCGACCAGCTCCCCCAGCTCGACTGGCTGCACCCGTACCTGTTCTCGCACCAGTGGCTGGGGTTCGGCGACCTGCTCCGCGACCCGATCTCGTTCGACTCGTTCGGGTCGAACGCACTGCTGCAGCTCGGTTACGTCGTCGTGTTCGGCGCGCTGGCGTACAGCCGGTTCGCCTCGAAGGACATCCTGAGCTGAGCCCGACCGCCGAGCCCGACCGTGGTCAGCTCGCCGGGCTCGCTGAGCCGCCCGCCATCGTCTCCGCCTCCGAGCCGCGCGCATCCGCGTAACGGTCCCGGAGGTCGCGGGCCTTCTCGGAGCGGTACCAGTCGAGCCGCGCCCCGGTCTCGACCGTCTGCATCCCGATGACGACCTTGCCGCGTGACTTCATCTCGGCGAGGTCCTCGTACGCCTCGACGATGTACTCGAACGGGTAGAAGCCCGAGATGAGCACCTGGAAGCGACGTTCCTGCAGGGCCTTCGCCAACGTGGTCAGGAGTTCACGGGTCTCCTCGTCCTCTGCCGGGGCGCGCAAGAAACGGAGCTCGATGTCGCGGCGCTCGTCCGACGACACGAAGCGCTCGTCCCCGACCCCGAGGCGTTCCGCCAGGAGTTCGGCGTTGCTCTCGCCGTGGTTGTCGATGAAGGCGGTGATCGGCCGGCCGTCCGCGATCGCTCGGATGCGGTCTTCCTCGCCCTCGCCGTACACGACCGGCAGCGTGCCGATCTGCCGCAGGTAGTCGTGGTTGCGCGCACTGCCGAGGGTGATCACGGTCGCACCGGCGTCGTGCGCCAGCTGGCTCTCGATGTGGCCGACACCGCCCGCCGCCGCGGTGATGACGACGGTGTCGTCCGGTCCGAGGCGGAGCGATCGCACCACCGACACCGCCGTGCACCCGGCCAGGTACAGGCCACCGGCGACCTCCCACCCGACGTACTCGGGCTTCTTGATGACGGCACCACGCGGCACCGCGATCCAGTTCGCGTGCGAGCCGCCCTGGGGCGCGTGCCCCATGACCTCGTCACCCACCCGCAGGTCCTTCACGCCGTCGCCCCGCGCCCGGACGATGCCGGCGAAGTCGACGCCCTGCCGTGCCGGGAACTCGAGCTCGATGTGGTCCCGGAGCTTCCCCTCGCGCAGGAAACGCTCGATGTGGTTCAGCCCGGCGGCGACGATCTCGACGACGATCTCGCCGGGGCCGGCCGTCGGCTTCTCCTGCGGGACGAGCTCGACGACGCTGAAGTCGCCGTACCGGTCGTACTGGACTGCCTTGCCGTTCCGCATGGGTGCTCCTTCGCTGGCGTGTGGGTCCGGCCTACTCGGTTTCCCCGCGTGCAGCCCGAGCAGGCGGGGTACCGGCCGTGGGCGGTACCGACGAGCGGACGGGAGGCCTGTGGCGGCGCCGCCACGGGCCTCCCGTCCGTCGGTCGCGCACGTCCAGTGCGCCTCGCGCGCCCGGTACGCGTCGCGCGCTCACTGCACGCCAGCCGCTCGGTGCTTGCTGACTGCCGCTCAGTGCTTGCCGGCGGCCGCGATGACGGACGCGACGGTCTCGGCGTCGAGGTGGAACGCGAGCGGGTCGGTGTCGGGGCGTGGGACGCGCAGCGGCGTCGACCAGACGGAGCCGTCCTCGGCGACGTCCACGACGAGGGCGCCGCTGTCGGCGTACGCGGATTCCTGGTCGTAGGCGCCGGTGACGTCCGTGTCGTTCGCGACCCCGGGGGCGACGAGGACCGGGACGCCGGCCAGCGAGCCGGCGAAGTGGTGGTGGTAGTGCCCGCCCAGGACCACGCGCACGTCGGAACCCCGGATCACGTCGGCGAGCGCCTCGGGGTTCTGCAGCCGGAGCGCCTCGTGCAGCTCGGTCGGGGCCGGCAGGGGCGGGTGGTGCAGGACGACGACCGTGCCGTGCGGGGCGTGGTCCCCGGCGAGCGCGGTGCGGAGCCGTTCGAGGCTGGCGTCACTGAGCTCGCCGTAGCCGGCACCCGGCACGCTCGTGTCGACCGTGACGATCCTCCGGCCGGCGACGAGGGACTGCCCCCACACCGGCACCGTCGGCGGGTGGTGCTCCATCGTGTGCATGACGGGGCGGCCGCCCTCGCCGAGGACGTGGCCGTTGGACAGCACCTGGCGGAAGCCCTCGCGCAGGTCGTGGTTGCCCGGGACCGCGACGAGGGCGGCTCCGTGGCGTTCGGCCCATCCGCCGACCCGCTCGAGGACGGCGGCGTACGACTCGGGGCTGCCGTCCTCGGACACGTCGCCCGAGATGACGACGAGGCCGATGCCGGGCACTCCGTCGACGCGGGCGAGCACGCCGTCCAGCGCTGCGGTGGTGTCGACGGACCCCTGGTGCAGGGCGCCGTCGCCGGTCAGGTGGGTGTCGGAGAGGTGGAGGACGCGGAGGGTTCCTGCTGCGGGCGGCTGCATGGGGTCCACGGTAGCCATGGGGGCGATGGGTGGGCTGGGCGGGGCGGGGTTGGGTCGGGGGCGCTTCGTGAGCGGGTCGTGGGCGCTTCGTGAGCAGGAATGGTCGGGTCGGGGCGTCAGACTCGACCGTTTCTGCTCACGAAGTGACTCGTGCCGGGGCCGGCGACGTGCTGCGTGCCGTCGGGCAGGACGACGTCCGCGCCGGAACCGGGCGGCACCGTCACGGTGAGGGACACGGTGCCGTCATCGGCGGTCCACGCCACCGCGGCGTCACCGTACGGGGTCCGCACCGTGCACGATGCCGACCCGACCGGGCCGCACACCGCGGGCGCCACGGTGAACCGCCGCCACCCGGCCTCGGTCGGCCGGATCCCCGCGACCCACCCGGTGAGCCAGTCGTCGACCGTCCCGAGGAAGTAGTGGCCGTGCGACCGTGCCGCCAGGTCCCAGTGCTCGAACATCGACGTCGCCCCGGCCTCGCGCCAGGCGCCCCACGACGGTGGCGAGGTCTGTCGGGCGACGGCGAGCGCGAGGTCCGGGTAGCCGGCGTCGGTCAGGACGGGCAGCAGCCACTTCGTCCCGATCGCCCCGGTGTCCAGGTGGTCGCCGCGGGCCCGGACGTCGGCGGCGAGCGCCGCGGCCACGGCTGCCCGGTCGGACGGGGCGCGCACGACGTCGAACGCGAGGGCGAGCACCTGGTGGGACTGTCGGAATCCCTCGTCGTGTTCGCCCCGGACCGCGCCGTCGTGCAGGAACGCCTCGGTGAACGCCGCGCGGAAGTCCTCTGCGGCCGTTCGTGCCCAGGACCCGTCGCGCCCGAGCACGTCGTCGATCGCGGCGACGGTGTCGAGGATCCGGACGAGGAACGCGGTGGCCGGCACGCGGGAGTCCTCGGGTGGGTTGCCGCCGCCGGGGCTCGTGCCGGGGGCGACCCAGTCCCCGAGGATCGTGTCGGCGATCCCCCCGGGCGACCGTTCGAGCTCGAAGCGCGCGTACTCCTCGATGACGTCGACGTGCTGCTCCAGCACTGCGGGGTCCCCGGTGTGGCGGTACACGTCCCACGGCACGGTGACGAGCGCTGCGTGCCACACGGGTGCGCGGGTGTCGACGCCGAACACGCCGGCGTTGGGGGCGATCAGCGCGGGCGGGTGCCCCGGTGCGACGGTCTCCGCGAGGTCACCGACCCACTTCGTGAGCACCGCCGCGGTGTCGAGGTTCGTCAGGAACATGTCCGCGCCGACCGCTGCGTCGCCGGTCCACCCGTTCTTCTCGTACTTCGGGGTGTCGGTCGGGTACCCGTGCAGGTTGTTCTCCATCGTGTGCACGGTCGCGTCGTGCACCCACTGCAGCAGGGCCTCGTCGGTCCGGAAGTCCGCGCGCCGTGCGACGTCGGTGCGCACCACCCGGGCGACGACGTCGGACGGAGCAGGACCGGACGCGTCCGGCCAGCCGGAGAGCCGCACGAACCGGAACCCCTTGTACGAGAAGCGCGGCTCCCACCACCCGCCACGGTCGTCGAGGGTGACCTCGTCGGTCTGGAACCCGTCGGCGAAGTAGTGGTTGTCGTCGTCGGCGTTCGGCAGTCCGTCAGCGCGCAGCCGTTCGCCCGAGCGGATCCGGACCGTCCGGCCCGCGGCACCGGCTGGCAACCGCAGACCGACCCAACCGGCGATCACCCGCGGGAAGGCCACGACCCACTCCCCCGGTGCGGCTTCGGTGACCGAGGTGGCCGCGAGCTCCTCGACGATCCGGATCGGCTGCTCACGTCGCGCCTCGAGCGCCCCGGCCGGGCCGGGGACGACGGTGGCCGGTTGCGGGACCGCCGCCAGCGACCCGCCGACGCGTCGGCGCAGGTCCGCCTGCTCGCCGCCGTAGAGGTCGTCCAGGAGGATCGTGCCGGCCCGCGCGGTCCAGTCCGGTCCGGTGGGCAGCACCTCCACCGCGCCGCCGTCGCGCTCGATCCGGAGCACCGCACGGACCGAGGGCTCCGCGTGCCACGGCGCCCGTTCCCACGCCCAGACGTTCGCGTTCGTCATGCCGTGGAAGCCGCGGCCGAGTTCGAGACCGACCTCGTGCGCGTTGCCGTCGCCGAGCGCCGCCGTCAGGTCGTGCACGACCACCTGGACCCGGCGGTCCCAGTGCGTCGTGGTCGGCGCCAGGACCTCGTCGGTGGCGAGCGCCCCGTCGACGCGCACGTCGGCGTGGCCCCCGGCGGCGAGGGCGAGCAGTACCCGTTCGATCGGCGGTCCGGCCGGCACACCGATCGAGAGCACCGGTGCGGCGAAGCTGCCGTCCGCGCTGCGTGCGCGCGGACCCCAGCCGTCGTCGGCGGCGTCACGCGCGGCGGCTCCGGCGCTGGCCGGGCCTCCGATCCAGCGTGCTCCGGACCACTCGGCGGCGGCGAGCGGTGCCGGGGTGAACCTGCCGCGTACCACGGCGACGCCCGTGGCGGACTCCACCCGGGCCTCCCAAGCGTGTTCGGTCCACGCGGTGAACCGCAGGTCGGACGGCGAACGCAACCAGGGTGTCGGCGTCTCCGTGCGGCCGGAGTCCCAGACGACGCGGTCGGCGTCCCGGACCACCACCTGCGCAGCGGTCTGGGTCTCGTCGGGACGCCAGGCGAACCGCAGGCCGCACTGTGCGGTCCCGATCGGGTCGTGTTGGCCGTCGACGTCGTGGTCCAGGAGCTCCATCGCACCTCCAAGGTCGGATGAAACGATTCAGGACGATCCGGGCGCTGTCAACCCGTGCGGCATCAAGGTCGGATGCGGTCGGTGCCGTAGCGACTCGGCGGGACTCCGAACGCGTCACGGAACGCCCGCGAGAAGTACAGCGGGTCGGCGAACCCGACTGCGGCGGCGACCTCGCCGACCCGGAGTCCGCTCGTCAACAGCAGTTCGGCTGCCTCTCGCATCCGGGTCTCGCGCACCCAGCTCGACACCGACGACCCGAGGTGCGCGGCGAACAGCCGGCCGGCCGTCGACTCACTGCAGTCGCCAGCGGTGGCGATCTCGGCGACGGTCATCGGGCGCTGCAGGTTCCGGAGCACGAAGTCCGTCATCCGGTCGAGCGCGACCGGAACCGTCTCGTGTTCGTCGTCGCGTGCGGCGCGGGTCTCGGCGAGCACGACCGCCCCGAGCGCGCGGAACACCGACTCGTCGAACGGGCCGTCGGCGAACCGTTCGACGACGTACCGGCCGAGCGACCCGAGGCGACGCGCGACACTGCTGCGCCCGGGCCAGAGGATCGGGAGGTCCACGCCGTCGGGATCGTCGGAGCGTGCGGAGTCGTCCAGCACCTGGTCACCGGGCGCGTGCGCGACCTCCGGCACGACCGGCCGACCGTGCGCATGGCGCGGGACGACGTGCACCGTCCCCAACCGGAACGGCGAGCGGTCGTCGGCGCGGTAGGCGACGTCGTGGCTCCACGGCAGCCGGAGGACGTCGCCGGCGGTCAGGTGGAACCGCTGCCCGGTGGACTCGACCACCCCGCTCCCGCTCAGCACCCAGAGGCAGCACACGCTGTGCACCCACAGGTGGTGGATCTGCTCACCCGGGCGGAAGCGGTACCAGTTCGCCGCGACGACGACGGGGCCGGCGGCAGCGCGTTCGTCCATGCGGACACTGTACGCATCGGTGCAGGTGGACCAGCGTTGACCGGATCGTCCAGGTTCTGCCCGCGGAACCCATGCCGCCGCCACCTGGTCCGAACGTAGCGTCGGTGCACCGGTCGACGGCGATCGGTGACAGGAGGACGACCATGCGGATCACCGCGGACACGGACATCTGCGTCGGAGCCGGGCAGTGCGCCCTGGTCGCCGGAGCACTCTTCGACCAGGACGACGACGGCATCGTGGAGCTGCTCGACGAGCACCCGGGCGCCGCCGACGAACCAGCAGCCCGACGCGCGGCGGCGCTCTGCCCCGCACACGCGATCACCCTGCAGGACTGACCGTGCACGTCGTCGTCGTCGGCGCCTCGGTCGCCGGTCTGACGGTCGCCGAGGCGCTCCGGGCCGAGGGCCACAGCGGGCCGGTGACCCTGGTCGGCGACGAGCCCCACGTGCCGTACGGTCGCCCACCGCTCTCGAAGCAGGTCCTGACCGGAGCGTGGGATGCCGATCGTGCGGCGCTCCGGACCGCCGCGGAGCTCGACGCCCTCGACGTCACGATCCGCAGTGGTGTCCGAGCCACCGGCCTCGAGCCGTCGGCGCACCGACTGCTGACCGATGCCGGCCCGATCGCGTACGACGTGCTCGTCGTCGCCACCGGGGCGACCGCGGTCCGACCCGCCGTACCGGGCGCCGAACGCGTGCACCTGCTGCGGACGCTCGACGACGCCGTGCGGCTGCGTGCCGCGTGGACGTCGGCCGAGCGGGTCGTGGTCATCGGCAGCGGGGTGCTCGCGTCCGAGATCGCGTCGGCGGCCCGGGGCAGCGAGCGCGCAGTCACGATGGTCGGACGTCGTGGCGGGCTGTCGTTCGGGACGGTCGGGCTCGCGCTGTCCGATCGGCTCACCGCGCTGCACCGGGCCGCGGGCGTCACGGTCGAACCGAGCGCCGGGGCACGGGCGGTCGAGGCCACGCGGACCGACGGCACGGGGCGCGGCGGCACGGGGCGCGGAGGCACGGCGGTCGTGCTCGGCGACGGTCGGCGCGTGCCGGCCGACGTGGTCGTGGCCGCGACCGGCGGACGTCCGAACACGGCCTGGCTCGCTGGCTCCGGGCTGGTCGTCGACGACGGCGTCTGCTGCGATGCACGCGGGCTCGCGGCTCCCGACGTCTTCGCGATCGGCGACGTGGCGCGGTGGGCGGCGCCCGGGGTCGTACCGGCACCCGCTCCCGCGTCCGGCACGTCGCTGCCGCCCCGTGTCGAGCACCAGACCAACGCGATCGAGCAGGCCCTGTCCGTCGCCGCGACCATCACCGGCCACGACGACCAGACCGAGCGCGTGCCGTTCTTCTGGTCCGAGGTGCACGGCGTGCTCGTGCAGGCAGCCGGCACCTTCGACCCCGCCGCGCCGCTCGAACCGTGGGACGACGACCCGGCCGTCCTCGTGCAGCGCTCCGGCGACCACGGCAGCGCCGGCGACCACGGCGGTGCCGGCGACCGCGGCGGCGCCCGCGACCGCGCGACCACGGGCGTCGTCGGCTGGGGAGCACCGCGGTCCTTCCGACGCGCACGACGGCTCCTGGCGGCCGGCATCCCGACACCCACCCGATGACCCGCACCGCACCGACCTGGAGGTCCCCGTGACCACTTCGACCGAACCCGCCGCCTGCCCGTTCGCGCACGCGCGCACCCTGCCCGTGGACGGCACGCCGCTCACCCCGTCGCCGACGATCGCCGCGTGGCGCGCATCCGACGCCGCGGTACCGCTCGAGTACCAGGACGGCCACGTCGGCATGGTCGTGACCCGGTGGGAGGCCGCGCGAGCGGTGCTCGGCGACCCGCGCTTCAGCCAGCTGCCCCACCGCATGCCGCGGAGCGACGCTGCACCGGCCCACGACCCAGCGCACGCAACCACGGCGCCTCCACCGGACACGCTCGACGACGCCGCACGCCGGTCGATCGACGCCGCCAACCTGCTCGCCCTGGACGGCGACGCCCACCAGCGCATGCGCCGCGGTGTGACCAGCCGGTTCTCGGTGAAGCAGGTCCGTGGTCGCGAGCCCTGGGTGCACGACACGGTGGCCGGCCAGCTCGCGGTGTTCCGGGCACTGGGCCCCGGCGCCGACGTGTTCGCCGACTTCGCCCAGCCGATCGCCGCACGGACGCACTGCCGGGTGATCGGGGTGCCGGACGACCTGGTGCCGCAGTTCCGGGAACTGTTCGTCGACCAGGTGACGACGACCACCACCCAGCAGCGGTTCGACCACATCCGGACGGTCCTCGACCGACGGACGGGCGATCCCGGCGACGACGTCGTGAGCGACCTGCTCGCCTCGGACTTCGAGCGGTACGAGGTCGAGGGGCTCGTGTTCCAGCTCATGAGCGCGGGACACGACTCCGTCGCCTACCTGATCGCCACCGCCATGGTCGCGTTGCTCACGAACCCCGACCAGCTGGCCCTGCTCCGCGACGACCCGGACCGCATCGCGCCGGCCATCGAGGAGTTCATGCGAACCGGTGCGATGTTCCTGACCCTGTTCCCGCGGACGGCGACCGAGGACGTCGTCGTCGACGACCGGCTCGTCCCGGCCGGCACGACGGTGTCGGTCTCGCCCGTCGGTGCGAACCGGGATCCGGAACGGTTCCCGGACCCCGATCGCCTGGACGTCGAGCGGGACGCCTTCGGGCACCTCGGGTTCGGGCACGGTCCGCACGGGTGCGTCGGGCAGCAGCTCGCGCGGCTCGAGATCCGGCAGGCGCTCACGCAACTGCTCGCCGGCCTGCCCGGGCTCCGACTGCTCGACGCCGACCAGCTCCACCCGCTGCCGTTCGCGAACCCCGTCGCCACGTACGAGGCGGGAGCGGTCCATGTCACGTGGGACCAGGAGACCGCGGGGACCGCGGGGACCGGCCCGAAAACCGATCCTCGTTCAATTTGTCCATCGATCTGAATTAATGCTGGCGCTCCGGCCCGGAGCGTCGTACATTTGTCGCCAGCCGCCCGGTGAAACGATTCACCTCCACCGGACGGTGTGCCGATTGTCAACGAAGATGACCGGAGGGACTCGATGTCGAGCCGACCACCACACCCACCCACCAGGCCCGCGCCACGCGACGTGTCGCGTCGGGCGTTCCTCGCAGCGATCGCCGCCGGCACAGCGACGATCGGGCTCGCGGGGTGCACCGTGATCAGCGGCGGCGCAGTTGCTGCCGACCAGCAGGGCATCCGACTCAGCAAGGACCCGGCACCGGGCCGCGACCACGTCATCGAGCTCTACAACATCTGGGGCGGCACCCTCGGCAACGCCTGGGTGCTGCTCGGGGAGCTCTACGAGAAGTCGCAGTCGCACACCGGCGTCCGGGTCACGTACGCGCCGCTGTCCGGCAACACCCAGATCCGTCTGCAGACCGCGATCGCCGCGGGCACCCCGCCCGACCTGGCCTTCTGCACGCCCGAGGAGTACCCGCAGTTCGCCGGGTACGGCGTCGTCACGAAGCTCGACGGCTACATGGCGAAGGCCGGCCTCGGCGAAGCCGACTACGCGCCGGCGGTGTGGAAGCAGATGACCGCGACCGACGGCATCTACGCGCACCCGATCCTGGTCGACGTCAACTTCCCGCTGTTCTGGAACAAGAAGGTCTTCGCCGACGCCGGCCTCGACCCCGAGACGCCGCCGACGACCATCGACGAGCTCGACCGGTTCTCGGACAAGATCCTGCGGAAGGACGGCCGGCGGATCACCCGCATCGGCACGATCCCGTGGGACTACTACGGCTTCAGCAACTCGATGTTCACGCTCGGCTTCGCCTTCGGCGGCAAGTTCATGAGCGACGACAACCAGGTCGCGACCCCGGACGACGACAACATCGTGCAGGGGCTGCAGTGGATGTGCGACTACGCGAAGAAGGTCGGCGGCGCCAGCCAGCTCGCCGTCACCGCTCCGTCGCAGACCCTGCCGTCCATCGCGAGCGGCAACGTCGGCATGGCGCCGATGACCACGACCGACAGCTCGAACGTCTACAAGCAGGGTGACTCGTCCAAGGTCGAGCTCGGCGCCGCACTGTTCCCCTACGCCGAGGGGCTCGGCTCCCCCGGCAGTGCCACCTGGCTCGGCGGCTACGACCTCTTCATCCCGAAGGAGTCGAAGGAGCACGACGCCGCGTGGGACTTCCTGCAGTTCGCGACCACGTCCGACGAGGGCACCCAGGCGAACTTCACGAACGGCACCCTGCTGCCCGGCTACACGAAGTCCCCGGTCCTGCAGGAGTTCCGCGACGACCCGACGGTCGCGATCTACCGCGAGGGCCTGCTGTCCGCGCGGAACATCCGCCCGACGATCCCGGTCGCCAGCACGTACGCGACGGCACTCGACGTCGCCGTCAGCAGTGCCATCTACGGCAAGACGACCCCCGAGCGCGCCATGAAGAGCGTCGCCGCGCAGGTCAACTCCGCCCTCGACGAGTTCCGGAAGGAGCACCCGTGACCGTCACACGGAGCATCACGACCAGCGGACCACGGTCGCGCGACAAGGGGTCCAGCTGGCTCACCCACTGGATCCCCCGCACCCGCGCGCAGCGACAGACGTTCCTGTGGGGGCTCTTCTTCACCGCGCCGGCGATCATCGGCCTCGTCGCCTTCACGGGTGGCCCGATCATCACCAGCGCCGTGAACAGCTTCACGAACGCCAACCTGCTCGGCGGCAGCCGCGACTGGATCGGCTGGGACAACTACCGCACGCTCTTCGCCGACGGCCAGTGGTGGCTGTCGCTCGGCAACACGCTCTTCATCACGGTGATCTCCGTCCCGCTCGGCATCGCCGTCGCGCTCGGCCTGGCACTGCTGCTGAACTGGCGGGTGCGGGGCCTCGGCTTCTACCGCGTGGTCTTCTTCGTCCCGTCCATCGTGCCGATCGTCGCCAGTGCGGTGATCTGGGCGTACGTCCTCAACCCGCAGTACGGCGTCATCAACAACATGCTCGGGCTGTTCGGCATCCAGGGCCCCGGTTGGCTCTCGGACCCGGACTGGTCCAAGCCCGCGCTGATCCTGTTCGGGCTGTGGGGCGTCGGCAACCTCATGGTGATCCTGCTCGCCGGCCTGCAGGGCGTGCCGCAGGACCTGCTCGAGCAGGCGTCCCTCGACGGCGCCGGCGCCTGGCAGCAGTTCCGCAACGTGACGCTGCCGTTCATCAGCCCGCAGCTGCTGTTCGCGACCATCACGGGCCTGATCGCCGGGTTCCAGTACTTCACGCAGGCGTTCGTGATGACGGGCGGGTACGGCGATCCAGCTGGCTCGACCCTGGTGTCCGGCGTCTACCTGTACCAGTCCGCGTTCTACCACTACCAACTCGGCTACTCGAGCGCGGTCGGCTGGGTGCTCTTCGTGATCATCGCCGCCGTCTCGATCCTGGCGTACCGGATCATCGGCCGGCGCGTCTACTACGGAGGTGAGGCACGATGACCGCCATCGACAGTCCGACCGGCGCGGCCGCGGCCGCCCTCGAGCCGGGGCAACCCGGCCGCCCCGGCACCGCGGAGCCCAGCCGACCGGTCCCGATGCACCGCAAGCGCACCTGGCCGCAGGTCGCCGAGTCGATCGCGAAGCACTCCGTCCTGATCGTGCTGAGCGTCGTCTTCCTGATGCCCCTGTTCTGGATGGTGACGGGCGCGTTCAAGACCCAGGCGGACATCGGAGCGTTCCCGGTGAAGTGGTTCCCGGACACCATCACGACCGGCAACTTCTCGTACGGCCTCGCCACGTTCCCGCTGCTGCAGTACTTCTGGAACACGCTCGTGATCTGCGTGCCCTCGATGATCGGCGCCGCACTGTCCAGCGCGATGGTCGGCTACGGCGTCTCGAAGATCCGGTGGCCGTGGCGGAACGGGATCTTCACGATCCTGATCGCGACGATGATGGTGCCGTTCTACGTCACGATGGTGCCGCTGTTCGTGGCCTACCGTGACATCGGCTGGACGGGCACGTACCTGCCGCTCATCGTGCCGACGTTCTTCGGCATCCCGTTCTTCATCTTCCTGATGCGCCAGTTCTTCCTCGGCATCCCCGAAGCACTGTCGGACGCCGCACGCATCGACGGCGCCGGCGAGCTGCGTGTGTTCTTCCAGGTGATCCTGCCGCTCTGCAAGCCCGCGCTGGCGGCCGTGATGCTCTTCCAGTTCCTGGCGTCCTGGAGCGACCTGCTCGGCCCGCTCCTGTACCTGACGAAGTCGAGCCAGTACACCCTGTCCCTCGGCCTGACGTTCTTCCAGGGCGCGCAGGGCGACACCGCGGTCGGCCCCCTCATGGCCGTCTCGACCATCATCCTCATCCCCATCGTGGTGCTGTTCTTCTTCGCCCAGAAGACATTCATCCAGGGCATCACGATGTCCGGCATCAAGGACTGACGAAAGGAACCGCATGACCGACACGACGACATCCACCGCCCGCCGTGTGGCCGGCTCCCACCCGACCGGGAGGCCCGCCACCGGCCCGCAGGACACGGTCGCCCCGTCGGGGCTCCGCGTCGAACACCTCCGCGACCCCCTCGGGATCGGCTCACCGACTCCGCGCCTGTCGTGGCTCGTACCCGACGCCCCCGCGGGCTGGTCCCCGATCGGAGCCGACGTCGAACTCGTCTCGCGGTCGGCGGGCGACGACGCCGGTTCCACCGCCCGGGTCGACGGCTCCGGCGTCCTCGTCGCGTGGCCGTTCGCACCACTGACGTCCCGCGAGCGCGCGGTCTGGCGCGTCCGTGTGGTGGGCGACGACGGCACCGGAGCCGAGCACGCGACGGACTGGAGCGAGCCCCTGGAGGTCGAGGCGGGCCTCCTGGCCGACAGCGACTGGACCGCCTCGTTCGTCGCCGCGCCCTGGCGGGAGAACACCCGTGTCGACCAGGCACCGCCGGTGCTCCGGCGACAGGTCTCGCTGCGCGGGCCGGTCCGCCGGGCGCGGCTCGCGGTCGCGAGCCTCGGCCTGCACGAGGTGACCATCGACGGGGTGCGCGTCGGCGACGCCGAGCTCGCGCCGGGGTGGACGTCGTACGGACACCGCGTGCGGTACCTCGTGCACGACGTCACCGGACACCTGTCGCAGGGCGGCGACGTCGTCCTCGGCGCCCGCCTGGCGGACGGCTGGTACCGCGGCCGGATCACCTGGGACGACCGCATGCGGAACGTCTACGGCGACCGCCTCGCACTCATCGCCCAACTCGAGGTGGAGTACGAGGACGGCACGGCCGAGACCTTCGGCACCGATGACTCCTGGCGCGCCGCACGCGCCGGGATCCTGCTCTCCGGCCTCTACGACGGAGAGAAGTGGGATGGCGGAGTCGAGCCCGACGGTTGGCAGGCCGTCGGGTTCGACGACTCCGACTGGGACCCGGTCGAGGTCCTCGACCGCCCGTCCGCCTCGCTCGTCGCCGCCGACGGCCCCGTCGTCCGGGTGACCGAGGAGATCGAACCGACGTGGTCACGGCGTTGGGACGCCGGCGCGATCCAGCTCGACTTCGGGCAGAACCTGCCGGGCCGCCTGCGGATCCGGAACCACGCGGTCGGACCGTTCGGCGTCACGATCCGGCACGCCGAGGTCATGCAGGACGACGAGCTCGCCACCAGGCCACTGCGCACGGCGAAGGCCACCGACGTCTTCTACTCCGGGCCGTCCGACGACGGCACCGGCACGTGGCACCCGCGGTTCACCGTGCACGGGTTCCGCTACGCCGAGGTCGAGGGATGGCCGTCCGCGACGCTCGAGCCCGGGGACGTCGTCGCCGAGGTCCTGCACTCGGACATGCGCCGCACCGGGTGGTTCCACTGCTCGGATCCGCGACTCGAACGGTTCCACGAGAACGTCGTCTGGTCGATGCGCGGCAACTTCGTCGACATCCCGACCGACTGCCCGCAGCGCGACGAACGGCTCGGCTGGTCCGGCGACCTGCAGGTGTTCACGCCCACCGCGGCGTTCCTGTACGACTGCGCCGGCGTCCTGCGGTCGTGGCTGCGGGACCTCGCGCTCGAGCAGCGACCGGACGGCGGCGTGCCGCACTACGTGCCGACGCTGCCCGGCGCCGACCCCGAGGGCAACCACGCCGCCGTGTGGGGCGACGTGGCGGTGCTCACACCCTGGGAGCTGTACCGGGCGTACGGCGACGTCGGGCTGCTCGAGGACCAGTGGGCCTCCGCCAAGGCCTGGGTCGACGGGGTGCACGCGACCTCGGACGAGTCGTTGGTGCGCGTCGACGGCTTCGAGTTCGGCGACTGGCTCGACCCGCTCGCCCCGCCGGAGGACGCCGCGGCCGCGAAGGCCGACAAGTACTGCCTGGCGACGGCGTACTCCTACCGATCGACGTCGGTGCTGGCGGCGTGGGCGGGGGTGCTCGGGGACCAGTCCTCGTCCGACCACTACGCGGCGCTCGCCTCACGGATCCGGGACGCATGGCGCGAACGGTTCCTGTCCGACGCCGGCGAGGTGCTCGACGACTCGCAGGCGTCCAGCGCGCTCGCGATCGTGTTCGGGCTCGTCGACGCCTCGGGGCCGGTCGGTGACCGGCTCGCCGCTCTGGTGCGCGCGAACGGGCACCGGATCGGCACCGGGTTCGCGGGCACCCCCGTGGTCTGCGACGCGCTGCTGCAGGCCGGACACCTCGACGACGCCTACGCGATGCTGCTGCAGGACGAGTGCCCGTCGTGGCTCTACCCGGTGGCGCAGGGCGCGACGACGATCTGGGAGCGCTGGGACTCGTTGCTGCCGGACGGCCGTGTGAACTCCGGCGGGATGACGTCGTTCAACCACTACGCCCTCGGGTCGGTCGCGGACTTCATGCACCGGGTGGTGGCCGGCATCGCGCTCGCGTCCCCCGGCTACGGGGACATCCTGTTCGCCCCGCGCCCCGGTGGTGGGTTGACCTCGGCGGGGGCAGCGCTCGACACCCCGCACGGACGGGCTGCGATCGACTGGGAGGTCGTGGACGGCACGCTGTCGGTCACGGTCACCGTGCCGGTCGGCGCGACCGCGGTGCTCGACCTGCCCGGCGCTCCGGCGACGCCACTGGCCCACGGCACGTGGCAGGCCTCGGTTCCCGTGTAGCGCGGGCGGGCGCTTCGTGAGCAGGAATGGTCGGGTCGGGTCATCCCGCCCGACCACTTCTGCTCACTCGCTCGTCGGTGCGGTGCGCCGCGGCCCCCAGTGCAGCGCACCGACGACGAGCCACCCGACGAACGACAGGATCGTGACGAGCTCGACGACGACGATGAACGGCAGGTCGATCGCGACACCGGCGCCCGCGATGTACGCGTAGCTGTACGTCTGTGACGAGACGGCGCTCACGATCCACCGCACGACGACGATCACGGCGCCGACCACCGCGAGGGCACCGAGGGCGAACTGGAACGGGTTTCGGCCACGCAGGAATCGCATCCAGCCACCGTAGGGCCGCGGACCGACGGCGTACGACTCCCCGTTCGAGGTGCCGAGCGCTTGGTGCCCGCGCGAGGCTCACTCGGCGGCGGCGGCCAGCTGGTCCTCCAGGTTGAACACCTCGGGCAGCACCCGCGCGGTCTGGTCCGCCCGACCCGCGGCACCGTCGAACAGGTCCTGCATGTGCGCCTCCCATGCGCTCGCGACTTCGGAGGCCGCGAGCGACGCGTCGGCATCGGCCACCGAGTCGGTCTCGTAGTAGCCGATCAGCAGGCCGTCGTCGTCGAGGAACAGGGAGTAGTTCCGCCGCCCCGCCGTGGCGATCGCCCGGAGCATCGCCGGCCAGACCGCAGCGTGCCGCTCGCGGTAGGCGTCCAGGTGCTCGGCCTGCACCTGCAGTCGGAAGCAGACGCGGGTCACCGGTCGGCCTCGGCGCGGCGACGCCGTTCGGCGTCCTGCACGGCGCGCTCGTCGGCGGTGCGCACGGTACCGGTGACGGTGGTCACGGTGCCGTACCGCTCGGCCTCGATCGCCTCGAGCGTCTTGCCCTGCGTGCGCGGCGCCCAGATGGTGCCGACCAGGAACGACATCGCGAGGAGCCCCAGGATGAGTCCACCGAGTGCACGGAGCCCGATGTCGGACAGCAGCAGCGGGAACCAGATGCTCAGCAGACCGACCATGACCCGCGCGGCGAGGAAGAGCACGCCCTGCGCACTGGCCCGGTACCGGGTGGCGAAGAGCTCGCTCGTCCAGAGGCCGTAGAACGCCTGGGCGCCGATGCCCGACGAGATGCCCCACGCCACGGCGAAGAACAGCAGCGTGCCGAGGTTCGCCGGTGCGTAGATCAGGACGGCCCAGGCGACGATCGCCAGCGCCGCGCCGAGGGCGAACAGCAACCGTCGACTGACCCGGTCGCCGTAGCGCATGAAGCCGAAGTAGGTCGCGGCGACGGTGCAGCCCCACACCAGGATCTGCAGGCCGTACTGCTCGGTCACGCTCGTGACCCCGGTGGCCGAGTAGACCCGCGGCTGGAAGATGCCGGCCTGCCCGGCGACGGTGTTCCAGAGCGCGTAGACGCCGAACAGGAACAGCATCGCGGTCAGGTTCCGGCGCCGGCTGAACAGCTGGGTGATCCCGTGGAAGAAGTTCGCGGTGCCGGTCGCGGCGCGCTCGTCCTTCCAGATCGCCGACTCCGGCAGCCCGCGGCGAAGCCACCAGACGACGGCGGCGACGACGAACAGGTGCGCGAAGATGAGCCGGCTGCCGAGCAGTCCGAGGGGTGCGGCGGCGATGGCCAACGCGAAGCCGACCATCGGGCCGATCGACCAGGCGAGCTGCGCGGTGCCGACGTGGGCCGCACGCTTGTCCGCCGGTGCCTGCTCGGCGATGTAGGTCCAGCTCGCCGGCACCCCGGCGCCGACCGCGATGCCGGTCAGGATGAAGCCGACCAACAGCATGCCGTAGCTGCCGGCGAAGACCGCGAGCAGGATGCCGAGCATGTAGAGCAGCAGGTCGTAGGTGTAGATGAACTTCCGGCCGTAGCGGTCGCACAGCGGTCCGCCGATGATGGCGCCGGCGGCGGCGCCGAACGCGTTCGCCGACAGGCTCGCCAGCAGACCGACCTCGAGGTCGCCGACGTGGAACTGCGCCTGCCACAGACTGAGGCTCGTGGCGATCGCGATGATCGACCCCGACTCGATGTAGTTCGACATGGCGACCGAGACGGTCGCCTTCCAGCCCGTGGTGCTCCGGGCTCCGATTCGGACCGCCATTGGTCCTCCGTTCGCGTGTTCGCCAGTGAATCGTTTCAACGGGACAGCGAGACGATAGTGCGCTCCGGCGGGCGTTGGCAAGTCCGTGCTGTGCGCGTCCGCGTGCGGCGCGCCCGCGTCCGCACGGTGTGCGCCCGCGTCCGCACGGTGCGCGGTCGCTCACTCGGTGCGAGGTTGCCCGCTCCGTGCGGCGCTGCAAGCGCGCACCGAGCGGCCAACCTCGCACGTGGCGGCGCAGCACGCACGGTGCGACGCCGGAGCTGAGCACGCACGGGGCGCGGCCGCACCCACGATCTCGCACCGTGCGGTGGACCTGCCCACCCACCGGACGGGAGGCCCGGGTCCAGCCCGCACCGCGCCTCCCGTCCGCCGTTTTCCACAGATCACGGCGCGCACCACCCGGAAGCGCAGGTGCGATGCCAGGATGGCCACATGGCGGTCAGTGTGCGAGAGGTGGCAGCGCTCGCCGGCGTGTCCTTGGGCACGGTGTCGAACGTCCTGAACCGCCCCGACAAGGTGGCCCCGACCACCGTCGATCGAGTCCAGTCCGCCATCGCCGCACTCGGGTTCGTCCGCAACGACTCCGCACGCCAGCTCCGGGCCGGCCGCAGCTCCACCGTCGGCCTGATCGTGCTCGACGGTGGCAACCCGTTCTTCACCGACGTCGCGCGCGGTGCAGAAGACGCCGCGATGGACAAGGGCCTGGCCGTCCTGATCGGCAACTCCGACGAGTCCACCGACCGCGAGCGCACCTACGTCGACCTGTTCGAGGAACGCCGCGTCGCCGGCCTGCTCATCTCCCCCGCCGGTGACGACCTGTCCCGCCTCGCCCGCCTGCGCGACCAGGGCACTGCCGTCGTGCTCGTCGACCGCCGCGCCGACGACGAGCACTTCGCCTCGGTGTCGGTGGACGACGTCGCGGGCGGTCGCATCGCGGTCGAGCACCTCGCGGCCATCGGGCGGACGCGCATCGCGTTCGTCGGTGGCCCGTCCAGCATCCGCCAGGTTGCCGACCGGCACGCCGGGGCGCTATCGGCGGCTCGGGCAGCTGGTATCGAGCTCGAGGTCCTGCCGACCGCGTCCCTGTCGGTGCTCGAAGGGCGTCGCATCGGCGAAGAACTCCAGGCACGCCCCCGCGGTGAACGGCCGGACGCTGTGTTCGCGGCGAACGACCTGCTCGCGGTCGGTCTCGAACAGGCGTTCATCATGCGCGGCACGATCGCAGTGCCGGACGAGATCGCGATCGTGGGCTACGACGACATCGCCTTCGCCGAGGCAGCCGTCGTCCCGTTGACCTCGGTGCGCCAGCCTGCACAGGACCTCGGGCGCCAGGCGATCGAGCTGTTGACGAAGCAGGTCGAGCTCGGGCAGGGCATCGACCTCGAGCACGTCGAGTTCACGCCGGAGCTGGTGGTCCGGCAGTCCTCCGTCGCCGACGCGTAGCCGACCGCCTCGCGTCTGCCCACCAGCCTGCCCAGCTCTGCGGCACGGACCGGCCGCCGCCGCGGCCTACGATCGGAGCATGGTGCATGTCCCCCGGCGCGACGGCCCGCCGAGCGTGCACCACGTCGCAGCTCGCGCTGGCGTCTCGCTGGCGACCGTCTCGAACGTCCTGAACCACCCCGAGCGGGTCGCCGAGTCCACGGCCGCACGCGTGCACGACGCGATCGCCGAACTCGGGTACACGCCGAACCGCAACGCCCGGGCCCTGGTGTCCGGCAGCACCCGGGCGATCGGTCTCGTTGTCGCCTCGCTCCGCAACTCCCTGTTCACCGACGTGGTCAGCGGCGCGCACACGACCGCCCGCGAACGCCGGCGAACCCTGCTCGTCGCCAGCAGCGAGAACGACCTCGAGGCGCAGGGCGAACACCTCGCGTTCCTCGAGAGCACCCGGGTGTCCGGCATCCTGCTGGCCTCGATGACGGAGTCCCGCGCACAGGTCGAGGCGGCGAAGCAGCACGGCCTGCCCGTCGTCTACGTCAACTACGAACCGACCGAGGTGGACGCCTGCTCGGTGGTCGTCGACAACGAGCAGGCCGGGTACGTGGCCGCGCAGCACCTCATCGAGCAGGGCTGCCGACGCATCGGCTTCGTGAGTGCCCGGCCCGACCTGCAGCCGGTGGCCCGTCGCCGCGCGGGGCTCCTCCGCGCGATCGCGGAACACCCCGGAGTCGAACTCGTCGACGTCGACGCCGGTGACATCGACCCGCCCGGCGGCACCAACGCCGGCGCGCGGATCGCCGCGATGCCGGTCGCCGAACGGCCCGACGGCGTCCTGGGCGTCACGGACCTGCTCGCGATGGCGGTCGTCTCCGAGCTCCGAGCCGCCGGCATCCGCGTGCCCGAGGACATCCCGGTGTCGGGGTGCGACCACAACTCGGTCGCGTGGGGTGGCGCGGTGCCGTTGACCTCGGTCACCATGCACGGCGAGGAGATGGGCGCCACCGCGGTGGCCCTGCTGCTCGAGGAACTCTCCGACCCGATGCACGTCCACCGCACCGTGGTGCTCGGCAGCGAGCTCGTCCCCCGCGAGAGCACGCTCGGCCGCGCCGGTGCAGCGGCCGCGCGGGCCACGGCGCCGAGCGACCCGCGCCGTACCGAGGCCTGAGCGCCCGAGTCTTGGGGCGAGGGCGCCGAGTCTCGGGGTGAGCGACAGTTCGCGGGCTGCGGGGCGCGAGGACTGTCGCTCACCCCGAGACTCGGGACCGCGCGCACCAGGCATGCGCGTTCCCGTAACGAAATCGGCACAGCGATTGACACGCTTCAATCCACGTGGTTCCATCCTGATTGAAACGTTCTAAACAGCAGCAACCGGAGCCCACGACGACGCGGGATCCGGGTCCGTTTCACCCGGGGTACCCCGCCCCGGGCCTTACGAGGAGGTAAGGAATGTCAGCTCGTTCCCTGACCACGAGGACGCTCACCAAGCGCGCCGTCGTCAAACGGTTCGTCGCCATCGGCGGCGCCACGGTCCTGATCGGCGGGCTCGCGGCGTGTTCGTCCGGCGGTTCCGCCGACGAAGGCGGCGGCAAGGTGCAGATCACCTACCAGGCCGACAACTCACCCGCGACCGCAGCCACCGCGAAGCCGCTCATCGAGGCGTTCGAGAAGGCCAACCCCGACATCACGGTCAAGTTCGACACCCGCCCGCAGGGCACCGACGGCGACAACCTGGTGAAGACCCAGCTGTCGACCGGCGAGATGGCCGACGTCTTCAACTACAACTCCGGTTCGCTCATGCAGGCCCTCAACCCGGACAACACCCTGGTGGACCTGTCCGACGAGAGCTGGACGAAGGACGTCGACGAGCAGTTCACCAAGGTCGTCAGCACCGACAAGGGCGTCTACGGCGCTCCCTTCGGCACGAGCTTCGGCGGCGGCGTCATGTACAACAAGAAGGTCTACGCCGACCTCGGACTCAGCGTCCCCACCACGTGGGACGAGTTCATCAGCAACAGCGAGAAGATCAAGGACGCCGGCAAGGTCGCCCCGATCATCCAGACGTACGGCGACACCTGGACCAGCCAGCTGTTCGTGCTCGGCGACTTCGCCAACATCACGGCGCAGGACAAGGACTGGGCGGAGAACTACACCGCGAACAAGGAGTCCTACGCCAAGGACCCCGCACTCGCCGGCTTCGACCACCTCGCCGAGGGCAAGGACAAGGACCTCTACAACGAGGACTACGCCTCGGCCACGCAGGCGAACGGCCTGAAGATGCTCGCCGACGGCACCGGGGCGCAGTACCCGATGCTGACGAACGCGATCTCGACCCTGCAGCAGGACAGCCCCGACGCGGTCGAGGACATCGGAGCGTTCGCGCTGCCGGCCGAGGACGCCGACGACACGAACCTGACCATCTGGGAGCCGAACGGCCTGTACATCCCGAAGACCACCGAGGGCGACGAGCTCGCCGCCGCGAAGAAGTTCATCGCCTTCGCGAACTCGGCCGACGGCTGCAAGGTGCAGAACGACACCGGAACCCCCGGTGGCCCGTACGTCATCTCGACCTGCTCGCTGCCGGACGACGTGCCCCCGATGATCGACGACCTGCAGAAGTACCTGGACGACGGCAAGGCGAGCCCGGCGCTCGAGTTCCTGTCCCCGATCAAGGGCCCGAACCTCGAGAAGATCTGCGTGCAGGTCGGCTCCGGCATCACCAACGCGGCCAAGGGTGCTGACCAGTACGACGACGACGTCGTCCAGCAGGCCCAGCAGCTCGGCATCAAGGGCTGGTGACACGGTGACCGCGACACTCACGACGGCACTCGAGCCGGCGAAGACCCGAGCGGGTTCCGGCGGGACCGGTCCCGCGCGCAAGCGGATGCGCTCGTTCTACCCCGCGTGGTTCTTCATCCCCGCGATCGCGCTGTACGTCGTGTTCTTCGCGGTCCCCACCTTCGCCGGGTTCTACTTCTCCCTCACCCGCTGGACACTGTTCGACCAGACCTTCATCGGTTTCGACAACTTCGTCCGGTTCTTCCAGGACCCGCAGCTCGTCTCCGGGTTCGTGCACACGTTCCAGTACGGCTTCGTGACGAGCGCGGCGAAGGTGGTCATCGGACTCGCCCTCGCCCTGCTCCTCACGTCGCCCGTGCTGGGGCGCGGCTACCTGCGGGCGGTCGTGTTCTTCCCGGTGCTCGTGTCGACGATCGGCATCGGCATCACGTTCAAGGCGCTGATGGACCCGTTCCACGGGATCATCAACGGCGTCCTCGGCTCGGTCGGCCTCCCCACTCCGGGGTGGCTGACCGACCCGGCACTCGCCCTGTGGAGCGTCGCCGCGGTGGACGTCTGGAAAGGCGTCGGCATCGCGACGCTCATCTTCATCGCCGGCATCGTGGCGATCCCGCAGGAGTACTTCGAGGCCGCACGGGTCGACGGCGCGAGCGCGTGGTCGATCTTCCGGAACATCACCCTGCCGCTGTCGCGTCCCGCGATGGGCACCGTCATCATCCTGTCGCTGATCGGCGGGCTGCGGTCCTTCGACCTGATCTGGGCGATGACCGGCGGTGGGCCAGGGTTCACCAGTGACGTCATCGCGAGCGTCATCTACAAGCAGTACCAGGCCGGGTTCTACGGCCTGTCGACCGCCGGCAACGTGGTCCTGTTCGTGGTCGTCACGGCGATCATGGTCCCGATCTCGTGGCTCCTGAACCGCAAGGAGGCGGACCTGTGACCGCCGTCACCAGCCCCCGCCGGACCGCCGGCCGTGCGCCGACGCCGGCGAGCCGGAACCGCCACCCGGGCCGGACCCGACGGTGGGTCATCGGCTCGATCGCCATCGTCGTCAGCTTCGTGGTGTTCCTGGTGCCGTTCGTCTTCGTCCTGCTGCAGGCCATGAAGAACCCGGCCGAGGCGAACCAGCTCGGCTTCAGCCTGCCGACCGAGTGGCAGCTCTGGCAGAACCTGCAGGCCGTGTTCGGGTCCGGTGACGGCGTGATCGTCCGCGCGTTCCTGAACAGTGCGGTCCTGACCGTGGGCAGCGTGATCGTGATGGTCGTGTTCTCCGCGATGGTCGGGTACGTGCTGCAGCGTCGTCCGAGCAAGTGGAACGGTGTGATCAACTTCTTCGTCCTGGCGGGCCTCATCGTCCCGCCCGCGATCGTCCCGACGATCTGGGTGCTGCAGGGGCTCAACCTGTTCAAGACCATGGGCGGGATGATCCTCATCGAGGCGACCTTCGGCCTGTCGTTCTGCATCCTGCTCTTCCGGGCGTTCGTGGCGACGATCCCGAAGGAGCTCGACGAGGCAGCCGTCCTCGACGGCGCCGGACCGATCCGCCTGTTCTTCGGCGTCGTGCTGCCGCTGCTCAAGCCGGTCATCATCACGGTCGTGCTCGTGCAGTCCGTCACGGTGTTCAACGACTTCACGAACCCGCTGTACTTCCTGCCGGGATCCGAGAACGCCACGGTGCAGCAGACGCTCTACTCGTTCCAGAGCCAGTCGGTCAGCCAGCTCAACCTGCTGTTCACCGACGTCCTGCTCATCACGATCCCGCCGCTGATCCTGTACATCTTCTTCAACCGCCAGATCGTCGCCGGCATGACCAGCGGCGCAGTCAAGGGCTGACGCCCGACCCCGGCCTGGAGGCGCGACCCGCCTCCGCCGCACCGCCCACCCGGGCGGGCGGCCGGGCCCCGGACCCCCGCACCGGTCGACGACGACCGGTCGCGTGAAAGGACACACCACATGACCGCCTGGACAGCACCGTTCATCACGAGCGACGCCGACCTCGGGAGCGCACCGATCCTGCGCCGTGAGTTCACCCTCGACGACGGCCACGGCGCCGTCACCGGAGCGACCCTCGACGTCAGCGCCCTCGGCGTCGTCGAGGCGTGGCTCGGTGGCGAACGCGTCTCCGACCACCTGCTCGAACCGGGGTGGACGAGCTACGAGTGGCGCATCCGCGTCGTCTCGCACGACGTCACGGCGCACCTGACCGAGACGGCCGCGGGCAGTGTCGCCGTGCTGGCACTCGTGCTCGGCAAGGGCTGGGCCGCCGGTCGGCTCGCCTGGGGTGGTGGCGGCGGCTGGTACGCCGACGAGCCCGCCGGGTTCGCCGAGCTCCGCATCACCTTCGCCGACGGCCACGAACAGCTCGTCGCCACCGACACGGACTGGCAGGCCCTGTCCAGCGCGATCACCGCCGATCAGCTGTACGACGGCGAGGACATCGACGCCCGACTCCGCGACGGCTCCTTCCTGACGCCCGGCGAGGTCACCACACCGAGCGTCGACGGCCACGAGGGACGCACCAGCGCCGTGCGCACCGTCGACATCGGCGAGCGCGAACTCGTCGCCGACACCGTGCCGCCGGTCCGACCCCTCGCCGAGATCGCCCCCGTCGAGGTCTGGACGAGCCCGTCCGGCGCGACGCTGATCGACTTCGGCGTGAACCTGGTCGGCTGGCTCCGCCTGACCGCGAGCGGACCGGCCGGCACCGTCCTGACCCTGAAGCACGCCGAGGTGCTCGAACACGACGAGCTCGGCGCCCGCCCGCTGCGCACCGCGAAGGCGACGGACCACTTCACCCTGAGCGGCAGCGAGGACCACTTCGAGCCCCGCTTCACCTTCCACGGCTTCCGGTACGCCCAGGTCGACGGCTGGACCGGCACGCTCGACGAACTCCGCGCGGCCGTCACCGCGGTGCAGGTCGGCTCCGACCTGACCCGGACGGGCACCTTCGAGTCCAGCCACGAGCTGCTCAACACGTTCCACGACAACGTCATCCGGGGCATGCAGGGCAACTTCCTGAGCGTCCCGACCGACTGCCCGCAGCGTGACGAGCGCCTCGGCTGGACGGGCGACATCGCGGCGTTCGCGCCGACGGCGTCCTACCTGTTCGACACCCGCGCGTTCCTGGGCGACTGGCTCCGCGACGTGTGGCTCGAGCAGCAGCACGCCGACGGTGTCATCCCGTTCGTGGTGCCGGACGTGCTCAAGTACTCCCCCGCCGAGGACTTCGGCACCCCCGACGCCACCGCCATCTGGTCGGACGCCGGCGTCTGGGTGCCGTGGACCCTGTACCAGGCGTACGGCGACACCGCGGTGCTCGAGGAGCAGCTCGACTCGATGACGGCGCACCTCCGCCGCATCAAGGGCCACCTGTCACCCGAGGGCCTGTGGGACACCGTCTTCCAGTTCGGCGACTGGCTCGACCCGGACGCCCCGCCGGAGGACGCCGCCAAGGCGAAGGCCGACCCGGGCGTCGTCGCGACGGCGTGCGCGTACCGCAGCGCGACCCTCGTGGCGCAGGCGGCGCGGTTGACGGGCCACGAGGCGGAGGCGACGGAAGCCGAGGAGCTCGCCACGGGCCTCCAGGCCGCGTTCCGTCAGCACTACGTGACCGACGGTCGCATCCGGAGCGACTGCACCACCGTCTACGCGCTCGCGATCGTGTTCGGCATCCTCGACGAGGACGACGAGCGCCGTGCGGGCGACCGCCTGGCGGAGCTGACCGAGCACTCCGGGTACCGGATCTCGACGGGCTTCGCGGGTACGCCGTTCATCACCGACGCGCTGACGCAGACCGGCCACCTCGACGACGCGTACCGGCTGCTGCTGCAGACGGAGTGCCCGTCGTGGCTGTACCCGGTGACGATGGGTGCGACGACGGTCTGGGAGCGCTGGGACTCGATGCTGCCGGACGGCACGATCAACCCGGGTGAGATGACCTCGTTCAACCACTACGCACTCGGTGCCGTGGCGGACTGGATGCACCGGGTGGTGGGCGGCCTGTCGGCGCTCGAACCGGGGTACTCCTCCGTGCTCATCGCGCCGCAGCCGGGCGGCGGCCTGACGTGGGCTTCGACGTCGCTCGACTCCGTGCACGGGCACATCGCGGTGCGGTGGGAGCTCGTCGACGGCGAGCTGCTCGTCCGTGCACAGGTGCCGGAGGGCGTCACCGCAGTCGTGCGCTTGCCGGGTGCTGCGGAGCAGCGGCTCGGCGCTGGCTCGCACGAGCTGCGCGCGCCGGCTGCGGTCCCCGCGGCGTAGCGCGGGGACCGGACGGTGGGCTGGTCACGGTGGGTGCGCGGGACGCCTGACGGCGCTCGCCCCGTGTCGCGCCCCCGGGCGGTCTTCGCGCCCCGACTCTTCGGGGCGCGAAGACCGCAACGGGGCGCGCAGCCCGCGCCCGTCCCGCGCCCCCGTGCGCGCATCACGCCCGCGCCCGTCCCGCATCGCGCCCCCGTGCGGTCATCGCGCCCCGACTCTCCGGGGCGCGAAGACCGCAACGGGGTGCGCGACGCAACACACCCCACACGGTTGCGGCAGACCGCCGCGACCCGTACTGTATGAAACGATTCAATCGCACACGAGGAAGTGACACGATGACATCGACCCCGACCTTCACCGGCATCGCCGACCAGCTCGCACGACAGCAGATCGAGCTGCCCAGCTGGGCCTTCGGCAACTCCGGCACCCGCTTCAAGGTGTTCAGCACGCCCGGCACCCCGCGCGACCCGTACGAGAAGATCGCCGACGCCGCCCAGGTGCACGAGTACACCGGCCTCGCACCGACCGTGGCCCTGCACATCCCGTGGGACCTCGTCGACGACTTCAGCGACCTCAAGCGGCACGCCGAAGAGCACGGGGTGTCGCTCGGCACAGTGAACTCGAACACGTTCCAGGACGACGACTACAAGTTCGGCGCCCTGACCCACGTCGACGAGACGATCCGGCAGAAGGCGATCGACCACCACCTGCGCTGCATCGACGTGATGGACGCCACCGGCAGCCGCGACCTGAAGATCTGGCTCGCCGAGGGGTCGAACTACCCCGGGCAGGAGGACATGCGCTCCCGCCAGGACCGCCTGCACGAGTCGCTCAGCACGATCTACGACCGCCTCGGTGCCGACCAGCGCCTGGTGCTCGAGTACAAGTTCTTCGAGCCGTCGTTCTACCACACCGATGTGCCGGACTGGGGCACGAGCTACGTGCAGACGGCCGCGCTCGGCGACAAGGCGATGGTCTGCCTCGACACCGGCCACCACGCCCCCGGCACGAACATCGAGTTCATCGTGATGCAGCTCCTGCGCCTCGGCAAGCTCGGCAGCTTCGACTTCAACTCGCGGTTCTACGCCGACGACGACCTGATCGTGGGCGCAGCGGACCCGTTCCAGCTGTTCCGCATCCTGGTCGAGGTCATCCGCGGCGGCGGCTACGACAACCACGACGTCGCGTTCATGCTCGACCAGTGCCACAACATCGAGGACAAGATCCCCGGTCAGATCCGCTCCGTGCTCAACGTGCAGGAGATGACGGCCCGGGCACTGCTCCTCGACCGCGTGGCCCTGACCGCAGCGCAGGAGGCCCACGACGTCCTCGGCGCGAACGAGGTCTTCATGGACGCGTACCAGACCGACGTCCGGGCGGACCTCGCCGCGTGGCGCGAATCCCGCGGCCTGCCGGCGAACCCGATGCGCGCGTACCTGGACTCCGGGTACCAGCAGTCGATCGCCGAGGACCGCGTCGGCGGCGTCCAGGCCGGTTGGGGCGCGTAGACACATGGCACACACACTGGAGGCTCGGGTGGACCCCGCAACGCACGGCACCGACGCAGACACCACGATCAGTGCGCTCATCGCGCGCTCGAACGCGCTCGGCTCGGATCCGCGGATCACGAACTACGCCGGCGGGAACACCTCGGCGAAGGGCACCGACACCGACCCGGTCACGGGCGAGCCGGTGGAGCTGCTCTGGGTGAAGGGCTCCGGGGGCGACCTCGGCACCCTCACCCCGACGGGCCTCGCAGTCCTGCGCGTCGACCGCGTCCGTGCCCTCCAGGACGTCTACCCGGGGGTGGAGCGCGAGGACGAGATGGTCGCCGCGTTCGACTACACGCTGCACGGCAAGGGCGGTGCCGCTCCGTCCATCGACACGGCGATGCACGCCCTGGTCGACGCCGCGCACGTCGACCACCTGCACCCGGACGCCGGCATCGCCATCGCGACGGCGGCGGACGGACCGACTCTGACGTCGACGATCTTCGGCGACACGGTGGTGTGGGTGCCGTGGCGCCGACCCGGGTTCCAGCTCGGGCTGGACATCGCCGCGATCAAGCGGGACAACCCGCAGGCGATCGGCACGATCCTCGGTGGCCACGGCATCACGGCGTGGGGCGACACCTCTGCCGAGGCCGAGGCGAACTCGCGCTGGATCATCGACACCGCCGAGCAGTACATCGCGGAGCACGGGAAGGCCGACCCGTTCGGCGGGTCCCGGGCAGGCTTCGAGGCGCTGCCGACCGAGGCGCGGAGGCAGCGCGCCGCCGCCCTCGCCCCGACGATCCGCGGCATCGCCGGGCACGACAAGCCGATGGTTGGTCACTTCACCGACAGCGATGTCGTGCTCGAGTTCCTGGCGTCGTCGCGCGCCGAGGAGCTCGCCGCGCTCGGCACGAGCTGCCCCGACCACTTCCTGCGCACCAAGGTGAAGCCCCTCATCCTCGACCTGCCCGCCACCGCGAGCGTCGACGAGCAGACCGCCCGCCTGCACGAACTCCACGAGCAGTACCGCGCGGACTACCAGGCCTACTACGACCGCCACGCGAACCCGGACTCCCCCGCGATCCGCGGCGCCGACCCGCTCATCGTGCTGGTGCCCGGCGTCGGGATGTTCTCGTACGGCAAGGACGCCCAGACCGCCCGCGTCGCCGGGGAGTTCTACGTCAACGCGATCAACGTCATGCGCGGTGCCGAGTCGCTCAGCACCTACGCCCCCATCGACGAGGCCGAGAAGTTCCGCATCGAGTACTGGGCCCTCGAAGAGGCGAAGCTGCAGCGGATGCCGGCCCCCAAGAAGCTCGCCACCCGCATCGCCTTGGTCACCGGAGCCGCGAGCGGCATCGGCAAGGCGATCGCGAAGCGCCTGGCCGCCGAGGGTGCCGCGGTCGTCATCGCCGACCTCGACCTGGCGAAGGCGCAAGACGCTGCCGCGGAGATCGGGAACACGGACAGGGCCATCGGCGTCGCGGCGAACGTGACGTCCGCAGCGGAGATCGAGCAGGCCATCCAAGAGACGCTGCTGCACTTCGGCGGCCTCGACCTCGTCGTCAACAACGCCGGACTCTCCCTCAGCAAGAGCCTGCTCGAGACCACCGAACAGGACTGGGACCTGCAGCACGACGTCATGGCGAAGGGGTCGTTCCTGGTGTCCAAGGCGGCGGCGAAGGTCCTCATCGAGCAGGGCCTCGGCGGCGACATCGTCTACATCTCGTCGAAGAACTCGGTGTTCGCCGGTCCGAACAACATCGCGTACTCGGCGACGAAGGCCGACCAGGCGCACCAGGTCCGGTTGTTGGCGGCGGAGCTCGGCGAGCACGGCGTCCGCGTCAACGGGATCAACCCCGACGGTGTCGTCCGTGGCTCGGGGATCTTCGCGAGCGGCTGGGGAGCGAACCGCGCGAAGACCTACGGCATCGAGGAGCAGGACCTCGGCGCGTTCTACGCCCAGCGCACCATCCTCAAGCGCGAGGTCGTCCCGGAGAACGTCGCGAACGCCGTCTACGCCATCTGCACCGACGACTTCTCGCACACGACCGGTTTGCACGTGCCCGTCGACGCGGGTGTCGCCGCCGCGTTCCTGCGCTGATGAACGACAAGCTGATGCACGACAAGCTGATGTCCGACAAGAGGTAAGAGCATGTCCACCAGCGGCACCGTCGCCGCCGTCGACCTCGGGGCCACCAGCGGCCGCGTGATCCTCGGGCACGTCGACACCGACGGCGTCCGGATGGAGCACGTCGCCCGGTTCCCGAACGGCCCCGTGACCCTGCACGAGCACGACCGCGAGGCCCTGCACTGGGACGTCGTCGAGCTCCACCGACAGGTGACCGACGGCCTCCGTCAGGCGTTCGCCACGCACCCGGCGATCGTCAGCATCGGCATCGACTCGTGGGCGGTGGACTACGGCCTGCTGCGCGACGGTCGGCTGCTCGGGCTGCCGTACCACTACCGCGACGAGCGGCACGAGGGCGGCGTCGACCGCGTGCACCGACGGATGGACGCGGCCGAGCTGTACGCACGGAACGGCCTGCAGCACCTGCCCTTCAACACGGTGTTCCAGTTCGCTGCCGACCCGTCGCTGCAGCTCGCGCAGCGGGCGCTGCTCGTCCCCGACCTGCTCGGCTACTGGCTCACCGGTGTCGAGGCGGCCGAGCGCACGAACGCGTCGACGACCGGGGTCCTGAACGCGACGACCCGCGGGTGGGACCCGGCGTTGCGGGCTGCTGCGGGCCTCCCGGCCGGCCTCCTGCCCACCCTGCGTGACCCGGGCGACCGACTCGGGCCACTGCTGCCGTCCGTCGCCGACGCCGTCGGCGGGCAGGCACCCGTCACACTCGTCGGCTCGCACGACACGGCCTCCGCCGTCGTCGCGGTCCCCGCGACCGAACCGGACTTCGCGTACATCTCCTCCGGCACCTGGTCACTCGTCGGCGTCGAGCTCGACGCACCCGTCCTGTCGGACGCGGCGCGCGACGCGAACTGCACCAACGAGGGCGGGGTCGACGGCCGCGTCCGGTTCCTGAAGAACGTGTCCGGACTGTGGTTGCTCTCCGAGAGCGTCCGCACCTGGGAACGTGACGGCGCGAGCATCGACCTGGAGGCCCTGCTCGCCTCCGCCGCGGCCGTCACGGCCCCGGTCCCCGTCTTCGACCCCGCCGACGAGTCGTTCACGGCGCCTGGCGACATGCCCGCGCGCATCGCCGCCTGGTGCGGCGACCACGGGCTCAGAGCGCCCGCATCGCGGGCCGAGTTCGTGCGCTCGATCCTCGAGTCGCTGGCCGCCGCGTACGCGGAGACACTTGCAACGATCGGCACCATCACGGGCAAAGACGTCCGACAGGTACACATCGTCGGCGGCGGATCGCAGAACCGGCTGCTCTGCCAGCTGACGGCCGACCGCACCGGGGTGCCCGTCCTGGCCGGGCCCGTCGAGGCGACAGCGCTGGGCAACATCCTGGTGCAGGCGCGGGCAGCCGGACTCGGCGGCCTGCGCGGCGCATCGCTCGAGGCCCTGCGCGCGACGATCGCGCGCACCGTCGAGCCCGTCCGGTACGCCCCGCGTTCCTCCGACGCTTCCCTCCGCCAATCCACCTCGAGACGTAGGATGTCTGTATGACCTCGACCGACGACCAGCACCGCGTCGACCCCGCCACGGGCGCACCGGCAGCCACCCCGGGCACACCGTCGGCCCGGCGGACCCCGATCAAGCGGCAGCTGCCGACCGTGCGTGACCTCGCGCCGCTCATGCAGTTCAAGAAGCCTTCGCTGCCCGGTCGGCGTCAGCGCCTCGAACAGGCCCTGACGATCTGGGACCTGCGCGACATCGCCGCCCGCCGCACGCCGAAGGCCGCGTTCGACTACACCGAGGGCGCCGCCGAGGCCGAGATCTCGCTCGCGCGCGCCCGCCAGGCGTTCGAGGACATCGAGTTCACGCCCGCGATCCTGCGCGACGTGTCGTCCGTGGACACCTCGCGCTCGGTGCTGGGTGCGCCGGTCGCGTACCCGTTCGGCATCGCCCCCACCGGGTTCACGCGCATGATGCAGACCGAGGGCGAGCGTGCCGGTGCCCGGGCAGCCGGACGCGCGGGCATCCCGTTCTCACTCTCCACCATGGGCACCACGGCCATCGAGGACGTCCGCGACGCCAACCCGAACGGCCGCAACTGGTTCCAGCTGTACATGTGGAAGGACCGCGAGAAGTCGATGGCGCTGGTCTCCCGCGCCGAGAAGGCCGGGTTCGACACGCTGCTCGTCACCGTGGACGTGCCCGTCGCCGGCGCGCGTCTGCGGGACAAGCGCAACGGCTTCTCGATCCCGCCGCAGCTCAGCGCCCGGACCGTGCTGAACGCCATCCCGCGGCCGTGGTGGTGGTTCGACTTCCTGACCACCGAACCGCTGGCGTTCGCGTCGCTCGACCGGTGGTCCGGCACCGTCGGGGAGCTCCTCGACCACATGTTCGACCCGACCGTCACCTACGAGGACCTCGCGTGGATCCGCGACCAGTGGAAGGGCAAGGTCGTCGTGAAGGGCGTGCAGTCCCTGGCCGATGCGCGTCGCCTGGCGGACATGGGCGTCGACGGGATCACGCTGTCGAACCACGGCGGACGCCAGCTCGACCGCGCACCCGTGCCGTTCCACCTGCTGCCCTCCGTGGTCAAGGAGGTCGGCATGGACACCGAGGTGCACCTCGACACCGGCATCATGTCGGGCGCGGACATCGTCGCCGCCGTGGCGCTCGGTGCGAAGTTCACGATGGTCGGCCGGGCGTACCTGTACGGGCTGATGGCGGGCGGCGAGGCCGGTGTCGACCGGATGATCCAGATCCTGTCGGAGCAGATCGAGCGCACGATGCGGCTGCTCGGGGTCACGTCGCTCGACGAGCTCGAGCCCGGGCACGTGACGCAGCTGCAGCGGTTGCAGCCGGTACCGCGCGGCTGAGGCTGCGGGCAGCGGGCTGCCCGCCGTTCACCGCGCGTTCGAGTGCCGATTCGGGCGATTACCCCCGAACGGGGCACAAATGATGCAAGATGTCCGTGGACGCGTCACCGAACCCCTCGGCATCCTGCCCCCTGGCGCGCCGTCCCCTCCCCGCATCCTGCGCCCGAGCACCCCGAGGAGCCCGACATCTCGACCCGAAGCACGTGCACGCCCACGCGCGGCACGACCCCCGCGACCACCACGCCCATCACCTCCACCACCGAACGGCACACCCGATGAGCCGCCGTCGCGCGATCCTGGCGGCAGCGACCGCCGGTTGCCTGGCACTCGGAGTCCCCACCGCCTCCGCCGCCTCCGCTGACAGCTGGTGGGGCTGGGGCGGACACCGCCACGGGCAGCACGCCCCGGTGACCCCCACGCCCACCCCCTCGGACACTGCGACCCCGGCCCCGTCCGACGACGAGGAGTCGGACACGACGCCGACGGAGACGCCCGCGCCGACCGCCGAGGCCGCGCCGATCGAGGACACCACCCCGACCGCAGAACCCGAGGCGGCTGCGCCCACCGACGACGCCGAAGCCGCGGAGCCGGACGCCGACGACGCGGCCGAACCGCAGAACGAGGTCGCCGACACCTCCGCTGCGCCAGCCGCCTCGTTCGTCGAGGACTTCACCACCGACGCCGTCACCGGCCTCGTCTCACGGCTCTACCCGGAGTCGTGGCAGCCCTACCCCGACGGCACCTCCGGCATCTACGCACCGAGCAAGACCGTCTCGGTGCACGACGGCGTGATGGACGTCGCCCTCGGCACCGGAGCGGGGGCGGCCGGCACGTTCGGCTCCTCCGCCGGAGCATGGGACCACGTCGGCGGCTCGTTCTCCGTCCGCGCCAAGGCGACCGGTGGAGACGGCAACGGCGCGGCGTTCATGCTGTGGCCGACGTCGGGCACCTGGTCCGACGGCGAGATCGACTTCCCCGAGGGCAACTTCGAGGACAGCCCCTCGGCCTTCCACCACTCGATGACCCCGGGCAAGGAAGCCGACCGCGTCCAGATCGGCACCGGCGTCTCGTGGCGCGACTGGCACACCTACACGGTGGACTGGGTGCCCGGAGAGTCGGTCACCTACAGCGTCGACGGCAAGGTCCTCGACACGATCACCCACGACGTACCGACGACCCCGCACCGCTTCATGTTCCAGGTCGGCAACTGGGGCGACCAGGGCAACCTGCTCATCGATTGGGTCTCCACCACGGAGTGAGCGTTCGGCCCACTGAGTGAGCAGAAGACGTCGGGTCCCCACCAGGGACCCGACGTCTTCTGCTCACTGGATCAGGCTCGCGACGTCAGCGCACGGTCCAGGTTCCGCGCAGGGTGGTCAGCAGGTGGTCGATGTTCCGCAGTGCCCGTCGGGTCTCCCAGACGGAGTACGCGCACATCCCCACGAACAGCACCAGGATCGCCCACCAGAACGGACTGACCGTCAGAGCTGCCCAGACCGAGAAGGCCGCGAAGACGACGACCATGATCGGGACGATGACCCGGTTGTTCCGGTACCGCTTGCGGGTCGACTCGAGCTCGCGGGTCCACACGACGTGGTCGACGTCGTCCGGCAGGTCTCCGGAGCGCACCGCTCGCTGGATCGCGGCAGCACCCTCGGTGCCACCCGCTCGGCGGCGACGGTAGGCGATGAGGAAGCCGAAGAACACCGTCATCAAGACGGCGGAGAAGAGCGATCCGATCGCGCGGGCGGCCAGACCGGCACCGTCGGGGTTCGAAATCAGACCGATGGCGAAGTACAGTCCGCCGACCAGCACGAACAGGATGGGCAGCAGCGCCGGCAGCGGCAGCCTTCGGAAGCGGTCCACGGTGTCTCCTCATCGAATGTTCGAGTGCTCCTCGGTTCCTCCACCATGCCGACGACTCCCGGGAGTCGACTGAACCATCCCACCGAAGGTTTAGTTAGGTTAGCCTTACCTACATGGCACGGACGAACATGCAGGCGACCCGCACGAAGCCGGAACGCATCGAGCTCCTCACCCTGCGCGTCGTGCGGACCGAACGGATCTCGCCGTCCTTCGTCCGCGTGGTGTTCGGCGGCGACGACCTGAGCCGATTCACCCACATGGGCTACGACCAGTGGTTCCGTCTGTTCCTGCCGGTGGACGGCGGTGACCTCGCGCGGGCCCCGCAGAAGCTCGACACGGTGAGCTACCTGAAGTTCCTGACGGTGGCGAAGGCGAGCCGACCGATCCTCCGCAGCTACACCGTGCGGAGCCTCCGCCGACTGCACCAGGGCGACGAGCTCGACGTCGACTTCGTGGTGCACGGCAGTGGCGACGACCACGCACCGACCGGGCCGACCGCGGCTGGGTGGGCACTCGGCGCACAGCCCGGCGACGTGGCCGGGCTCATCGACGAGGGCATCGGCTTCGACCGGGACGCCCTCGGTCGTCCGATCGTGATCGTCGCGGACGAGAGCGCCCTGCCCGCTGCAGCCGGGATCCTCGAGTCGCTCCCCCGTTCGACCAAGGGCACCGCGATCCTCGAGGTCCCGACGGACGCCGACGTGCGGACCATCGATGCGCCGACCGGCATCGACGTGACGTGGATCACCCGCGAACCCGGTCGACGTCCCGGAGCCGCGGCGCTCGACGCGGTCACCCGATCGTCGGTGAGCCCCGACCACGCTGCCTGGGTCGCCGGCGAGCAGTCCCTCGCCGGCGGAGCACGACGGCACTGGGTCGGCGCGGGCATCCCGAAGGAGCGGATCGCCTTCACCGGGTACTGGCGCGCGGGCCGGTCCGGCTGACTGCGTTCGGGCACCTCCGGCGACTTCGTGAGCAGGAATGGTCGAGTGCCGATTCCCGACCCGACCATTTCTGCTCACGAAGCACGGCGCGGACGCACGAAGCACGAAGCACGGCGCACGGCCACCAGCGCCGCGCGCCTAGGGTGGGCGGGTGATGGGCGACGAGGGGCGAGCACGGGCGGCACTCGCGACCGTCGCAGCGAACGGGTGGGCGGATGCCGGGCCCGTGGCGGGCGAACTCACCGGTTCGTCCACCCCGCGGCACGCCGCCGTCCTGATGCTCTTCGGCACGCTCGACCGCGCCCCGAGCGACCGCCCGGCCGTCGCCGCCGACGTCCCGCGCGACCTGGACGTCCTGCTGCTCGCGCGCGCCACGACCCTGCGCGCGCACCCGGGCGAGGTCGCGTTCCCCGGCGGACGGATCGACCGGGGCGATGCCGACGCCGTCGCCGCAGCCCTCCGCGAAGCACACGAGGAGACCGGGCTCGACCCGACGGGCGTCGAGGTCCTCGGCACGCTGCCCGCGGTGCCGCTGGCGTTCTCGAACCACCTGGTGCGCCCGGTGCTGGGGTGGTGGCGCGAGCCGTCTCCGATCCGGGTCGTCGACGAGCGCGAGTCGGCCGCGGTGTTCCGGGTCCCCGTGGCGGACCTGCTCGACCCGGCGAACCGCGGGGTCACGGTGATCCGACGCGGTGGTCAGGAGTGGCGCGGGCCGGGCTTCACCGTCGATGCGGAGCACGGCGACCACGACGACGACGACCACCACGACGACCACCTGGTGTGGGGGTTCACCGCGATGCTGCTGGATGCGCTGTTCGACCGGCTCGGGTGGACCGAGGACTGGGATCGGGAGCGGGAACTGCCGCTCGATCGTCGACACTGAGCCGGTCGGTACCGCCCAGGGGGAACGACAGCGGGTCGGCACGGACCGCGTCCACCGCGTGGGCGACGGCCCCGATGACGACGACGTCGCCGCCGAGCGTCGACGCCACCAGGTCGGGCACGGGGTCGAAGTGCCAGCCGTCGAGCAGCGCGCGGGCACGGTCGATGACGGCGACCGCCGGCTGGGCGATCGCACCGGCGACCACCACGCGGTCGATGTCGAGCAGGCTGGCGAGCAGGACGCAGACGCGGGCCAGTCGGTCGCCGAGGCGGTCGACGATCGCCAACGCCACGGTGTCGCCGTCCTGCGCCGCGCGGAACACGGCGGAGGCACCGGCGTCCACCGCGAGCGGACTGCCCGGCCGGACCTCGCCCGCAGCGACGGCCTCGGCGACCAGCGTCCGCGCCGTCGCGCCGATGCCGTCCGACGACCCGACGCCCTGGACGATGTCGAGCACACGCATCTCCCCCGCGCCGCCGTGGGCACCGCGGAGCAGCACACCGTCGACCACGAGGCCGCTGCCGAACCGCTCGCCGGAGAGCAGTGCGGCGAACGAGGCGTCCCCCGAGGACGGCCGCTCGGCGAGCGCGGCGAGGTTCGCGTCGTTCTCGACGACGACGCGGCCGTGCGGGACGGCGCCGGCGAAGCCCGGGTTCATCCGGTCCCAGAAGCCGCCGTCGTCCGGCGATGCCCCGCCGGCGTCGACCGGCGCGGGGATGCCGACGACGGTGACCAGGACGCGGGAGCGGCCGGCTCCGGCGGCGGCGAGCGCGTCGTCCACGGTGTCGGCGAGGACTGCGAGCCGGACGGGGACCTCGAGTCCCGACTCACCGAGCGCCCCCTCGGCGCGACCGAGCACGGTGCCGCGCAGGTCGGCGACGATGGCGGTGACCCGGTGCTGTCCGGCGTCCACGCCGACGACGACCCCGGCGGCGGTGTCGAGTTCGTAGCGACGGGCGGGCCGGCCGATCCGGTACTCCCCGGCGGCACGGGCGTCGTCGAGCTCGTGGAGCCAGCCGAGCCGGACGAGTTCCTCGCACGCGGCCAGCACGGTCGAGCGGGTCAGGCCGGTGGCGTCGATGGCTTCGGTCGCGGTGAAGGCGCCAGCGTCGAAGGCGTGCGCGAGCAGTGTCTCGGCGCTCGTTCGACGGGGTGGCGGCATGCCGTGACCTTATCGCGCAACGAGTTCCTTGCGTAATTAGATTTTGTCGCTAGATTTAGTCTCGCGGTCGGCATCGGAGCCGATCGCAGGACGGAACGGCAGGGCTGCCGGGTCCGGACGGACGGAGACGACGTGCAACCACACGCCACGACCAGGACTGCGGCATCGGTGAGCCGACGCTCGTTCCTGCTCGGAGCCGGCGGCATCGGGGCGGGCCTCGCGCTCGCCGGGTGCGCCCCGATCGGGTCCTCGAGCGCCAAGCCGGAGACCATCACGTTCTACGTCTCGAAGCCCGAGGTCATCGGGTACTTCGACGGCGTCATCGCGCAGTTCCACGACAGCCAGTCGAAGGTGCGGGTCGTCCGCGACTCGACCTCGAGCATGTCCGCGAACTTCGTCCGGAACCGACCGCCGGACCTCGGCTGCTGGAACTACAACTTCTCGGTCGTGCCGTTCGTCGAGCACGGAGCCCTGACGGACCTCTCCGACCTGCCGCAGGCCGACACGATCAACCCGGACCTGTGGCCGCTCATGCAGCAGACCGCCGACTACCCGGGTCGCAAGAGCGCGCTGCCGTACTCGGTGACCGCCGCCTCGGTGATCTACAACAAGGCGCTGTTCGCCGAGCAGGGACTCGAGGTGCCCACCACCTGGAGCGAGTTCGCCGATCTCTGCGGGCGGCTGCAGCAGGCCGGCATCGCCCCGATCTACGGGACGTTCAAGGACAACTGGACGATCGCGCAGGGCATGTTCGACTACACGGTCGGCGGTGCGATCGACACCCCGAAGACGTTCGACGCACTGCGACGCGAGGGCACGAGCGTCGGCAAGGACTCGTCGGTGTCGTTCGAGAAGGACCTCCGGACGCCGATGGAGCGCATGACCCAGCTGCGCGCATGGCACCAGGACGGTGCCGCCAGCCGCGGCTACGGCGACGGCAACCTCGCGTTCGCACAGGGCAAGGCCGCGATGTACCTGCAGGGGCCGTGGGCGCTCGGCGAGATCGCCAAGACGAACAAGGACATGGACCTCGGCACGTTCCCGCTGCCCGTCACCGACCACGCCGCGGACAACAAGGTGCGGGTGAACGTCGACCTGGCGCTCTGGATCCCGGAGGCGTCCCGCAAGCAGGAGGCCGCCCGCGAGTTCCTGACGTTCCTGATGCAGTCGAAGGTCAACGACAAGTACAACGCCGACAACAACGGCTTCGGTGTCCGGAAGGACGCTCCCCCGGCGTCGAACCCGGCGCTGACCGGCATGCAGTCGTACTACGACGACGCCGCCTTCTACCTCGGTGCGTCGCAGCTCATCCCCGCCGAGATCCCGGTCGCGAACTACGCGCAGTCGATCGCCTTCGGAGGCGATCCGCAGCGCCAGCTCCGCACCCTCGACGCCGACTGGGCGCGTCTCGCGCTCCGCACGGCCGCGTAAGGAGACGTCCCATGGCAACCACGACCACCGAAGCCATCACGACGGCGGACCGCCGCCGACGTGGCGGAGCCGCCCCGGGCCTCCCGTCCGTCACCCACAAGCGGAAGCGGATCGAACCGCTCTTCCTCGCCTTCCTGCTCCCCACCCTGCTGCTCTTCACGCTCGCCATCACGCTGCCGGCCGTGATGGGCATCGTGCTCAGCTTCACGAACTCCGTCGGCTTCGGTGAGTTCCGCTTCATCGGGCTCACGAACTACGTCGCGGTGTTCTCCGACCCCGCGATCCTGCAGGCGTACCTGTTCACCCTCGGGTTCTCGCTCGTCACCGTGATCGTCGTCAACGCGATCGCGTTCCTGCTCGCCATCGCGCTGACGTCGAAGATCCGCGGCAAGATCGCCCTCCGCGCGGTGTTCGTGCTGCCGATGGTCATCTCGGGCATCGTCATCGCGTACGTGTTCTCGTTCCTGTTCGCGAACAGCCTGCCGGCCCTGGCCAGTGCGATCGGCTTCGGTCCGCTCGAGCAGAGCATCCTGGCGAACCCCGACCTGGCGTGGGTCGCCATCGTGATCGTCACCGCGTGGCAGGCGATCCCGTCGACGCTCCTCATCTACATCGCCGGGGTGCTGTCCATCCCCGGCGAGGTCTACGAGGCAGCTGCCCTCGACGGCGCGAGCGCGTGGCGGCAGCTGATCTCGATCACCGCACCGCTGACGGCCGGCTACATCCTGATCAACCTGGTGATCGGGTTCAAGAACTTCCTGAACTCGTACGACATCATCGTCGGCCTGACCGACGGTGGCCCCGGCACCTCGACCACGAGCGTCGCGATGTCGATCTTCAAGGGCTTCAACGGCGGCGACTACGCCTACCAGATGGCCAACGCCACGATCTTCTTCATCATCGCGGTCGTCATCGCCGTGATCCAGCTGCGGGCGACCCGCGGGAAGGCAGCGCTCTGATGACCATCCAGACACCCCTCCGTCCGGGGACGACGAAGACGGGCAGCATCAGATCGGTCGACGCCGACCGGACCGCCGGCCGCCGCGGCGGCAACGCCAACTGGCCCGTCACCGTCGTCCTCGTGCTCTGCGCGCTCTCGATCCTGGTACCGCTCTACGTCACCCTGACGATGGCGTTCAAGACGACCGGCCAGGCCGTCGACGGCAACGCGTTCTCGCTGCCGGCACCGTTCAGCGTCGACGGCTTCGTGCAGGCGTGGGAGCTCACCGACTTCCCGCGGGCGTTCGGCGTCTCGGTGCTCGTCGCCGCGATCACCGTCGTCGGCACGATCCTGCTCGCATCGTTCACGGCGTTCGCGATCGCCCGGAACTGGGACCGCCGGCTGTTCCGCTGGTCGTTCTTCTACCTGCTCGCCGCCATGTTCCTGCCGTTCCCGGTGCTCGCGCTGTCGCAGGTGAAGCTCACCGGCCTCGCGCACCTGGACAACCCGTTCGGCGTCGCGCTGCTGCACGTCATGTTCCAGCTGTCGTTCAGCGTGCTGCTCTTCACCGCGTTCCTGCGGTCGATCCCGGCCGAGCTCGAGGAGAGCGCCCGCATCGACGGCGCGAGCACCGGCCAGGTGTTCTGGCGGCTCGTGTTCCCGCTGCTGGCACCGATGAGCGCCACCGTCGGCATCTTCGCGTTCCTGGCGTCGTGGAACGACTTCGTGATGCCGTCGCTGATCACCTCGGACCCGGCGTTGCAGACCCTGCCGGTGCTGCAGCAGATGTTCCAGACCCAGTTCAGCAACAACTACAACGTCTCGTTCGCCTCGTACCTGATGGCGATGGCCCCGGCGATCATCGTCTACCTCGTCACGCAGCGATGGGTGATGGCCGGTGTGACCCAGGGCGCCATCAAGTGAGCACGACGACCGACCCGGCCGGTACGACCGAACCGACCGACACCGCCACGAACCACGAAAGGCCCGTCGTGACCGACACCCTCGCCCAGCCCGCCACCACCAGCGCCGACGAGACCTGGTGGCGCCAGGCGAGCGTCTACCAGATCTACCCCCGCTCCTTCGCGGACGCGAACGGCGACGGCATCGGCGACCTGCCCGGCATCACCGAGCGCGTGCCGTACCTGGCGTCGCTCGGTGTCGAGGCCGTCTGGCTCAGCCCGTTCTACCCGTCCGCCCTCGCCGACGGCGGCTACGACGTCGACGACTACCGCGACGTCGACCCGAAGCTCGGCACGCTCGACGACTTCGACCGGATGGTCGAGGCGCTGCACGCCGCCGGCATCCGGGTGATCGTCGACGTGGTGCCGAACCACACGAGCGACCGGCACGAGTGGTTCCGCGAGGCGCTCGCCGCTCCGAAGGGCTCCCCCGCCCGCGACCGCTACGTCTTCCGCGACGGCACCGGGCCGTCCGGCGAACAGGCTCCGGCCGACTGGATCTCGATCTTCGGCGGCCCGGCGTGGACCGCGGTCGGCGACGGCCAGTGGTACCTGCACTCCTTCGCCAAGGAGCAGCCCGACCTGAACTGGGCGAACCGCGAGGTCCGCGACGACTTCCTGCACACCCTGCGCTTCTGGTCGGACCGTGGCGTCGACGGCTTCCGCATCGACGTCGCCCACGGGCTCGCGAAGGACCTGCCGTCCGGAGCCCTGCCGACCTGGGCGGAGCTCGCCGAGATCCCGAAGGACGGCTCGCACCCGCTGTGGGACCGCGACGACGTGCACGAGATCTACGCCGAGTGGCGGACCGTGTTCAACGAGTACACCCCGGCACGCACCGCGGTCGCCGAGGCCTGGGTCGCCGCCGACCGCCGCGCCCGGTACGCCAGTGCCGACGGTCTGGGGCAGGCGTTCAACTTCGACCTGCTCGAGGCCGACTTCGACGCCGGTTCGTTCAGGGAGATCATCGAGTTCAACCTCGGTCTGGCCGAGCAGTCCGGCTCGTCGACCACGTGGGTGTTCTCGAACCACGACGTCGTCCGGCACGCCACCCGCTACGCGCTGCCGGCGCGGAACGGCTCCCCCGACAAGCAGGGCGGCAAGTGGCTGCTCGCCGGTGGGTCGCAGGACGCGCTGGACCGCTCGCTCGGGCTGCGCCGCGCGCAGGCCGCGACCCTGCTCGAGCTCGCACTGCCCGGCTCCGCCTACCTGTATCAGGGCGAGGAGCTCGGTCTGCACGAGGTCGGCGACATCCCCGACGCCGACCGCCAGGACCCCGCGTTCTTCCGGAACCCGGGCGTCGACGTCGGCCGCGACGGCTGCCGTGTCCCGATCCCGTGGACCCGGTCCGGCCCGTCGTTCGGCTTCGGCTCCGGCTCCGCGCACCTGCCGCAGCCGGCGTGGTTCGCGGACGCCAGCGTCGAGGCCGAGGACACCGACCCCGACTCGACCCTGAACCTGTACCGGAAGGCCCTCGGGCTGCGCGGCCAGCTGCAGTCCGAGGAGCACCTGGAGTGGCTCGAGACCGGCCGCGACGACGTGCTCGCGTTCCGACGCCCGAACGGGTGGACGAGCGTGACGGTGTTCGGTGACGAGCCCTACGAACTCCCCGCCGGCGAGCTGCTGCTCGCCTCGGCACCGGTGGCAGACGGTGCCCTCACGGGCGTGGGGACGGCCTGGTTGCGTTCCTGACGCAGGGTGCGCGTCGTGGACGCGACCAGGTGACGGACGGGAGGCGCGGTGCAGGCAGGCACCGGGCCTCCCGTCCGCCGTGGGGTCACCATCTCGGGCCGCGACCGGCACCCGAGACGTCAGCCGCTGCCGGTAGGGTCGCCGCATGAGCGGGGCGACGATCAGCGTGCAGGACTTCGTCATGCGGTTCGGGGACCGGAACGTGGTCGACGGACTGTCGTTCGACGTCGCCGCCGGCGAGACGTTCGGCCTGCTCGGCAGCAACGGCTCCGGCAAGACCACGACGATCCGCGCCCTGCTCGGCATCACCACCCCGACCGCGGGCACCCTGACCATCGACGGCCAGCCCTACCGGCCCGCCACCGGTGGCATCGGGTACCTGCCGGAAGAGCGCGGGCTCTACCGCAAGGAATCCGTCATCGACGTGATGTCCTACTTCGGACGGCTCCGCGGGCTGCGCGGCCCCGAGGCGACGGCCTGGAGCATGGACTACCTGGCACGCGTTGGTCTGGCCGATCGCGCCAAGCTCCGCGTCGACAAGCTCTCCGGCGGGCAGCAGCAGAAGGTGCAGCTCGGCATCACGATCATGGACCGGCCGCGGCTGCTCATCCTCGACGAACCGACGAAGGGCCTCGACCCCGTGAACCGACGGCTGCTGCTCGACCTGGTCGACGAACGGAAGGCCGACGGCGCGACCGTCATCCTCGTGACCCACCACATGGACGAGGTCGAGCGGCTCTGCGACCGGATCCTGCTGCTCAAGGACGGCACCGCCGCCGCCTACGGGTCGATCCCCGACGTGCAGGATGCCTTCGGCGGTGCCGTCGCCCGGGTCGGCCTCGACGGGCCGGTCCCCCGCTCGCCGCTGTACAAGCTCGCGCGGCACGAGGGGCACGTCGCCTACCTCGTGCCGACGTCCGCCGCAGCACCGGACGGTGCCGACATCCTCGCGGCGCTCGTGGCGGACGGTGTCCGCGTCACCGCGTTCGAGATGCGTCGGATCCCGCTCGACGAGATCTTCGTGCAGGTCTACGGCCACGACGCGCTCGCCGCCGCGGGGGCAGCAGCGTGAGCCGCCTCGGCACCGTCGTCCGGTTCGAGTTCGTCCGCGCGGTCAAGAAGCCCGCGTTCTGGATCGGCACCCTCGCACTGCCGGTCGTCATCGTCATCGTGTCCCTGCTCGTCGGCATCGGACAGGCAGCCGGCACCGACTCGGTCGTCTCGGGCTCGTCGGCCACGAAGACCCCGTTCCGCTACGTCGACCACTCCGGGCTGGTGTCCGAGTCCGTCGCGGCGAAGTGGGGCGGGTCGCCGTCCACCGACGCCGACGCCGACCGCGCCGCCGTGCGTTCCGGGGACCTCGACGCCTTCATCTCGTTCCCGTCCTCCCCCTCGACCTCGCCGATCACCGTCGATGCCGCCGACCGCGGCCTGTTCGCGAACGGTGGCTACTCGTCGCTCGCCGAACGGGTGCTCGAGCAGAGCGTCGCCGCGACCGTCGACGACCCCGAGACCGTCGAGCTCCTGCGTTCCCCACCGGCCACCGACGTCACGACCTACGCCGACGGGCAGGTCGCGCCGGGATGGCTGTCGATCGTTCCGCCGTTCCTGTACGTCGCCGCCTTCTTCGGACTCGTCATCCTGCTCGCGGCACGCATGGTGACCGTCGTGGTCGAGGAGAAGGAGAACCGCATCTCCGAGATGATCCTGACCGCCGTCACCGCCGGCGACCTGATCCGCGGCAAGGTGATCGCGATGCTGCTCGTCGGGTTCGTGCAGGTCGGGGTGTTCGTCATCCCGGGGCTGGTCGGGATGCTCGCCGTCCTGCCACTCGTCGCCTCGCAGCTCGGCGGGCTGACGATCGACCCGTGGCGCATGCTCGTCGGCGCGCTGCTGCTCGTCGGCGGCGTGCTGCTGGCGTCCGGACTGTTCGTCGCCGTCGGTGCCGCCGTGCCGTCGATCAAGGACGCCTCGGCACTGCAGTCGGCGGCGATCTTCGCCCTGATCATCCCGCTCTACGCGGCGTTCTTCGTGATGACCACCCCGACGTCGCCCGTCGCCGCGTTCTTCACGTACTTCCCGACGTTCACGCCCGTCACCGCCATGGTGCGGAACGCCGTCGGCTCGCTGAGCGTCGTCGAGTCGGTGGTCTGCATCGTCGAGGTGTTCGTCGCCGCCGGGCTGCTGCTCTGGTTCGCCGAGTACCTGTTCCGGCACTCGGTCGCGCAGTACGGGTCGAAGGTGACGCTGCGACAGATCGTGTCGTGGCGGCGGCGGTCGGTCTCCCGCTAGGGACGGCTCTGGGGTTCCCGCTCGGGTTCGCGTGCGGTCTGCTGGCGCTCCGCCGATCGCTGGCGCTGCGGCGTCTCGCGCTCGGGGACGTCGGCGTCGAGGTCCCACGACGGCAGCTCGTGCTGCTTCCAGCCCTGGCGGAGCGTCCGGACCGACCGGTCGAACTCCACCATGACGTCGATGTGCGGCCGGACGAGCATCTGGATCTGCAGCCCCTCGTACACCGCGAGCAGCTGCGTGGCCGCCTGGTAGGACGGGATCGCCGACTCCTCGGCACCGTTGTCGAAGTCGCGCTGCAGACCGTTGCTGAGCTGCTCGACGTACTCGTCGAAGCGCTTGCGGAACAGCTCGGCGAAGCCGGACTCGGAACTCGCGACCGTGATCACGCCCGCGAGGACGCGGACGAGCCCCGGGTCGGCGACGTCCTCGGCCAAGGTCAGCCGGACGTGGTCGATCGTGCACGCCGGCGGGGTCTTCCGACGGGTGCCACGCAGCTGCGTCCACCGGTCGTACGTCACCAGCAACAGGGCTTCCCACGCGGGGAACAACCGCTCCACGGTCTCGAGCGGGATGCCCGCGACCTCGGCCACCACCGAGGCGTCGACCGCGTCGAAGGAGTGCAGCCGGTAGGCGCGGATCGCTCCGCGGACGGTGCGCTCGGCGAGGGACTCATCGTCCTCGACGCGTTCGCCGTGCAGGGGTTCCATCCGACCATCCCATCGTGTGCGGTACCCCATTGTCTCGTCCCAGACCGGGGGCCGTCACATCCACGCCGGGTCGGCGTGGACCGGCTCGGCGTGGGCGGGCCGTTCAGCCGGGTCGTCAGCCGACTCGTCAGCCGACGGTGACGGGGGCTGCCGGGGGCTTCACCCGCTGCTTCGCCCAGACGAAGAACCCGGTCAGCGTGAAGACGCCGTAGAAGACGTACATGAGACCCGACGCGTAGTACCCGGCCGAGAACAGGAGCGGGACACCGACCAGGTCGACCGCGACCCAGATGAGCCAGAACTCGACCCAGCCCTTCGCCATGCCGTAGGTGGCGAGCAGCGAGCCGACGAAGATCCACGCGTCACTCCACACCGGCTCGTACGACCCGAGGGCGCGGAACACCGGCGTGAGCAGGGCGGTCCCACCGACCATGCCGACGACCAGCAGGACGCGGGTCCGCCACGATGCCCAGTGCGGTTCGATCACGGTGGACGTGTCGTCGGGGCGGTGGGTCCAGCGGTACCAGCCGTAGATGCTCACGATGATGAACATCACCTGGCGGCCGGCCTGGCCGAGCAGGTTGACGGGGTTCGGGGTGTCGAACAGTGCGCCCATGAAGACGGTGAACAGGAGCGCGTTGCCGACCAGCCCGACGGGCCAGGCCCAGACCTTGCGGCGCATCCCGCCAAGCGCACTGAGCAGCCCGAAGACGTTGCCGATCACCTCGCGCCAGAGCACCGTCTGGTCGCCGATGACGATCTGCGCGTCGAACAGCCAGCGCACGATGCCCATGGGCCCTCCTCGTTTCCGGTCGGTGCAACGGTCGGGGGATGTCCGGCATTCCGGTGGTGATCGGGGTACAAACATGTCCACCACAGGGTGGACAAAAATCACCCCCGTTTTGGGTCCATGCGAAATCATGTTCCCACTTGTCCGCACTTTGGGGGACGAGTACCGTCGTCACCAGAGCGAGTCCAGCCCGCCCGAGCAGCAGATCTGCGCTCCGGAGCCCGGCGACCGCTCTCGGCAAAGGTCAGCCGCGACCCCTCACCCGCGAGGTCGATGACACCGTCCCACCGGCACGACGACCCGAATCACGAGCCGGTGGAATCCAGTGCGCCCTGAACGCACAGAACGGACCCGCCACCATGCACAAGATCGTCACCGGTGCCATCGCCGGCGCAGCCGGCATCGCCCTCCTCCTCGGTGGAGCAGGCACCTTCGCCCTCTGGAACGCCAGTGCCTCCAGCGCCGCATCCTCGGTGAGCTCCGGCACGCTGACCCTCAGCGCGAACAACGACGGCGCCTGGACGGACATCACGAACGGCCGCTCGACCGCGATCAACCCCACCACCGCCCTGATGGTGCCGGGCAACACGTTCCAGTTCACGCAGACGCTGAACATCGGTGCGACCGGCCAGGACCTCAAGGCGAACCTGACCTACGCCAGCCAGTCGATCACCGGTGACTCCGCACTCCTCGCCGCGACGCAGAAGACCCTCGCCGTGACGTCCTCGAGCGCCACCGTCGTGCAGTCCACGTCGAACGCGAACACCTTCGTCGTCTCGCCGTCGGCGTCGACCTCGACCGTCAAGGTCGTCTTCACGATCACGCTGCCGTCCTCGGCGACGACCGGGCAGAACGGGTCGATCAACGTCGGCGCCCTGGCCTTCACGCTCACCCAGACCGCGATCGGTTCCTGATCCACCGATCGCACTGACGCGGGCCACGACCGGCCCCTGATCCGCCGGTCGTGGTCCGTGCTGGGCCCTTGTGGCCCGTCTGGGCCCTTGTGGCCCGCCTGGGCCCTTGTGGCCCGCACCAGCAGAGGCTCACGAGCACCAGGGGACGCACATGACCGGGACACCGAGGACGACGGGCCGCCACCGCGCGGCACGACGCCACCGGTGGATCCCGCCCGTCGCGCTCGCCCTGGTCGTCGCCGTCGCCACGGCGCTCCTCGGCGTCGGCGGGACCTACGCCCTCTGGAACGGCACCGCCAGCACCGCGGCCACCACCGTGAAGTCCGCGACCGCGACGATCACCGTCGGCACCCTGTCGACGATGAACACGACCGTCCTCGGACCGGGCACCGGGGTCACCGGCACCTTCGCCGTGAAGAACACCGGCTCGATCCCGCTCTCGATGCGCGTCGCCACGACGTCCATGAACGTCGCCTACGCGACGAACGCGTCGTCGGCGGCCGTCCTCGGCGAGCTGACGCTCCGTCTGACCAACGTGTCATCGGCTGCGGCCTGCACCACCGGGCTGTCCGGCGCGAGCGGCCGTCTCGCCGCCTTCGACACCGGGAGCGGTTCGTTCACGCTCCAGCCCGGTGCGAGCACCGTCGGCTGTGTCGAGCTGGTCCTCGACGCCGACGCGCCGCAGAGCGTGTCCGGTGCCGTCACCGACTTCACCCTCACCGTCACCGGAACGCAGGTCTCCGCATGAACCGCCGTCTCCGGCTCGTCGTCGCCGTGCTGCTCACCGCCGTGTTCGTCGGCGGTGGGTCGAGCGCCGCCTGGGCACTGTGGAGTGCGTCCAGCACCACGGCCTCGAGCGTCACGATCGGCAAGGTCTCCGCGTCGATCGCCGGCACGAGCGCGCTGACCACCACCTTCTCGTCCACGGTGACGTCCCTCACGAAGCCGATCACGCTCACCAACTCGGGCTCCATCGCCGGCACCGCGACGACCACCGTGTCCGTCGTCTCCGGCAGCTCGACGGCGCTCGCGCAGGCGGTCACCGTCGTCGCGTGGCCCGTCGCCACGACCGCGGCGTGCACGACGAACACCGCGGTCGGCAGCGGCTCGGTCACCGGCACCTGGGCGTCACTGCCGAGCATGACGTCCAAGCTCGCCGCCGGCGCCTCGGCCATCTGGTGCACCCGCAGCACGCCCAAGTCCTCGGCGCCGGCATCCGCCACGGCCAACGTGAACGTGAACCTCACCGTGGCGAGCGGCAGTTGGACGTCGGGCGTCGTGCAGGGAGGCTTCTACTTGAACACCTCCGCAGCGGAAGCAGCGCTGACCTGCAACGACCACAGCGGCAACTACGTCGACGTCACCTGGGACGCCGCAGGCCGCCCCAAGGAGACCTGGTACGCCGCCTACGTCGGGACCACGCCGGTCGGACAGAAGGCCCAGGACTACTCGGCGTTCATCACCATCGCCCCGAGCGACATCCCGGCGAGCGCGGGTACCTCCGGCACGCTCACCGTCACCGTCAAGGTCCTCGACAGCGCCGGCAACCCGACCTCGACCGTCGCCGGGAGCGGCCCGGTCACGCTCTTCACGCAGAACAACGGCGCGGCGATCCGGTGCGGCGCGTGACCCGCGCGGCGGCTCGTCCCGAACGTGCGGAGCGCTCCGGTGGGCGTGCGGTCGTGCACGCCGTCGTCCTCGGTCTCAGCACCGGGCTGCTCCTGCTCGTCGCGGCCCTCGCCGTCGTGCTCGTCGTCGTCCCCAAGGCCACCGGGTCGATGCCGCTGACGGTCCTGACCCAGTCGATGGAGCCGACGCTGCCCCCGGGCACCCTGCTCGTCGTCCGCCCGACCGCCGTCGACGACATCGAGGTGGGCGACGTCGTCACCTACCAGATCGTCTCCGGCCAGCCGGCCGTCATCAGCCACCGCGTGACCTCGGTGTCCTCGTCGTCGAACGGGGCGCGCACGTTCGTCCTCAAGGGCGACAACAACGCGAAGGCCGACCCGCACCCCGTCACCGCCGCACAGATCCGGGGAGTCGTCTGGTACAGCATCCCCGAGATCGGTGTCGTCAACCAGCTCGTCAACGGCTCGCGGAGCTGGCTCATCCCGACCGTCGCCGGCGTCCTGTTGGCGTACGGCGGCGTGATGATCACCATCGGCACGGTCACGGCCGCGCGCCGTCGACGTGGGGCGTCCGGGCGCGGGCGACGTGCGACGGCCGGTCACGGGCGCCGCAGGGCATCGCACCGGGGCTCGGGGCAGGCCCCGGTCTAGGCTCGGTGGACGTGACCGACGGAGTGCAGCGAGCGAGGGAACTGCTCGACGACGCCGCACGACGGCTCCGTTCCGCCGGGGTGCCGGACGAGGCGCTCGGCGAGTACGCGCAGCCGAAGGCGGTGCTCGGCATCCGCCGCGAAGCGACCATGCGGCCCCTCGGCCGTGTGTGGCGGGTCGGTGCGTTGCTGATCGGGTCGTCGCTCGAGTCCGGCGGTCGGGTCTGGGCCACCGGGGCGATAACCCGGGTCACCGATCCGGGCCGGGCACAGTTCCAGTCGGTCTCCGCCGAGGTCCGTCGGGCCTACCGCGCTGCTGCGGCGAAGGGACACTTCGCGGCCGGCGACACCGTCAACCACGGCGCCACGGCGATCGCGTTGGACGGAACGCTCGTCGGCTCGACCGGTGTGCTCTTCGTCGAGGACGACGTGCCGCTCGTCCGCTGGTCACCGGCCGCGGGCTCCGCCGTCCCGCTCGCCGACTACCTGGCCGACCGCGTCGGGTTGCTCGTCGAACCGCCCCGGGGTGCGACCGACTGACCCGCTATCGTGACGGCATGGACGGACAGCAGCCGCGCGAACGACGCAACCCCTGGTGGGCGGTGCTGCTCGTCTTCATGTTCGGGGGCGTGCTGTCGCTGGTCGCCGGTCGGATGCTCCCCTGGCAGGACCAGGACCGCCAGGACCCCGACTACTGACGGCTGGCGGAGCCGCCCGACGGTCCGAGACCGAGGCAGAACGCCATCACTGCTTGCTGCACCGGGAGCAGTGCGGCCTTGAACCCGTGCCCGACGAACGCGGGGTGTTCCACGGCATCGGCGCTGACCTCACGGCCACGCACGAACGGCGGACACGGGTCGAAGCGGGCTCCCGTCGGCGCGAGGTCGAGGAGCGCCGCGGTGATCCGGTACGACTCGAGGGCGTCGACGTGCGCTCCGGGGCCGTCCGTCAGGATCACGTCCGCCGACCGCACGGCAGTCTCGAGGTCGTCGGTCCATGCAGCGCCCGGCGTTGCGAGGCCGGCCGGGCAGCATTGGACCAGGTCGAGTCGCAGGACTCGAGCAGCTTCCTGCCATGCCCTGGCGATGTTGCCGTCCGCCCCGACGAAGAGGAAGCGGAGCGACGAGATCTCCCCACGCTGCCGCAGTGCGTAGAGGTCGGAGAGGACCTCGCACGGGTGGTTCTCGTCGGTCATGGCGTTCACGACAGGCAGCGCATGCGCGGCAACCAGTCCCTCGATGACGGCGAGGTCACGGTGACGCACCACGATGATGTCGACCCAGTTGACGAGGTACCGGGCGACGTCTGCCAGCGCCTCTGGCTTGTCGAGCGTCGTGTCCGGGAACACGATCGGACCGAGCCCCATCAGCGAAGCACCCTGCTCGAACGTCACCCTGGTTCGCAGACTGGTCGGCGGGAAGAACATGGCTGCCGACCCCGCCGTCACCGGTCCCCGGCCGTGCTGGTACGCGTCAGCAAGCTCGAAGACCGCATGGACGTCGGACGGAGACCAGTCATCGAGCTTGGCGAGAGAACGCATCCCACCACCGTAGGGACTGTCCGGAACAGCGTGTGCTTGGAGGGTGTCAGCCTCAGCCGAACTCGTCCGATCGATACGCCACCGATGCGCCGCTGAGGAAGACCACCTGGGCACCAACGCCGACATCGGCTTGGATGCGCGCTGCCGTCCGGAGCCCGAGTGCGCGGGTCTCGGCGTCACCGAACGGCGTCCCGACTCGTTCGGTGAGGGCACGCCAGTGCACGATCGCCTTCGCGGTGCCATCACCAGTACCCGCGGCGCGTGCCGACCGGACGTCCCGCTCCCCGTCACGCAAGAACTCGACATCGGTTCCGGGCCGTGCAGTCGGCAGCACGACGGCAGTACCCGCCTCGGCCACCGTGTCGATGCCGCCGCCGGCTCCGCACCAGACATGAGCATCGTCACCGAGCTCGAGTTGCACACGGCTCGCGAGCACGAACGCTTCGACGCGATGAGCGTCACGGACCGCTCCGGAAGGCCAGTCGAAGTCGGGCTCCCCGTGGGAATCGAAGACGTCGTTCCACGCCCGGAGGTCGTCGCGCAGCGGCCTGCTCAGCCCGAGTGCTCCCGCATCAACGCTCCCGATGCACTCGCGCGACCCGCGGAACCAGAGCGGGGAGTCGTCGACCATGTACTCGGCCATCACGAGGACGATCGCGCTCACCACTCGCCCAGCGTACGACGCCAGAACGGGAGGGTGCGGGAGCGGCCGGCGTGCACGACACTGTGATCGACATGATTGCTTCGTCTGTGCACGACCACCTTCGCCGCGGCCGATGGAGCAGCGTCATCGGGCTGACGCTCGTGATCGTGGTGTCCCTCACCGCCTGCTCCGGCCGTGCGACGCCGGTTGACGACGCTTCCGCCTGGATGGAGAACGTCCAGGATCGGTGGGCGGACCAGCCCGGCGAACTCGGCGCTGGTGCCGGGACCAACGACGCGTCGAGTCGGCTGTCCCTGGGCGTCGCAGACGGCGGCGAGCGCGCACACGTCCGCGTGTCCGTCGCCTGCCAGGGACACGGAACCGTCCGCATGGCCGTCTGGGGCGGTCGCATCGCCGACGGCGCTGACACCGGCAGGGAGCTCGCGGCGCGCTCGGTCCAGTGCGGCCACGACGAAGACCTCTACGTCGTGACGTCGGCCGACTCGATCACCATCGGGCCGACGGCAGGTGACTCGACCGTCAGCTGGTACGCCGCCGCCTACGCCGACCTCGCAGCGCAGACGCACTGAGCGGAGCTAGCGGACGGCATCCCACCCTGCGGGCATCTGCGGGGCGGACCAGTTCGGGTCCGGCACCCACCGCGACCAGTCGGTCTCGAACGGGAACGAGCCCGCGTGCACGGCCGCGGCGGCATCCTCGCCGGTGCGTTCGATCATCGCGCGGTCCGCTTCCGTGACCAGGCCCTCGTCCGTGTAGAACGCGAGTTCGTCTTCGTCCTTGTACCGAACCGACCAACGGCCCGCATCGTCTCGGGTCGCGATGACGTCGAGGGTCCAGTCCTGGCTGTCGAAGCCGACGGAGGTACGCACCCACGGCAGCTCGAGGTTGACGTACCAGTCCGGCAGCCACTGCGTCCCGTCGTGCCAGCGCCACACCGACCACGCTGCGCCCTTCGGGTGCACGCGGACCACGGTCGCTCCGAACCAGCTGTCCTCGACGTAGGAGCCGTCCCAGTCCGAGGGGAGGACGAGCCGCGCGTTCGGTCCGCTGCCGGTACCGGCCCGGCGACGGACCGCGGAACCGAGCGGACTCGCGACCACCGCGACGTCGTCGTCATCGACGAGGACTCGACCCGCGACGGCGAAGGCGACGGCTCGACCGTGCGAACCGAGCGCGTGCAGACTGCGGAGGACCACGGATTCACCGGAGCGGAACGGTTCGCTCCGCACGTCGTTCGCAACATCGTCGTGCATCCGGTGATGCTCTCACAGGAGTTCTCGGTCACCGCACCCTGCATCACGATCCGGTGTCGAGCCCCGTGCTCTCCCCCGCGCTCTGTCAGGATGCCGCTCATGGGGGACCACAGAACGACCGCATCGGTGACCGGGGCGCTGCTCGCGCTGATCGTGCTGACGGGCTGCGCGGTCGAGAGCAGCACGGCCTCGAGCGGCCCGTCGACGAGCAGCACGCAGGCCGGCGCCACGACCGGAGAACCGACGGGCGCTGCGGGCACGTACGCCACTTCCGGGGACGGCGCCGGCCCCGGCGCCGACAGCCCATCGCAGTACGGGCTCAACAAGCGGCACCACGACCGCACCGACCTGAGCGCGGAGTCGGCGGCAGCGCTCGACGTCGCACGTGCTCAGGTGGAGCGGGAGCTCGCCGCGCAGTCGACCCCGGTCCTGCAGCCCGCGGTCGAGGAGATCCTCGACGGCGTCGGAGCACCGAACCGCTGGATCGTGACGACGCAGACCGGCGAGAAGGTGCTGTTCGAGGCACAGGTCGAGATGTCCGGGTGCCTGATCGGCGAGGTCCAGCGCGACGGCACGGCCGAGGTCACGGCGGCGGGCTGGGTCCTCGACGGCGGATGCCACGCCCTCGACGGGCACTGAACGGTCCGACCGGCACCGAGCGCTCCGACGAGCACTGCGCCCCGACAGAACCTAATCTTGTCGGATGCTCTCCCGACGCGACGCCGCCGTTCGACTTGACATCACCCTCGAGATGGCGACCCACCACGGAATCCCCTCGCGTCTCAGCGAAGCCGAACTCGACGCGATCGAACAGGATCCGCCCGCGTGGCTCGTGCAGTCCCGAGCGAACCGCACGGGTGCCAAGAAGGTCTGGGTTCGCCTCGAGTGCGTCGTCTGCGCGTTCGCCGAAGAAGCACGGCCGAAGAAGTGGTGGCCGGAGTGGGACTACCTGATGTGCGACTACCACGAGCCGTACCAGGCGCCGGAACCGACTGCGGGGCTCACCCGACGTGAGGTCGAGGGCATCGGCAGCCGGTTCATCGCCCTCGTCGACGAACGCCCCTGACTGACAGCTCCACCCCACTCGCTGGGTACGGTCCACCCATGCCCTCCGAACGTCGTCGCCTGGTCCTCCCCGGCCAGTACGGGCCCCTGTTCGACGACGGCGGCCCGGCGCTCGTCGTCGAGGCACGCGAGTTCTTCACCGCTCGCCCCGTCCACCGGGCGAAGGCCCACCTCTGGTTGAGTGCCCTGCGCCACCGCGTCCACGAACTCGGTGACCGTGCCGAGCACGTTCAGGTGGACACCCTCCGCGAGGCGTTGACCGGCCGCGACGACCTCGAGGCGATCGATCCGCCGTCCCGTACCCTCCGCGCGCAGATCCGGCACTGGGGCCGGGGAACCGTGGTCCTGCCGAGCCGCGGGTTTGTGACCGACGAGGACGAGTTCGCGGAGTGGGCGGCGCAGGGCACGGGTCGGTTCCGCATGGAGGACCACTACGAGCGTGTCCGGCGCCGTGAGGGCTGGCTGCTGCGCGACGGCAAGCCGATCGGTGGGAAGTTCAGCCTCGACGGCCAGAACCGCCAGCCGCCGCCGAAGGGCGCGACGACCCTCGGGCTGCCCGAGCCCTGGTGGCCGGACGAGGACGACATCGACGACCAGGTGCGGCACGACCTGGACCGCTGGGAGCGGGACGGCACCGCCCGGTTCGTCGGCCGCGACGACACCCGCCGGTTCGCGGTGACGGCGGACGAGGCCCAGCGTGCGCTCGACGACTTCGTCGCGGTGCGCCTCGGCGACTTCGGGCCGTTCGAGGACGCCACGTTGACGAACGACTGGACGATGGCGCACTCGCTCCTCAGCGTGCCGATGAACCTCGGGGTGCTCGATCCGCGGCAGGCGATCGACGCCGCCCTCGAAGCGCACCGCACCGAGGCCGCCCCGCTCGCCAGCGTCGAGGGCTTCGTCCGCCAGGTCGCTGGGTGGCGCGACTACGTCTGGCACCTCTACTGGTGGTTCGGCGACGACTACGGCGCATCGGAGAACGCCCTCGGCGCGCACGGACGGCTGCCCGACTGGTGGCGGGAGCTCGACGCGTCCGTGATCGACGCCGTCTGCGTGCGGACCGCGATCGAGGGCCTGCACGACCACGGCTGGCTGCACCACATCCAGCGCCTCATGGTGCTCGGCAACTGGGCACTGCAGCGCGGCTACGACCCGGTGCACCTGACCGAGTGGTTCACCGACGTGTTCGTCGACGGCACCGACTGGGTGATGCCGGCGAACATCATCGGCATGTCCCAGCACGCCGACGGCGGCATGGTCGCCACGAAGCCGTACACGTCGGGCGGTCGCTACATCGACCGGATGTCGGACCACTGCGGGGGCTGCCGCTTCGACCCGACGAAGCGGGTCGGCGACGACGCGTGCCCCTTCACCGCCGGGTACTGGGCGTTCCTCGCGCGCACCGAGCCTGCGCTCCGTGACAACCACCGGATGGCTCGCCCGCTGCAGCAGATGCGGTCGCTGGCGGACCTCGACGAGGTCGTCGCGCAGGAGGCCCGTCGCACCTTGCCGTGACGTCACCCGGTCCCGATAGGGTCGTGAGCGTGAGCAACGAGGCATTCGACGACCGCTACGAGCTGCGCGAGTTCGCGCCCGGGACGGATGACGAGGGGGCACCGAACGCCGAGACCGGATCGTGGATGCAGGCCGTCGGCCTCGGGTTCCACGAAGCCGATCCGGACGCCGAAGGTGCAGCCCGTATGGCGTCCCACTTCATCGCCGACGAAGAGACCTTCCTGGGCGTCTACGTCCGGAAGCCCTTCCCCGGGTCCGTCGACGAGACCTGGCCCGCCGGCACCTTCACGTGGTTCCGCAAGGCACTGAGCTGGGGCGACGGGTCGTCCGTCGACACGCAGGCCATCTCCGCGGTCACCGTCCGGCCCACCGAGCGTCGCCGCGGCATCCTGCGCCGCATGATGACGCACGCGCTCGAGCGCGGTGTCGCCGAGGGCTACGCCGTGGCGTCCCTGACCGCGTCCGAGGGCACGATCTACCGCCGCTTCGGCTTCGGCAGCGCGATCCGCGAGCGCGCGGTGCGCGTACGTCGCGAACGCGCACTCGCCCTCCTCGCCCCGACGTCGGGCTCGGTGTCCGTCGTCACGCCGCAGTGGCTCGCCGACGGCCCCGGCAAGGCGGTCTTCGAGCGCTTCCACACCCGCACGCCCGGCTCGATGGTCCGCAACGCGGGCACCTGGCCGGTCGTCTTCGGACTGCTCGGCAACGACGGCCAGAAGGCGAAGGACGTCCGTGCGGCGGCGCACCGCGCCGAGGGCACGGACGAGATCGACGGCTACGTCACCTGGCGCGTCAAGGAAGACGGGTCCTCCGACACCGCACTCGAGATCGTCGACCTGGTCTACGCGAACGACCAGGCCTACACGGCGCTGTGGGAGTTCGTGCTGTCGATCGACCTGAACGACGTCGTGAAGTACAACCGCTCGCGCCTCGACGACCCGATCGTCGCGGCCCTCGGCGACAACCGTGCGTACGACGTCGACCACGAAGAGGACCACGTCTGGCTGCGCGTCCTCGACGTGGCCGCCGTGCTCGAGTCGCGGCCGTTCGCCGTCGACGGCTCGCTGACACTCGCGGTCACCGATGCGCTCGGCCACACGACCGGCACGTACCGGCTGGACGTCCAGGAGGCCCGTGGCAGCGTCACGCGCATCGCCGACGACGTCGACGTGGCCGGTTCCGACGTCCAGCTCGACGTGGCAGAGCTCGGAGCGCTGCTCATCGGGTCGGTCTCGCCCGTCACCCTGGCGGCCGCCGGCCTGGTCCGCGCTGCGGACCCCGCGTCGATCGAGCTGCTGCGCGCGATGCTCCTGCCCCCGCGGACCCCGCACGGCATCACCTACTTCTGATCCACCGCGCGTGCGCCGCACGGCGTAGCCTCCGCGCCATGAGCGACGACGCGGTGGTCGAGTGGCTGCTCGACTCGGACCCGGCGGTCCGGTGGCAGGTCGAGCGTGACCTGACCGGTGCGCCGCCGTCGGTGTGGCAGCAGACCCGGGCACGGGTCGCGACCGAGGGCCTCGGGGCGGCGATGCTCGCGCACCAGGACCCCGACGGGCAGTGGGCCGGCGGCGCGTACTTCCCGGCGGACTTCGACTTCGACGGTCCCGAGGCGGGCGAGCCCGGGCAGCCCTACACGGCGACGACCTGGTCGCTGAACGCCCTGCGCGACTGGGGGCTCGACTCCGCGGTCCTCGGGGACACGGCCGCCCGGCTCGCGACGAACAGCCGCTGGGAGTACGAGGACTTGCCCTACTGGAGCGGCGAGGTCGACTGCTGCATCAACGCCTTCACCCTGGCGAACGGCGCCTGGCTCGGTGCCGACGTCGGGCAGCTGGCGGACTGGTTCCTCGACCACCAGCTCGTCGACGGCGGCTGGAACTGCGAGTGGATCGAGGGGTCGACCGTGTCGTCGTTCCACTCGACCCTCAACGTGATCGAGGGGCTCCTGCAGCACGAGCAGCTGACCGGCGGCAACCACCCCCGAGCAGCGGAACTCCGAGCGGCTCGACTCCGCGGCACCGAGTACCTGCTCGAACGACGGCTGCTGTTCCGGAAGCACGACGGCGAGCTCGTCGGGCCGTGGGCTACCCGGTTCGCGTACCCGCTGCGCTGGATCTACTCGGCGCTCCGGGTCACCGACCACCTGCGGGTTGCTGCGCTGCAGGACGGTACCGCGCCGGACGCCCGGGCGGCCGAGGCGATCGAGGTCGTCCGTGCCGCCAGGAACGACGACGGGACGTGGACGCAGGGAACGCGGCCGCCGGGTCGGCAGTGGTTCGAGGTCGACGTCCCCGAGGGCGAGCCGTCGAAGTGGCTCACGCTCCACGGCACCCGCATGCTGCGCTGGTGGGACGCCGCCTGAGCTACGCCCGGCGCCGCACCCGCGGGTCGACGAACGCGTAGACCACGTCGACGATCACGTTCGCCGTGACGATCAACAGCGCCGAGAACAACGTGAAGCCCACGACGACCTGCAGGTCGAGGGTGTGCACGGCGTCGATGAGCAGCGCGCCGAGGCCCTGCATCGAGAACACCTTCTCGGTGATGACCGCACCGCCGAGCAGCGACCCGAGGTCGAGCCCGAACAGCGTCACCACCGGCAGGATCGCGGTACGCAGTCCGTGCCGCACGACGACCTGTCGCTCGCGCAGCCCCTTGGCCCGAGCGGTGCGCACGAAGTCCTGCGACATCGACTCGAGCATCTCGCCACGGGTCAGGCGCGCGTAGATCGCGGCGCTGATGAACGCGAGCACGCACCACGGCAGGATCAGGTGGGTGAACCAGCCGACCGGGTCGTCGGTGAACGCGACGTACCCGCTCGTCGGCAGGATGCCGAGCACGAACCCGAACAGCAGGATGCCGAGCAACCCGATCAGGTACGCCGGCGACGAGACCCCGGCGACCGCCACGGTCATCACGGCCCGGTCGACGAACGTGCCGCGACGGAGCGCCGAGACGGCTCCGCCGAACACCCCGGCGACGAGCCACAGCACGGCGGCACCGACGGCGATCGACGCGGTGACGGGCAGGCGGGACAGGATCAGGTCGGTGACGCTCTCGTGCAGCTGGAACGAGTACCCGAAGCACGGTGCGGCGCAGGTGATCACGGACGCGCCGCTGCCGAACGTGCGGCCGGTGAAGATCCCCGCCAGGTAGGCGCCGAACTGCGCCAGCCAGGGCTTGTCGGTCCCCAGGAACGCCTGCACCTCGCGCAGCCGGTCCGGCGTGCACGGTTTGTCGCAGATCGCCCTCGCGGGGTTCGTCGGCAGCAGCATGAACAGTGCGTAGGTGATCGCGGCGACGACGAGCAGCACGACGGCTGCACCGAGGACGCGGATCGCGATGAAGCGGAAGGTGCTCATCGGCGTGCTCCTCTCGGGTCGAGGGCGTCACGCAGGGCGTCGCCGAGCACGTTGAACGCGAGGGTGATGAGGAACAGTGCCACTCCGGGGAACACGAGGTACATGGGGTCGGTCTGCACCCAGCCGACGGCGTCGCCGATGCTGCGGCCCCACGACGGCGTCGGCGGGGTCACGCCGACCGCCAGGAACGACAGCGCGGCCTCGGCTCCGATCATCGACGGGATCGAGATCGTCGCGTAGACGGTGATCGTCGCCGCCAGGTTCGGCAGCAGCTGGGTGCGGATGACGTGCCACCGGCCGGCGCCCATGGCGGTGGAGGCGACGACGTAGTTCCGGCTGACGAGCGACAGTGTCTGGCCGCGGACCACGCGGGCGACGGACGGCCAGCCGAAGAACCCGATGACGAGCACGACCAGGACGGGCTTCGGGAACGACGTCGGCACGATCGCGGTCAGGGCGATCATGAAGACGAGCGACGGGAAGCCGAAGATCACGTCGACCACGCGGGAGAGCACGCGGTCGTACCAGCCGCCGAAGAAGCCGGTGGTGACGCCGACGAGCACCCCGATGACGATCGACAGGAAGGTCGCTGCGAGCCCGATGCCGAGCGACGTCCGGGCACCGTACGTCACGATCGCGAACAGGTCGCGACCGGTCAGCGGCTCGACGCCGAACCAGTGCTCGCCGCTGATCCCCCCGCCGAAGCCCTTCGGTGCCCCGAACGAGTTGAGCGCGTCGATGTCGTACCCGTACGGGTCCTGCCCGGTGACGGCACTGATGAGCGGCGCCGCGACGGCGACCACGAGGAACACCACGATGACGACGGCCGAGGTCACGGCCCAGCGGTCCTGCCGGATGCGGCGCACCACGGCGCGGAAGCCGGTGGTGCGTCCGGACGAGGCCACAGGGCGCTCTACGACGTTGGCGGTCACGAGGACACTCCTTCCCAGGCGCGCCAGGCTTCGCGGCGGGCCGCCTGTCGCACGGGATCGGCGACGGGCGCCGCTGCGAGCAGCATGCGCGTGTAGTCCTGCTGCGGGTCGTCGAGCACGGCGTCCGTGGTCCCCCGCTCGACCACGCGACCGTCGTGCAGGACGACGACCTCGTCAGCGAGCTGCCGGACGACCGCGAGGTCGTGGCTGATGAGGAGCATGCCGAACCCGAACTCGTCCTGCAGCTGCGCGAGCAGGTCGAGCACGGCCGCCTGCACGGTCACATCGAGTGCCGAGGTGGGCTCGTCGGCGATGACGAGCGCCGGACGGAGCGCCAAGGCCCGCGCGACGGCGACGCGCTGGCGCTGCCCGCCGGAGAGCTGGTGCGGGAACCGCTCGGCCCACGACGGGTCGAGCTGCACGGCGGTCAGCAGTTCACGGACGCGTTCCGCACGATCGGCCGCCGAGGCGGTCCCGTGCACGAGCAACGGCTCGGCGATGCTCCAGCCGATGGTCTGCCGCGGGTTGAGCGACGACGCCGGGTCCTGGAAGACGATGCCGACGCGGCTGCGGAGCTCGCGGAGCCGTCGCCCCCTGGCGGTCCGCAGGTCGCTGCCGTCGACCTCGACCGAGCCCTCGACGACGGGCACCAGGCCCGCCAGCGCACGGCCGATGGTCGACTTGCCGGACCCGGACTCCCCGACCAGCCCGACGGTCTCGCCGGCCCGCAGGTCCAGGTCGATGCCCGACACGGTCGGTCCTCCGCGGCGCGAGTACCGCACGGCGACGTCGCGCAGCTGCGCGACCAGCGGACGGGGCCCACGCCGCCGGTTCCGGACCGACGCGCCAGCGGCTGGCCGGCCGTGCCGGTGGGGGGAGGAACGGCTCGCCTCCGCCACGTCGGCCCGGGCAGTGGACGGGTCCCCTTCGACATCCGCAGCAGCGTCGGCGGGGCCGCCACGGCCCTCCAGGGATGGGACGGCGGCGAGGAGCTCGCGCGTGTAGTCGGCGGACGGGTGTGCGAAGACCTCCGCAACCGTCCCGTGCTCGACGGGGTCGCCGCGGCGCATCACCAGGAGCTCGTCCGCGACGTCCGCCACCACACCCATGTCGTGCGTGATGAGCAGGACGGCCAAGGAGCGCTCGCGACCGAGTCGGCGGAGCAGGTCGAGGATCCCGGCCTGCACCGTGACGTCCAGCGCGGTCGTCGGCTCGTCGGCGATCAGCGCGACCGGGTCCCCGGCCAGGGCCATCGCGATCATGGCGCGCTGCAACTGCCCGCCGGACAGTTCGTGCGGGTAGGCCTTGCGGATGCGCTCGGGGTCGGTGAGGCCTGCGGCACGCAGCAGCTCGTCGACGCGCACGGAGACCGCTGCACGGTCGAGGTCCGTCGGGTGCGCCCGGATCGCCTCGGCGACCTGCGTGCCGATGGACAGCACCGGCGTGAACGAGTTCATCGGTTCCTGGAACACGACGCCGATGCCGGCGCCGCGAACGGCACGGAGCGTGTCGTCGGAGGCACCGACGAGCTCCTCGCCACGGAACCGGACGCTGCCGGAGACCCGCGCCTCGGGCGGCAGCAGGCCGAGCACGCTCATGGCGCTGACGGACTTGCCGGAGCCGGACTCCCCCACGAGGGCGAGCACACGACCGGGGGTCAGGGTGAAGGAGACGTCACGGACGACGGGCTCCGCGTCGCCGAACGCGACGTGGAGCCCCTCGACCTCGAGCAGCGGCGAACTCACTTCGCGAGCGAGACCTTGAGGTAGTTCGGGTACGCCGGGAAGTCCGCGATCTGGAAGTTCTGCACGTTCGAACCGGCCAGGAACGACTGCTTCGCGTAGGTCAGCGGGACGATCGGCGCGTCGGCCATGATCTTCTTGTCCGCTTCGACCCACAGCTTCTGCGCGTCCTGCTGGTCGACGGTGGCGCTGGCCTTCTTGATCAGGGCGTCCACGTCGGGGTTGCTGTACTTCGAGACGTTGTAGCCGCCGCCACCGATCTGCGACGAGTCGTAGAGCGGCTGGATGTTGGCGTTCGCGCTCGGGAAGTCCGGCTGCCAGCTGAACAGCGCCAGGTCGAAGTCGGTGCCGTCGGTCGTCGCGGTGTAGAACGAGTCCGCGTCGAGCGGCTTCAGCGTGACGGTGATGCCGGCGCGCTTGAGGCCGGACTGCAGCGCCTGCGCCTGGGCGAGGTAGGTCGGGTCGTTCTGGGTCGCCAGGGTCAGCTTGAGGTCGGACACGCCCGCGTCCTTGAGGAGCTGCTTCGCCTTCGCGACGTCACCGTTCGCGCCGGGCTTGTACAGGTCGTAGTCCTCGCGGCCCGCGATGCCCGGGGTGATCAGGGTCGTGGCGTACGAACCGGCGAGCGCGCCGCCCGCAGCGATCCGGTACGACTTCTTGTCGACGGCGTACTGCAGGGCCTGACGGACCTTGAGGTCCTTCAGCGAGCCCTTCTGCGTGTTGATCGCCATGTAGTTGATCGGGCCGGCCTTCGACGTGGCGAGGCGGTCCTGGGCGGCGGGGTTGCTCCGCACCTGGTTCAGCTCGGCTGCGCCCAGGTAGCTCGCACCGAAGGAGTCCTTCGCGTCACCGTTGTCGGCGATCAGCGTCTGCGTGACGGTCGACGGGTCCTGGCTCTCCTTGAAGACGACCTTCGACGGGCCGGCGGTGCGGACGTCGTCGGTCTTCGCGCTCCACTCCTTGTTGCGGACGAGGGTGATCTGCGAGCCCTGGGTGTTCGACTGCACCTGGTACGGCCCGGACGCGACCGGCTTGCTGTCGTACGCACCCGTGTCCGTGCCGTCGCCGTCGGGAACCGGAGCGAACGCCGGCATCGACACGAGCCACGGCCAGTCGCCGTACGCGGCGTTGAGCTTGAAGACGATGGTCGAGTCGTCAGGCGTCTCGATACTGTCGAGGGTCTTGCCGTCGAACGGGCCCTTGTAGTCCTCGCCACCGACCAGGAGCGACTTGTGGTAGCTCAGGCCACCGGTCAGGGTCGGCGCGAACGAGCGCTCGATGCCCCACTTGATGTCCTTCGTGGTGATCGGCGTGCCGTCCTGGAACTTCAGCCCGTCCTTCAGGTGGTACGTCCAGGTCTTGCCGCCGTCGCTCGAGTCGCCGGTGTTCGTCGCCAGGTCCGGCACCACCTTGGCGGCCTTGCCGGGCTCGACGTCCCACGCCGTCAGCCGGCGGAGCACCAGACCCAAGGTGGTGATGTTCAGGTTCTGGCTCGTCGCCGGGTCGAGGTGCACCGCGGTGGCCGTCGTCAGGATGTTGAGCGTGCCGCCCTTGGCCGTGCCGTCACCGTCGTCGGACGAGCTCCCACCCGAGCAGCCGGTCAGGACCAGGGCTGCTGCTGCGGCGACGGCCGCGGTGATCGTCAGGCGGTTCGGGCGTCTCATGACGGTGGTGCTCCTCGTGGGAAGGGTGGTGGCGACCGTGCTGCAGCCGCTGTGGTTGCACGGACCGGGTCGCCGGGCGGCGTCCATCCTGACACCGCGGCGGTCGCCCGTCCGAATCACACGTGCGACAGACGTCGCACGACGAAACAATCCAAGTGCCGCGCGACGTCCGTCTATTCCCGATGGATCTGCACCGAGTCCACCCGAGGGGCGTGGGTCAGCGGTCGAACAGGCCCCCGAGGAAGTCGTTGCCCAGGTTCGAGGCCTGCTCGCCGAGGCCCGACGCCTGCTCACCGAGGCCGCCGAGGAGCTGCTCACCCTCGCCCGCGATCCCCTCGAAGCCACCGCCGAGGTCGGCCCCGAGGTCGGCCAGTCCGAGGTCGCCGATGCCGGAGGCGATGCCGTCGAAGTCGACGCCGAGGTTCGCGGCCTCGGCCAGCACGGGCCCGGCGGCGGCGCTCAGCACCGCTCCCCCGGCGACCGCGACACCGATGCCGCCGAGCGCCATCGCGCCGGCGCCGACCGCGGCACCGCCGGCGAAGGCGCCACCACGCCCGCGGCCGTTGCCGTTGCCGTTGCTCGAGCCGCCGAGGACGCGGCGGATCAGGCCCGGACGGCGGACCTCGCCGCGGGTCATCGCGCGGGCCATGCCGCCCGCCGAGTCGTCGCGCAGGTGCTCGTGCGGCGGGAGTTCGGAGTTCAGGCGGTTGCGCACCTGCTGCCGCTGCGCCGGGGTGAGGCGGGCGAAGGCGTCGTGGTGGACCTGCTCGAGCTGGTCCGGCGACGAGGTGCGGAGCAGGTAGTCGTACTTCGCGAGTGCGACCTTGTCCGAGTCGGCCGGGCCGTGCTGCTGCGGCTGCCCGTACTGCTGCTGGCCGTACTGCTGCTGGGGCGCCTGCCCGTACTGCTGCTGGCCGTACTGCTGCTGCTGCGGCTGGCCGTACTGCTGCTGCGGCCGCTGCTGCTGGCTCCGGTCGTCGCCCGTCAGCCGGTCCGCTGCACCGCGGACGACGTCACGCCAGTCGGTCCCGCCAGCGCGCTGCGCTCCGTTGCCGGGCGCACCGTCCCCCTGCCCACGCTTCTGGAGCTGCTTGTCGATGACCTTCGAGGCCATGCCGAGGATGCGGTTGAAGTTCGCCATCCCCCGACCTTTGTGGATGCACATGTGCGCTCCCAGCGACGAACCGGCGGGTCGCCCGCACATCCGGCGGGAAACCGCTGTGAGCAACGACCGGAATGTCACCGGACAGTTCGTCGTAGGCTTGACCCGGTCGCGCCACCGCCGGAGCGCGATCCGGGCGAAAGCACGAAGCCCGGGACTGCGACAACAGTTCCGGGCTTCGATTTGCCTTCCGAGTGGAAAGCCAAGGGATGAACCAACCATCCCGAGTCCAACGCTCGGAACCGATGGTAGCCGAGCACGCTCGGCGACGCATCCCTTGGTCGAAGCTCCTCGTGTCAGCCGGCGACGACACCAGGAGGTCACCGATGTCGAACGACACCGATGATCGGTCCAGGCGTCGGGTGCCCTGGCTGGGGATCGCGAGCTTGCTCGTGACCGTGGTCAGGCTCCTGATCGACCTGTCCCGCAGGGACTGAGGACCCGGGTGTCCCGCATCGCGCTCAACGGTGCGGGACACCTGTCGTCACGCGAGCAGCTGTGCCGCTCGCACGACGAAGGCAGCCGACGCCGCCAACCCGAGGATGACCGCTGCGAGTGATACTCCGAACCCGGTGATCCGTTGCCCGGTGAGCTGCCCGGCGCGTGCCAGACCGATCGCGCCGAAGACGATCCCCAGGATGCCGGGGATCGCGAACACGTTGACGATGAACCCGAGCAGCGCGAGGACCAGCCCGGCGTACCCGAACGGATTCGCTGCACGGGTCGCCCGGTCCTTGGCGATCCGGGCCTTCCTCCCTCGGAGCGGTTGCTCGGTGACGGCCGCGCGGTACTCCGACGGCGCGGGCGGACGCGGTGCCGGCTCCCACTGTGGCGTGGGGACAGCTGCAGCAGGTTGGGGTGCGAGTGCTCCCCAGCGTGCTCCGTCCCACCACCGTGTGCGGTTCGAATCTTGCGGGTCCGGGTACCACCCGGCGATCGGCAGCGTCACTGTGCTCCCCTCCGTTGCCTCCGAGGAGGCTACGGAACCGGTGTCGTCACGCGCACGCCCCAGTCGTGGTGCCACGCGGCACGCCCCGTCAGGACAGGACGCGCGCCAGGTACGCGTTGCGGAACCGGCCCGTGGGGTCGACGTCGCGGGCGACCGCGGCGAAGTCCGACAGCCGCGGGTACGCCTCGTGCAGGCGCTCGACGCTCACGCCGGACACCTTGCCCCAGTGCGGCCGCGGGTCGAAGGGCGCGAGCGCTTCCTCGATCCGCGTCACCGCGGCCGCCACGGCAGCGGCGTCCCGGCGGAAGGTGAAGTGGATGCCGACCGACTGCCGACCGGACGACGGCGCGAGCCAGGCGGTGTCGGATGCGATCGTGCGGATCTCGGCGGCGATGAGGATCGGCGCGAACACCGATTCGAGCGGGCGGAGGGCCTCGAGCGCGGACACTGCCGACGCTGCCGGGATCAAGTACTCGGCCTGGATCTCGGCACCGGTCGACGGCGTGAACGAGGACCGGAAGTGCGGCAGCCGCTCGGCCCACGGCCCGGGGACGCCGCCCTGCTCGGTGACGCCGGCGGGGTCGTTCTCCCCCGGGTGCACGGGGCCGGTGGCGCGCCGCGCTCCGAGGGCGACGAGGTCGACGGTGGGCGAGGGCTCGTCCACGCGGTGCTTCACCCAGACCTGCCGGGCGCCGCGGTCGTCGAACGAGGTGAACATCGACACCGAGTAGGCGTCGGACATGACCTGGTCGAAGTGCTCGGAGACGGCGTCCCACGGCAGGTCGAGGTGCACCGTCGTGGCGACCTCGAACGTCGGCTCGATCGCGAGCTCCACCGTGGTGACGACGCCGAGCGCACCGATGGCCACCCGGTGGGCGTCGAGGGCCCCGTCCGGCGAGGACACATCGACGTGCTCGATCGCGCCGGAAGCGCGGACGACGTCGAGCCCGACCACCGCCTGCGCGAGCGACGGGTTGCGGACGCCGGAGCCGTGCGTGCCCGTGGCGACGGCCCCGGCCGTGGAGATGTGCGGCAGGGACGCGAGGTTCCCGAGTGCCCAGCCACGGGCCTCCAGACCGGCCGCGACCTGACTGTGCGTCATGCCGGCGGCCACACGGACCACACGACGCGACGTGTCGATGTCGAGCACCGGCGGCAGGTCCTGCAACGACACCTGCACGGCGTCGGTGTCGGCGATCGTGTTGAAGGAGTGCCGTGAGCCGAGCGCCGTCAGGCGCGGGGTCGACGCGACCAGTTCCTGCAACGCGGCCACCGACGAAGGACGCGCCAGACCGGACGCCCGGTAGGTGACGTTGCCCGCCCAGTTCGTCCGCGTGCGCTGCTCTGCGATCACGTCGCTCATCGTACGGTCCGCGTCCCTCAGAAGCCGCGGTCGAGACGGTGCCACGTCTGCTGGAGACGCAGCTCGTCGCGGAAGCCGCGGGCGGTGGTGTGCTCGTCGATGACCAGGAACTCGGTGCCGACCATGGTCGCCAGGTCCTCGACCACCTGCAGACCGACGGCCGTCGTCATCACGGTGTGGTGGGCGGCGCCCGCGGTGAGCCAGGCCTCGGCGGCGACGGGGAACGACGGGCGCGGCTCCCAGACGGCACGGCCGACGGGGAGCTTCGGCAGGGCTTCGGTCGGCGGCACGACGTCGACGACGTTCGCGGTCAAGCGGAAGCCGTCGCGGGTGTCGGAGAGCGCGACCACCACGGCCTCGCCGGAGTCGGCGGTGAAGACCAGGCGGACCGGGTCGTCCTTGCCGCCGATGCCGAGCGGGTGGATCTCGAGCGTCGGCTTCGTGGTGGTGAGCGTGGGCGAGACCTCGAGCATGTGGGCACCGAGGATCTTCTCGGCCCCGGGCGTGAGGTCGTAGGTGTAGTCCTCCATCAGGCTCGCACCACCGGGCAGTCCGGCGCCGGCGACGTTCATCGCCCGGACCAGGACGGCCGTCTTCCAGTCGCCCTCGGCGCCGAAGCCGTAGCCGTCCGCCATCAGGCGCTGGACCGCGAGGCCGGGCAGCTGCTTGAGCGTGCCGAGGTCCTCGAAGTTGGTGGTGAAGGCAGCGGAACCGTTCTGCGCGAGCAGGGTGCGGAGGCCGATCTCGATGGCGGCGCCGTCGCGGAGCGCCGCGTGTCGTTCGCCGCCGGCGCTGCGGAGTGACGGGTCCACGTCGTAGTCGCGCTCGTAGGTCGCCACGAGCGCGTCGATCTCGTGGTCCGACGCGGCGGACACGGCCGCTGCCAGCTCGTTCACCGCCCAGGTGTTCACCTGCACGCCGAGCTCGATCTCGGCCTCGGTCTTGTCGCCCTCGGTGACGGCGACGTAGCGCATGTTGTCGCCGAAGCGGGTGAGCTTCAGCTCACGGACTGCTGCGGCACCGGCTGCGGCACGGGTCCAGTTCGACACCCGCTGCTGGACGCGGGGATCCGAGACGTGCCCGACGGCGGTGGCGTGTCGGACACCGAGGCGTGCGAGCGCGTAGCCGAACTCACGGTCGCCGTGCGCGGCCTGGTTGAGGTTCATGAAGTCGAAGTCGATGTCCGCCCACGGCAGCGTGACGTTCGCCTGCGTGTGCAGGTGCAGCAGCGGCTTCGTCAGCGCCTGCAGGCCACCGATCCACATCTTCGCGGGGCTGAAGGTGTGCATCCAGGTGGTGACGCCGATGACCTTGTCGTCGGCGCTGGCCTCGATCAGGGCGCGCCGGATGCCGTCGGCGTCCTTCAGGACCGGCTTCCAGACGAGCTTGACCGGCAGGGCGCCGGCCAGCTCGGCGTGCACGGCCTTGCTCTGCTCCTCCACCTGGCGCAGCGTCTCCTCGCCGTACAGCCCCTGGGAGCCGGTGAGGAACCAGACCTCGTAGCCGTCGAGCGTGGCCTGGGGGTCGACGGTGGTCTCCTGCGTCATTGCATGGCTCCTTCGGGGTTCTGTCCGTAGACGTTCTGGTAGCGATCGAAGAGTCGATCGATGTCTGCTTGCGCGATCGGGACCACGTCCCCGCCCTGCTTCGCGATGTGCACGGTGCGGGCGACGTCCTCGCACATCACGGCGGCCTTGACGGCGTCCTTCGCGTCCTTGCCGATCGTGAAGACGCCGTGGTTCTGCATGAGGACCGCGCGGGATCGGTGGCCGGTCAGCGTCTCGACGATGCCGTGGCCGATGGAGTCGTCGCCGATGATCGCGAACGGGCCGACCGGGATCGGCCCGCCGAACTCGTCGGCCATCGCGGTGATCACGCACGGGATGGGTTCCGCTCGTGCGGCCCACGCCGTCGCGTACGTCGAGTGGGTGTGCACGACACCGCCGACCTCGGGCATGTTCCGGTACACGTGGGCGTGCGCGGCGGTGTCGGAGCTCGGTCCGTGCTCGTTGCCCCAGCCGTCGGCCGGCTCGCCGTCGAGGGTGCAGACGACCTGGTTCTCGGGGGTCAGGTCGTCGCTCGAGACGCCGCTCGGCTTGATGACGAACAGGTCGGTGCCGGGCACACGCTCGGAGACGTTGCCGCCGGTCCAGATCACCAGGCCGTAGCGGACGAGTTCGCCGTGCAGGCGGGCGACGCGTTCCCGGGTGGTCGCCACTGCCTGGCGCGTGGTCGGGTCGGTCGCGTCGGCGTGCTGGGTCGCGTTCTGCTGGGTCGCGTCCTGCTGGGTCGCGTCGGTCATCGGGTCGCTTCCTGCTCTGCCGGAAGGCGCGGGTCGGCGCCGTCGGTCTGCTCGGTCGGGCGCGTGGTCGCGCTGGGGCGGGTCGCCGCCGCCGCCACGTCCTGCACGGGCAGTGCGGCCCGGTAGCGGCCCAGGTAGGTCTGGAAGCCGTCGACGTCGGCCGGCTCGGGCTCGGCCACGTGCACGGCGTCCCCGCCGAACACGGTGTCCGACAGGAAGTCGGCGAGCTGTTGGTCGGTGTGCTCGAGGTAGGCGGCCAGGACGGCGATGCCCCAGGCCCCGCCCTCGCCCGCGGTCTCCTCGAGGGCGATCGGCACTCGCAGTGCCGCGGCGAGCAGTCGCTGCGGGGCACCGGGCGTGCGGAAGAGCCCGCCGTGCGCGGTCATCCGGTCGACCTGCACCCGCTCGCCGTGCAGCACGTCCATGCCGATCGCCAGGGTGGCGAACGCGCCGTGTACCTCGGAGCGAACCAGGTTGCCCAGGGTGAAGCGGGCGTCGGGGGTGCGGAGCAGCAGGGGCCGGCCGTCCTCGACGTGGGTGACGGGTTCGCCGGCCAGGTAGTTGAACGAGAGCAGGCCGCCGGCGTCGGGGTCGGTGCTGTCCGCGATCGATTCGGTGAGCAGTGTCGCGTAGACGGTGTCGACGTCGAGGGGCTGCCCGGCCGCTTCGGCGAACCGTCCGAAGACCTTCGCCCAGCTCGCGATCTCGCTGGCGCCGTTGTTGCAGTGCACCATCGCCACGGCGTCGCCCGCCGGGGTGGTCACGACGTCGAGTTCCTCGTGCGGCGTGCTCAGCGGGTGCTCGAGGACCACCATCGCGAAGATGCTCGTGCCGACGCTGACGTTGCCGGTGCGGGGTGCGACGGCGTTCGTCGCGACCATGCCGGTGCCGGCGTCACCCTCGGGCGGGCAGAGCGGCGCGCCGGGTTCGAGCGTGCCGGTGGGGTCGAGCCACGCGGCGCCCTCAGGGGTCAGCTCACCGGCTTCGGCACCGGCGACGAGGACCTCGGGCAGCAGGGACCGCAGGTCCCGCACACCGATCAGGTCCTGCGCGGTGGCGAGCATGGCCTGGTCGAAGTCCTTCGCGCCCGGGTCTCCGGGGCCGCTGTCGACGGGTCCGCCCTCGATCGGGAACACGCCGGAGGCATCCCCGACGCCGAGCACGTTCCGTCCGGTGAGTCGTCGGTGCACGTAGCCCGCGAGCGTCGTGATGCCGGCGACCTCGGCCACGTGCGGTTCCTCGTCGAGGACCGCCTGGTACAGGTGTGCGATCGACCAGCGGAGCGGCACGTTGAAGGCCAGTGCCTCGCTGAGCTGTTCGGCTGCGGGTCCGGTCGAGGTGTTCCGCCAGGTCCGGAACGGCACGAGCAGGTCGCCTGCGGCGTCGAACGCCAGGTAGCCGTGCATCATCGCGCTCACGCCGACCGCGCGGAACGTGGTCGGACGCACGCCGAACTGCGCTTCGACGTCGGCGACGAGCGCGGCGTACGCGGCCCGGAGGCCGGTCTCGACGGCGTCGAGCGAGTAGGTCCAGCGGCCGTCGACGAACTCGTTCTCCCACTCGTGGGAGCCGGCGGCGATGGGGACGAGGTCCTCGTCCACCAGGCATGCCTTGATGCGGGTGGAGCCGAGCTCGATCCCGAGTGTCGTGCGGCCGTTCGCGACCTGCTGGGTGGGGTCGTCGCCCATGCGTTCCTCCAGAACTCCGTCGTCCTCCGTGAGCGCTCACATCCTGGCACGTGAGCGCTCACTCTCGCAACGTCCGCGCGCGCCGCCCTTCTCGCCTACCCCACCAGTCGAGACACCCCGCTCAGTTCTCCCGGCCGGTCACGAACTGTCGTCCGGAGCAACTACAGCCGACCGTTCCTGACCGGTCGACGTCCTACGCACGACAGGTCGTGACCGTGCGACGAACGAGGGCGACGACGACGTGCGATCCATCGGCGCCCCGCACCCGCGCACGTCCCGACCACCCACCGCCCCGCACTCGCGCGTGTCCTGACCACCCACCGCCCCGCACTCGCGCGTGTCCTGACCACCCACCGCCCTTCACCCGCGCATGCCGGCTCGCCGGACCGTGCCACTCCGAACGGCCGCGCCCGGTGCGGTCACGACACCCCGCTGCCTCCCCGCGGCGCGGTCACGAACTGTCAGCTGGAGGCACCCCGGGCGCCGGTTCATGACCACTCGGGCATGGAGGAACGGGGTGTCGTGACCGCTCAGTGCAGACCGCAACGCGAACCGGAACCGGCATCGGCACCGGCATCGGCGCGACGGCGCGGGGCGGGCTACGCGCCGGCGGTGCTCTCGCGGATGACGAGGGCCGGGGTGACCGTCGCCGAGGCGGCCGCACCGCCGTCGATCAGACCGAGCAACGCCTGCCCGGCCACGCGCCCGAGCTCCTCGAGCCGCAGGTCCACCGTCGTCAGCGGCGGCCTCGAGGCGAGCGCCATCACGTCCCAGTCGTCGTACCCGGTGACGGCGACGTCCTCGGGGACCGATCGCCCGAGCTCCCGCAGCCGATCGCACACGCCGCGGGCGATCTGGTCGCTGCCGCACACGATCGCGTCGACGTCGGGCGACTGCCGCGCGAGCACGTCGACGGCCTGTCGCCCCCACCGCTCCGACCACTCGCCGAACAACGGCGGCGTGACCAGTCGTGACCCGAGCACGGAGGCCGCTCCCGCCACGCGACGTTCGGCGGAACGGTGGCGCGCGGGCCCGGTGACGACGGCGACCCGCTGCCGCCCGAGCGTCAGCACGTGCGAGGCGACGAGCGCGGACCCGGCGGAGTCGTCGAGGGTGATCGACACGTCGTCGGCCGAGGTCGACGGCGTGAACGCGTACACGACCGGGATCGCCACGTCGATCGGCGGTCGCGGGTCGGCGGAGCGTCCGGTCACGATGATGCCGTCGACTCCGCGGGCTGCGAGCGAGCGGAGGTAGTGGGCCTCGCGGACGTGGTCGTCGCGGGTGTCGCAGAGCAGGACCGCCATCTGCCCGGCGGACAGGGCGTCCTCGGCGCCGAGGAGCACCGGGATCGAGAACCGACCGAAGGAGTCGGTGGTGATCATGCCGACCGTGTAGGTCCGACCGGAGGACAGCGCACGGGCCCGGGCGTCGCCGACGAACCCGAGCTTCTCGGCGGCGTCCTTGACCCGTGCCCGGGTGGAGTCGCGGAGCTGTCCGGTGCCGTTGAGCGCCTTCGACGCCGTGCCGATCGACACCCCGGCGAGCGCGGCGACGTCGGTGATCCGGACGGGTTGCGTGCTGCGGTCGGCACCGGTGCGCTCGAGGGTCACGGCAAGTTCCTTTCCGGATCGCGGGACGTGACGATGAGCATACGCAGAAAACTCAGCACTGCTCTTGCGCGGCGAAGACCAGTGTCGTAACGTCCACCGCAGAAACCGTTTTCCGGAGCGCTGCACGAACGGCGGCTCCGGGACGGTCCCAGTCACATCGCAAGGAGGCGACATGACCACCACGCTCGCGACCGACAGCCGTGCGCACACCGCGACCCCGGTCCTCCCGACCGCCGACGCGCACCTCACGCTTCGGCCCCTGCCGACGGGCGACGCCCGGATCACCGGCGGCTTCTGGGCACTCCGGCAGGAGCGCAACGGCCGTGACGCGGTCCGCGGCGGGTACGCCCTGCTCGAGACCGCCGGCAACTTCCGGAACCTGCGCATCGCCGCCGGGCTCGAGGAGGGCGAGGCCACCGGCCCGATCTTCATGGACTCGGACGTGACGAAGTGGCTCGAGGCGGTGGCGTGGGAGTACGGCCGCGCCCCGTCCGAGGACCTGCTCGACCTGCAGCGCGAGGTCACCGCCCTGTACGCCCAGGCGCAGGCCGACGACGGCTACCTCGACTCCGTGCAGCAGATCCGTGGGAAGGGCGAGCGGTACACGGACCTCAAGTGGAGCCACGAGATGTACTGCGCCGGCCACCTGTACCAGGCGGCCGTGGCGCAGCACCGTGCGACGGGCGACACCGGCCTGCTCGAGGTCGCGATCAAGAACGCCGACCACCTGGTCCGCACGTTCGGCGACGGCACCGCCCCGGACGGCACGCCGAAGACCCGCGACGTCGACGGCCACCCCGTCGTCGAGATGGGGCTGGTCGAGCTGTACCGCGAGACCGGCAACCGTGAGTACCTCGACCTGGCGCACTGGTTCGTCGACGCCCGCGGCACGGGCATCATCGAGCGCGCCGGCGGCGAGCCGACGTACTTCTCCGACCGCGTGCCGAGCCGACAGGCCACGACCGTCGAGGGCCACGCCGTCCGCGCCGTGTACCTGGCAGCCGGCGCCGTCGACGTCGCGATCGAGACCGGCGACACCGAGCTGCTGGCCGCGAGCGAGACGCAGTTCGCGGACATGATGGCCACGAAGGCGTTCATCACCGGCGGACTCGGGGCGCGCTGGGACTGGGAGGCGTTCGGCGACCCCTACGAGCTGCCGACCGACCGTGGCTACGCCGAGACCTGCGCGGCCATCGGCGGTGTGCAGTGGGCGTGGCGCCTGCTGCTCGCCACCGGCAAGCCGGTCTACGCCGACGCGATCGAGCGCCTGCTGTACAACGCGTTCCTGGCCGGCGTGAGCCTGGCGGGCACCGAGTACTTCTACGTGAACCCGCTGCAGCAGCGGGACCACGCGCACCAGGACGAGAACCGCTCCCCCGCTCACGGGCGCCGCGGCTGGTTCGACTGCGCCTGCTGCCCGCCCAACATCATGCGCACGTTCGCGAGCCTGGACGGCTACCTGGCGACCGCGACCGACGGCGGCCTGCAGATCCACCAGTACGCGACGGCGGACCTCGGGCCGGTGTCGGTCGAGACCGGGTACCCGCACGACGGCCACGTGGTCGTCACGGTCACCGAGGACGGCCCGCTCGCCCTCGGCCTGCGGATCCCGGTCTGGTCGGACACGACGACGGTGCAGGGACCGGACGGTACGGCGCACCCGGAGCCGGGCACGCTGCACGTCGTCGACCGGCACTGGACCGCCGGGGACACCGTCGAGCTCGTCTTCGACACGACGCCGCACCGGTACGTGGCCGACACCCGCATCGACGCCGCCCGCGGTCAGGTCGCCATCGAGCGCGGCCCCCTCGTGTACGCGGTGGAGCAGGCGGACCAGCAGGGCTTCACGGTCGACGACCTGACGGTCGACGCGGTCGCACCGATCACCGAGGAACGTCGCGACGACCTGCTCGACGGCATCGTCACGCTGCGCGTGCCCGGACACGCCCCGGCCGGACACGAGCAGGCATCGTGGCCGTACCAGCGGCTGGACGCGACCCGGTCTGGAGGCGCGGATCACGCCGTGGACGCGACCAGCGTCGACGACGCGGCCGGCTCGCAGGGCGCCACCACGGACCTCCCGGCCGTCACCGCGACCGCGGTTCCCTACTACGCCTGGGCGAACCGCGGGGCTGCGCCGATGCGCGTGTGGCTCCCGCTGGCGCGGTGACGTGATGGACCGCAGAGCGTTCCTGGTCGGCGGTGTCGCCGGCGGCGCAGCACTCGCCCTGGCAGGGTGCTCCGGCACCCTGCCCAAGGTCGACGCGGAGGTGGCGAGCTTCGGGAAGGACGCGACCGGCACCGTGCACGTCTGGTGCCGGTCCGCGACCCAGGCCGGACTGACCTCGGCCGTGGCCGGGTTCAACAAGGCGAACCCGAAGCTGCAGGTCGAGCTGACCCCGGTGCCGGACGGTCAGTACGTGACGAAGCTCGCGACGGCCATCCGCGGCGGTGAGCCGCCGGACGTCGTGGACATCGACGACATCAACTCGCAGCTGTTCATCTTCCGCGAGGCGTTCGCCGACCTGACCGACGTCGTCAAGGGCCTCGACTACTTCGACGCGATCTCGCCGGGGCACCTGCGGCTGCTCGAGTACCGCGACCGGTACTACGGGCTGCCCTACCTGGCGGACAACTCGCAGCTGTTCGTCAACACCGAACTGTTCGACCGGGCCGGGCTCGACGTCGAGGAGTCGACGAAGGACCTCTCCACGCTGCTCGACGCGGCGAAGGCCATCCGGAAGCTCGACGATGACGTCTACGGGTGGTCGATCTCCGGCAACGCCGCCGGCATCATCGGCTTCGTCACCCAGCCGCACGTCTGGGCAACGGGTGTCGACATGATGTCCGGCGAGGTCGGCTCCCAGACGGCGAACATCACCGGCAACGAGGCCCTGGAACGGATGCTCGAGTTCTACCGGCAGCTCTGGAAGGACGGCGCGCTGTCGAAGGCGACGTACTCGGACGCCGGCACCACGTGGGGCGCGGACTTCCGGGCCGGCAAGGTCGGGATCTTCCCGACCTCGTACGGCGCCACCGTGCCCGCGGCCACCAAGGCCATGCGGGCGAAGATGCAGACGGTGCTCATCCCGTCGTGGGACGGCCAGCGGTCGTTCTTCGACGGCGGCGACAACATGTGCATCCCGAACGGGGCGGCGAACCCGTCCGGCGGCTGGGCGTTCATGCAGTACGCGAACGGCCTGCAGCAACAGCAGGCCCTGCCCGACGGCGGCTACTTCCCCACCCGCTCGGACGCCGCGACGCCCGAGTACCGCAAGCGGTTCCCGTTGGCGTTCGGCCCGCTCGACGCCATCGACAAGGGCTACGCGCCGCAGACCCTGGCGTACAACCTGCTCAACAACCAGCCGTCGTCACCGTACTTCGCGATGTTCCGCGAGGCCGTGTTCGGCTCGGGCACCGCTGCCGCGATGAAGACGGCGCAGGCGGACTACACCCGCATCCTCGACCAGGTCCAGGCCTGACCGTCGCTCGCTCGCCTGTTCGCTCGTTCGTTCGCTCGTTGCACAGAGAGGTGCAGACATGACCACCATCTCCAACCGACGGACCGGCGCCGGCCGCCCCACCGTCGGCCGCGGCGCCGGCCGCCCGGGCCGCCAGGGTCGCTCGGGTCCGTCCCGCGGGTCGCTCACGCACCCGCCGCGCGCCGGCGCCGTGCTCGTCACCCCGGCGATCGTCTTCGTCGCGGTGTTCGTCCTCGCCCCGCTCGTGTTCGCGCTCTACATCTCGTTCACGAACTGGCCCCTGATCGGCCCGTACCGGTTCATCGGGCTGCAGAACTACCTGACGCTGTTCCAGGACCCGACGTTCGTGCACGCCATCGGGTACACGCTGCTGTACACCGCGATCGTGACGGTGCCGATCCTGGTGCTCGGCTACTTCTTGGCGGTGCTCATCCGGGCGCGGCGACGGGGCAGCACCCTGCTGCGGACGGTGTTCTTCCTGCCGTACGTCGTCGGCCTGACGACGCTGTCGTTCATGCTCGTGCTCGAGGCGCAGCCGAACTCCGGAGCCGTCAACATGGTGCTCCGCTGGCTCGGCATCACCGACGGCAGCACCGCCTGGCTCGTCAACGGCCCCCTCGCCACGCTGCTCATCTGCGTGCTCGTGGTCTGGGCGGTGTCCGGCCTGACGATGGTGCTGCTGATGTCGGCCATGCAGGGCATCCCCGACGAGGTGTACGAGTCGGCGCAGCTCGAGGGCGCGTCCTGGTGGCAGACCGAACGGCTCATCACCCTGCCGATGATCCGGTCGACCATCGCCCTCAGCGCCATCATCTCGGTGATCGGCTCGCTGCTCGCGTTCAACCAGTTCTACATCCTGACCCAGGGCGGGCCGGGGACCGAGACCACGACGATCGTCAACGCGATCTACAACCGTGGCTTCGTCAACCTGCAGCTCGGCGCCGCGACCGCCGAGTCGATCGCCCTGGTCGTCGTCATCGCCGCCGTCACGGTGTTCCAGTTCTGGGCACTGCGAGAGAAGGACTGAGCCATGAGCACCACGACCTCCCGTGCCGGCCTCGCGGCGCCGGACCTGTCCACCCGCACGCTGACCACCACCGGCGACGGACGCCGTCGACGACACCACCAGGGCAGCGTCCGGCACCCCCGCGACACCGCCGTCAAGCGCACCCTGTACGTGATCGCCGGCGTCGGGTCGGTGCTCGTCTTCGGTGTCCCACTGCTGTGGTCGATCCTGCGGGCGTTCCAGTCCGAGGCCGTCATCACGCAGGCCGCCGACCCCGCGACCTTCTTCCAGCTCGGCTGGCAGAACTTCGCGGCCGTCTTCAGTTCGTCGTCGCACCTGCTGACCGGCGTGTTCAACTCGTTGATCGTGTCGATCGCCACCGCGGTGCTGACCGCCGTGATCGCCACGATGGCCGGGTACGGGTTCGCCCGCTTCCAGTTTCGCGGGTCGGGCATCGTGTTCGGTCTGGTGCTGCTGACGATGATGGTGCCGTTCCAGGCGATCCTCACCCCGCTGTACCTCGAGATGAACGCCATGAAACTCACGAACTCGCTGCTCGGGCTCGTGCTGTTCTACACGACGGTGAACCTGCCGTTCGGGGTGTTCGTGATGCGGAACGCGTTCGAGTCGATCCCGACCGAGCTCGAGGACTCGGCGTTCGTCGACGGGGCCTCACGCTTCCGGGTCGTCGTGTCGGTGCTGCGCCCGCTCCTGCTGCCCGGGGCCGCGACCGCTGCGCTGTACGCGTTCCTGGCGTCGTGGACCGAGTTCCTCGGGGCGCTGACGTTCCTGACGAAGGACTCGCTCTACACGCTGCCGGTGGCGCTGCTCAACCTGCAGACCGGGGCGTACGGCCAGGTGTCGTACGGCAACCTCGTCGCCGGGTCGGTCGTGGCGATGATCCCGTGCATCGCGCTCTACGTCGGGCTGCAGCGGTTCTACGTCGCAGGCCTGTCGTCGGGCGCCCTGAAGGGCTGACGGTCGGGTCGGCCTCGGGTCGGTGCGAGGTTGACACGGCCCCGCACCGTGCGCCCCTGCCCGGCCGGTGCGAGGTTGCTCGCTCGGTGAGGGGCTGTAGCGCCGCACCGAGCGACCAACCTCGCACCGGATGGGCAAGGCGGCACCGTGCGCCGCTGCCCCGCGCACGGCAGAACGTCGCCCCGGCCGGAGAACCCCGCACCGTGCGCTCTACGCCGACCGGCGCACCACGAGCTCGGGCGCCAGCAGCGTCTCGTCGCGCGGCTCGCCCTCGACCAGGGCCCGCACGGTGTCGAGCACCCGCTCCCCCATCGCCCGGAAGTCCTGCCGCACGGTGGTCAGCGGCGGGGTGAAGTGCGCGGCCTCGGGGACGTCGTCGAACCCGACCACCGCGATGTCGTCGGGCACGCGCAGGCCCTCGTCGGCGAAGGCGTGGAGCACCCCGAGCGCCATCTGGTCGTTGCCGGCGAACACCGCGTCGACGGCCGTCACGTCGATGTGCCGTGCGGCCGCGAACCCGCTCCCCGGGGTCCAGTCGCCGTCGAGCACGACGGGCTCGAGGCCGGCGTCCTGCATGATCCGGACGTACGTGGCACGGCGCACCTCGGACTCCTGCGACACCGGTGGTCCGGCGATGTGCACGATCCGCCGGTGCCCGCGCGCGAACAGGTGTTCCATCACGAGCGACGTCCCCGCTGCCTGGTCGATCGCGACCGCGGCGACGGTCGACGCCGCCGGGGTCCGCACGGCGTCGCGCTGCACGGCGTTCGACACGACGACCGGCACGGTGACCGGCACGGTGAGCGACCCGAGGGCGTCGAGCACCCGGTTGTCCGCGGCGACGAGCACGATCGCGGCGACGTCCTGCGCGAGCAGCGTCGTGAGTGCACCGGACAGGTCGGACGGCGTCGGTTCCTCGGGCAGGGTGGAGAGCAGCACGTGGTACCCGGCCGACCGGGCTGCGCGTTCGAAGCCGATCGCGGTGCTCGACGGACCGTACAGCGCGTCGCCGGCGGTGATGATGCCGAGCGCGCGGCTCCGCCCCCCGGCGAGTGCGCGGGCGGCGGCGCGGGGCCGGTAGCCGAGGTCGTGGACGGCGTCGGTGACCTGCGTGCGGAAGGCGTCGCGGACCGTCGGGTCGCCGTTGATGACGCGCGAGACGGTCTGGTGGGAGACGCCCGCGCGCTCGGCGACGTCGAAGATCGTCGGAGCCTTCCGGCGTTTGCCGCCCGTGCCCCCTGGGGCGGTCGTGGTCGTCACGAGGCCAACCGTACCGCGCAGTCCGGCCCGCGCGGCAAGATCGCGAAACGGTCAGGTCGAGTTGACACCCCGTTACGAAAGCCCCAGTATGTGAGCGCTCACACGAGCACATCCCTCGGGGCACAGCAGCCCCGGCACCTGAGCGCGTCGAGGACGACGCGAGAGGAACAGAGGTACTTCGATGACGAAGCGCAGGATCATCGCGGGCGTTGCAGCCCTCGGCATCGCGATCGCACTCGCCGGCTGCTCGGCCGGTGGCCGCGCGTCCACCGACGGCGGCGGCAGCAGCAACGACAACAAGGGCGCCCTCGTCGGCGTCGCCATGCCGACCAAGGTCTCGGAACGCTGGATCAAGGACGGCGACGCCGTCAAGAGCGACCTCGAGAAGGCCGGTTACAAGGTCGACCTCGAGTACGGCGACAACAAGGTCCAGCAGCAGGCCCAGCAGGTCAGCAACATGATCACGAAGGGCGCGAAGGTCCTCATCATCGCGTCGATCGACGGCGGAGCCCTCTCCGACCAGCTCGACGCCGCCGCCAAGGCCGGCATCAAGGTGATCTCCTACGACCGCCTGCTGACGGGCAACAAGAACGTCGACTACTACGTGTCGTTCGACAACGAGAAGGTCGGCGTCGACCAGGCGACCAGCCTGCTCACCGGCCTCGGCGTCCTCGACGACAAGGGCGAGAAGACCGGCGAGAAGGGCCCGTTCAACATCGAGGTCTTCGCCGGCTCGCTCGACGACAACAACGCCAGCTTCTTCTTCAACGGCGCCATGAAGACCCTCAAGCCGTACCTCGAGGACGGCACGCTGAAGATCCAGTCCGGTCAGGACCAGCTCTCGCAGGCCGCCACGCAGCAGTGGGACCCGGCGACCGCCAAGGCCCGCATGCAGAACCTGGTCGCGAAGTCGTACTCGGGCGGCACCACGCTCGACGGCGTGCTCTCGCCGTACGACGGCATCTCGATCGGGATCATCTCGGCGCTGCAGGGTGCCGGCTACGGCACCAGCGACCGTCCGCTGCCGATCGTGACGGGCCAGGACGCCGAGGCGGCCTCGGTCAAGTCGATCATCGCCGGTCAGCAGTACTCGACCATCTACAAGGACACCCGCAAGCTCGCCAAGCAGTCGGTCACCATGGCCGAGGACCTGCTCACCGGTGACAAGCCCGAGGTCAACGACACGAAGAGCTACGACAACAAGGTCAAGGTCGTCCCGACCTTCCTGTTCCAGCCGACGGTCGTCACCAAGGACAACTACAAGGAAGTCCTCGTCGACTCGGGTTACTACACCGAAGCCGACCTGAAGTAGTCGCAACCCACCTGTCGGACAGGAGGCACGGGTCGACCCCGCCCCGTGCCTCCCGTCCGCCCCATCCGCGCGCCACGGCGCGCACCACGGAAGGCGGTCGACGTGACGGACACGATCCTCGAGATGCGTGACATCACCAAGACGTTCCCCGGCGTGAAGGCCCTGCAGGGCGTCTCGATCGAGGTCGAGCGTGGACAGGTCCACGCCATCTGCGGCGAGAACGGCGCCGGCAAGTCGACCCTCATGAAGGTGTTGTCGGGCGTCTACCCGCACGGCTCCTTCGAGGGCGAGATCCTGCTCGACGGCGCACCTGTCTCGTTCGCGAACATCAACGACTCCGAAGCCGCTGGCGTCGTCATCATCCACCAGGAGCTCGCGCTGAGCCCGTTCCTGTCGATCGCCGAGAACATCTTCCTCGGCAACGAGCGGTCCAAGGGCGGCTTCATCGACTGGAACAAGACGAACCTGGCAGCCGCCGAGCTCCTGCAGCGCGTCGGCCTCAAGGACAACCCGGTCACGAAGATCGTGGACATCGGTGTCGGCAAGCAGCAGCTCGTCGAGATCGCGAAGGCGCTGTCGAAGAAGGTCAAGCTCCTCATCCTCGACGAGCCCACCGCTGCCCTGAACGACGACGACTCCGCGCACCTGCTCGAGCTCATCCGCTCGCTGCAGGCCGAGGGCATGACGGCGATCATCATCAGCCACAAGCTCAACGAGATCAAGGCGATCGCCGACAAGGTCACGATCATCCGCGACGGCAAGACCATCGAGACGCTCGACATGCACGCCGACGACGTCTCCGAGGACCGCATCATCCGCGGGATGGTCGGCCGCGACCTGTCGAACCGGTACCCCGAGCACGAGCCGAAGATCGGCGAGGAACTCCTGCGGATCGAGGACTGGACGGTCCACCACCCGCTCGACGGGTCGCGCGAGATCATCCACCAGGTCGACCTGAACGTGCGCGCCGGCGAGATCGTCGGCATCGCCGGACTCATGGGCGCCGGGCGGACCGAACTCGCGATGAGCGTGTTCGGCCGGTCGTACGGATCCGGCATCAGCGGCACCGTCTACAAGCGCGGCGAACCGATCAAGACCCACACGGTGTCGCAGGCGATCGACCACGGCATCGCGTACGTCACCGAGGACCGCAAGCGCTACGGCCTGAACCTGATCGACGACATCAAACGGAACATCTCCGGGTCGGCGCTCGGCAAGCTCGCCAGCTGGGGCTTCGTGAACGCGTCCGAGGAGACCACGGTCGCCGGGCAGTTCCTGAAGAACCTCAACATCAAGGCGCCGAACGTCGACGTCATCACGGGCAAGCTCTCCGGCGGCAACCAGCAGAAGGTCGTCCTGTCGAAGTGGATGTACACCGACCCGGACGTGCTCATCCTCGACGAGCCGACCCGCGGCATCGACGTCGGTGCGAAGTACGAGATCTACACGATCATCAACAGCCTCGCGGACCAGGGCAAGGGGGTCATCGTGATCTCCTCGGAGCTCCCGGAGCTCCTCGGCATCTGCGACCGCATCTACACACTCTCCGAGGGCACCATCACCGCCGATGTGCCCCGCTCCGAGGCCTCCCCAGAGGTCCTCATGCAGTACATGACCCAGGAACGGGAGACCCCTGTCAATGAACGCGCTTAAGTCCGCCGCCGGCTACCTCACCGGGCAGCTCCGACAGATCGGCCTGTTCATCGCGCTGATCGTCATCGTCGTCTTCTTCCAGGTGACGACCAACGGCATCACCCTGGCCCCGATCAACGTCTCGAACCTGATCGTCCAGAACAGCTACATCCTCATCCTCGCCATCGGCATGGTGATGGTCATCATCGCCGGGCACATCGACCTGTCCGTCGGGTCGGTCGTCGCCTTCACCGGCGCCATGGCCGGCGTGATGATCACGCAGTGGCACATCCCGTGGCCGATCGCCGTCGTGCTCTGCCTCGTCGTCGGAGCGCTCGTCGGCGCCTGGCAGGGGTTCTGGATCGCCTACTTCGGGATCCCGGCGTTCATCGTCACCCTGGCCGGCATGCTCGCCTTCCGCGGTGCGGCGCAGATCGTGCTGCACAACCAGCAGATCTCGCCGTTCCCGGACGGGTTCCGTGCCCTCGGCTCCGGCTTCCTGCCGTCGTTCGGCACCACCGGGTACGAGCCGCTCACGATGATCCTCGGCTTCGCCGCCGCGGCCGTCATGGCCGTCACGGCGTTCCGCGGCCGGGCCACCCGCCGCAAGTACCAGCTCGAGAGCGAACCGTTCGCCTGGTTCATCGTGAAGCTCGTCTTCGGCGTCGTGCTGGTCGTCTACGTGGCCCTGCTGCTCGCGAGCTACAACGGCACCCCGATCGTGCTCGTCATCCTCGGCGCACTCGTGGTGATCTACTCGGTCATCATGCGGAGCGCGGTGTTCGGCCGCCACGTCTACGCCATCGGCGGCAACGCCCTGGCCGCGCAGCTGTCCGGCGTGAAGACGAAGCGCGTCACGTTCATGCTCTTCGTCAACATGGGGGTCATCTCGGCCCTGGCCGGCGTGGTCTTCACCGGTCAGCTCAACCTGGCGGCACCCGGTGCGGGCAACGGCTTCGAACTCGACGCCATCGCCGCGGTGTTCATCGGTGGCGCAGCGGTCACCGGCGGCATCGGCACGGTCCCCGGCGCCATCGTCGGTGGTCTCATCATCGGTCTGCTCAACAACGGTATGTCGATCCTCGGCGTCGGCACCGAGTACCAGTCGCTCATCAAGGGCTTGGTCCTGCTCGCCGCCGTCGCGTTCGACGTGTTCAACAAGCGTCGGGCGGCTGCCGCGCGCAAGTAGGGGCGTCCGCGGTCGCGTTCGCGGTCGCTTGGTGAACAGAAAAGGTCGGGTCCTCTGTGGGGACCCGACCTTTTCTGCTCACGATCGCGACGCGACGGCCCAACCCCTGGCCGGGAGGCGCAGGGTTCCGTCCCCGAGATCGGCACCGCCCGCCTCCACCTGCGTCGCATCCGCCGCGGGCACCTCGACGGGATCGGCCGACAGGTTCAGGGCGGTCACCACGGCCGCGTCCGACGTCGCGGTCCGCAGGACGACCGCCGTGTTCGTCAGGTGCACCACGTCGGTGTGCGCCCGGTGCAACCACGGGTTGCGGCGGCGCAGGGCGATCAGGGCCTCGTACGCGTGCGTCAGGTCCCCCGCTGCGGGTGGTGTGTCCGGGAACTCCGGTCGGACCGCGTCGTCGCCACCCTCGCGTTCCTCCTTCACCCCGGTCCAGCCGTACTCGTCGCCCGCGTAGACGATCGGGGTGCCGGCGACGGTGAACAACACCGCGGCCGCGTGCCCGGCGAACTGCTCCCCCACGGCGCTCGCGATGCGGGTGACGTCGTGGTTGCCGATGAAGGTCGTCGGGGCGAACGTCTCGAGCAGGGCGTCGTGCCGCTCGATCGCGTGCGCCAGCTCGTGGCCGTTGCCGTCCGCGATGCCGTGCCAGATGCCCTGCCACAGTTCGTACTGCGTCAACGAGTCCATGGTCGACTCCCGCGCGATCGCCGCCGCGTCGCCGTGGATCACCTCACCGCTGAACCACGCGTCCGGGAACCGCTCCCGCACCCGCGGCAGCACCCTGGCCCAGAACGCCGGTGGCACCGCGTACGCAGCATCGAGGCGCCAGCCGTCGATCCCGCGCTCCAGCCAGTGCGTCATCACCTGGACGACGAGGTCCTCGGTCGCTCGGCTGTCGTGGTCCAGCGCCACGAGGATGTCGTGTCCCTCGAACAACCCGACGGGAACCGGCTGCCCCGGCGTCCACCCCGACCAGTCGATCGCGAACAGGCCAGCGGTCGCCGCGTCCGGTCCCTCTTCTTCGAGCGCCCGGAACGCCGGGTGCTCACGGCCGACGTGGTTGAAGACACCGTCGAGCAGGACCCGGACCCCCCGCTCGTGCGCCCCGGACACCAGACGGTCGAAGTCGGCGTCGTCGCCGAGCCGAGGGTCGATCCGGAAGTGGTCCACCGTGTCGTAGCCATGGGTGGAGCTCGCGAACACCGGCCCGAGCACCAGGCCGTTCAAGCCGAGGTCCACCACGTGGTCGAGCCAGGGTTCGATGCGGCCGAGACGGTGCTCGACGGCGCGCTCCTCGACCGGCACTCCCGGGCGGACGTCCGCCCCGACGAACCCGAGCGGGTACACGTGCCACCACATGACGTGCGGCACCCAGGCGGGCTCGGGCGGACGGGAGGGTGCGGTGTCGGTGCTCACCGCTCCGATGCTGCCAGCCGCGCCTGTGCTGGGCGCTCCCGTGCTGGGAACGGACAGGGACGGCAGGACGAGGATGTGGGCATGGGACGTGCGATCAGGACGGAAGCGGACGCTGCGGCGGCGGAGTCGGCACAGGCCGATCGGACCTGTGCGTCGTGCGGCCGTCGGATGCCGTCGACGGCGGCGCCCGAGGCCAAGTGGTGTTCCCGTGCCTGCCGTCGCCACGGAGTGGACCGGACGGACCTGGCCCTCGAACAGCGCATCGACGAGCTGCTCGCCGCACGGGCACGAACCTCGAGCATCTGCCCGTCCGAGGTCGCGCGGTCGCTCGAACCGGACGACTGGCGCCCGCTCATGGAGCCCGCCCGTCGAGCGGCCCAGCGCATGATGGCGCGCGGCGAGGTCGAGATCACCCAGGGCGGCTCCGTCGTGGACCCGTCGACCGCGAAGGGCCCGATCCGCATCCGCCGCCCGCGGTGAGGGAACACGTGTCGTCCAACCTCGGTTGGGGACGGGGATGACTGCAACCGGATCGACCGAACCGACCTCCGCCCAGCCCCGAGCCCTCGTCGTGGGAGCGAGCGGCATCACCGGCTCCGCCCTGGTGGGCCACCTGCTCGACCTCGGCTGGGACGTGACCGCGCTGTCCCGCCGACCGCTCCCCCTGCAGGACGTCCGGACCGTCGCCGCGGACCTCCGCGATCCTGACAGCCTCGGCGCCGCGCTGGCAGACGAACGCCCCACGCACGTGTTCTTCACCGCGTGGCAGCGGCAGGAGACCGAAGCCGAGAACATCCGTGTGAACGGCGGCATGGTCCGCGACCTGCTCGCTGCACTCGCGCATGCTCCGCTGGCGCACGTCGCGCTGGTGACCGGGCTGAAGCACTACCTCGGCCCGTTCGAGGCCTACGCCGCCGGCGAGATGCCGGACACGCCCTTCCACGAGGAAGAACCCCGCTTGGACACCCCGAACTTCTACTACGCGCAGGAGGACGAGCTGTTCGCCGCCGCCGAGCGCCAGGGCTTCACGTGGTCGGTGCACCGCTCGCACACCGTGATCGGGCACGCCGTCGGCAACGCGATGAACATGGGCCTGACGATCGCGGTGCAGGCGACCCTCGCGAAGGAGCTCGACCTGGACTTCGTGTTCCCGGGCAGCGAGGCGCAGTGGAACGGCCTGACCGACATGACCGAGGCGGGGATCCTCGCCGAGCAGATGGTCTGGGCAGCGACCGCACCCGAGGGTGCCGACGAGGCCTTCAACATCGTGAACGGCGACGTCTTCCGGTGGCGCTGGATGTGGCCGCGCCTGGCTGCACACCTCGGCGTGGACCCGGCCCGTGTGGTCGGGTACCAGGACGAGCCGCGACCGCTCGAGCAGCAGATGGCGCCGTACGAGTCGGAGTGGGCCGGCATCGCCGAGCGACACGGTCTGGCCGAGGCGGACATCACACGGCTCGCCTCGTGGTGGCACACCGACGCCGACCTCGGTCGCGCGATGGAGGTCGTCACCGACATGGGGAAGAGCCGCGAGGCCGGGTTCACGGCCTTCCGCCGGACCGAACGCGCGTTCGCCGACCTGTTCGCGCGCTACCGGGCCGACCGACTCATCCCCTGAGTCGTCGGCCCGGAACAGCGGGCTACAGCGCGAGCAGGAGCACCACGAGCGTCGCGACCGACAGCACCAGCAGGACGACGGCGCCCTGCAGGTCGCGGTCGTGCGCTCGGAGGTGCGCCACCACGGCACCGACGAAGTAGACCACCGCGCCGACGGCTGCGGCGATGGCGAGCGGCACCCACCAGATGCCGATGACGAGCCCGGCGGCAGCGGCGACCTCGAGCAACCCGAGGACCGTCATCTGCGCGGGGGTGACGTGGACGGCCTGCATCGAAGCGACGATCTTCGGGTTGCGGACGAGTTTCATGACGCCCGAGCCGAGCAGGGCCACGGCGAGGACGAGGGACAGGACGACGGCTGCGATGTGCACGGGGAACTCCAGGTGATGAAACGGATGGTTGTCCCCGTTTCAAACCGGAGACTGCTCCCCGTATTCCCGGCCACGCGATCTAGGCTCGGTGCATGACCCGCCGAGACGTCGCCCGGAACCGTCAGGCGCTCGTCGACGCGGCCCGGTCCGCGTTCACCGACCACGGCCTCCAGGCTGCACTGGAACCGATCGCGGTCGCAGCGGGACTCGGCAACGCGACCCTGTACCGGCACTTCCCGACCCGAGCGGCGCTGTGGGAAGCCGTCCTGGTCGAGCCGATGCACGAGGTGCTCGACCTCGTCGAGCACTGCCGCGAGTTGTCCGCCTCGGACCCGTGGGAGGGCTTCGCGACCTTCGTCCGCGAGACGGCGGCGATCGAGGCGCGCCGCACCGGCTTCAGCGAACTCATGACCACCGACTACCGCGACGCTCCGGAACTGCTCCGGCTCCGCATCGCCGTGCAGGACGGGATCGACGCCCTCTTCACAGCCGGACAGGCGGCCGCGGTCATCCGCGCCGACGCCACCCTGGCCGACGTCGCACTCCTGCAGCTGTCGATCGCGGAGACGATCCGCACGTTCGGCCGGGTCGCACCCGAGGCGTACCGACGCTGGGTGGACCTGGTGCTCGACGGGTTCCGGGCGGTGGACGTCCCGCGCGGCGTGCTGGCCGGACGCCCCCTGCGCGGCGATCAGGTCCGTCGGGCCCTGGCGGAGCGCAACCAGCCCGCCGGCCGTCAGAAGGCGTAGCGGATCCGACAGGACGGCAGGTGCTCGGCGACGAGCTCGCGGAAGCGCTCGACGAGCTGCCCCTTCATCCCGGACCGGTAGCGGACGTTCACCGCGCCGTTCTGCGACACCTTCTGCTCCTGCAGGTCGGGGCGCCAGAGCAGGTCCTCGGCCTTCGGGTGCCAGCCGAGGTTGACCTCGTGCAGGGGTTGGTTGTGCGTGAGGAAGATCACCTCGGCCGCGATCTGCGCCTTGGCGGCCGGTGACAGTACGTCGTCGACCTGCCGCAGCAGCTCGGTCCAGTCGGACTCCCACGTCGGGGTGACGATGACGGGCGAGAAGTTCAGGTGGACCTCGTAGCCGGCGTCGACGAACTCGTTCACCGCAGCGATCCGCTCGGCGACGGGACTCGTCCGGATGTCGGTGACCTTCGCGGTGTCGTGCGGCATGAGCGAGAACCGGATGCGCGTGCGGCCCATCGGGTCCCAGTCGAGCAACTCGCGGTTGACGTACTTCGTCGCGAAGGACGCCTTCGCGGTCGGGGTCATCCGGAACAGGTCGCACAGGTCACGGACGTTGTCGCTGATCATCGCGTCGACCGAGCAGTCGCTGTTCTCGCCGATGTCGTACACCCACGACCCGGGATCGCACTGGTTCGGCTCGGTCTTCGGCCCCTGCTTCGCGATGTTGCGAGCGACGTGCTTCGTGATCTGGTCGATGTTGGCGAACACCGTGACGGGGTTGCTGTAGCCCTTGCGCCGCGGGACGTAGCAGTACGCACACGCCATCGCACAGCCGTTCGCCGTCGAGGGCGCGATGAAGTCGGCGGAGCGGCCGTTCGGTCGCGTGATCAACGACTTCTTCACGCCGAGCACCAGCGCCTCGGTCTTGATCCGGACCCACCGCTGCACGTTGCGCTCGTCGCCGTGCACCTCGGGGATGTTCCAGTGGGACTCCACCGGCACGATCTCGGCGTCCGGCCAGCGCCCGATCACCTCTTGCCCGCGCTGCAGTTCGAGGGCAGCGGGCTCGGCGTAGATCCGACGGACGTCGAGCATCGGGCGGGCGCGGTCGTTGCTCATCGACTCCTGTCTACCGGGGACCACTGACGGTGCAGACTCGGGGCATGACCGCCGAAGCCGACGACCATTACTTCGTGGTGAACCGCCGACGCTGGCGCCGCACCGACCCGGCCCTGCCCGAGGAACTCGCGGCCGCGCTCCGCTCCCACCTGGGGCGCGGGCGCAACGCGGTGAAGACCGCGAAGCGCGCCGGCGACGACGCTGCGCTGGCCGCGGCTCGGCACCGGAACGGGCTCGCGAAGCACGGTCTGGGCGAACGCGGCCCGGAGTGGTGGACGCGCCCCGAGGCCGATCGGATCGCCGACGCCGAGCGGGCACTCGCCGATCTGGACGCCCTGCCGTGACGACGATCCGTCCGCCGCGCCTGGATCGCATCCTGAACCTCATCGTGTTCGGCCCGGTGATGATCGGGACAGGAGTCGCACTCGCGAGCGTGGCCTTCGTTCCCGGAGCATCGGCGCGGGTGTTCGTCTTCGTCCTCGGTGTCGCCTTCATCGCCGGTGGGACCTGGGCCACGGCCAGGCTCCGTCGCGTCGCCGTGCACCTGTCCGACGAAACCCTCCGGTACTCCGGCTTCCTGTCGTCGTGGACCGCACCGCGTGCGGGCATCACCGCGGTGCTCGACGACGCGTACGTCGAGTGGCGCGATGATCGCGGGGTCGGCCACCGACGGCAGATCTGGCTGCTGACCCGGGCTTGGGCGGACGACGGCACGAAGTTCGCCCCGCTCTGGCGCTGGCGACACGAGGCGCTCCTCGAGGTGCGGGCGTGGGCAGCGACTCACGAAGTCCGAAACGTCCCATGACACCCGCGGTGGAAACCGAAACGTCCCATGACACCCGCGGTGGAAAGCGGAATCGGGCGTACCTGGTCGGAAGTTCCGACCCGGTACGCCCGATTCGACCAGCTACGCGACGAGCCGCGTCAGCCCTCGGTGTGGCCCAGGTCGGGCTGCACGAGCAGGTGGGCCGTGCGGGATGCCGACGCGTGCAGCTCGAGGACGACGACTGCGTTCCGGCCGCGACGCAGGACCGGGCCGGGGATCGCCAGGGTCTGCTGCGGGCCGCGCGACCAGTACCGGCCGAGGCAGAACCCGTTGACCCAGGCGACACCCTTGCGGAAGCCGTCGAGCGACAGGTAGCGGTCGTCCACCGCGTCGAGGTCGAACGACCCGGTGGCGAACGTCGGTCCGGCGAGCGCCTCGCCGTCGGCCGGTTCCACGGCGGACAGCGCATCGAGTGCGGACGGGGCGATCGGGTCGAGCGCCAACGGCGACGCGGTCCAGCGCGAGAGCGGGACCCCGTCGACGGCGACCCCGCCGATCAGGCCCTTCGGCTCGCCGATGCGGATGCCGTAGTCGACCCGCCCCTGGTCCTCGACGAGCAGTTCGAGCGTGCCGGTCACCGGCGGCAGGACGATCGCACGGTCGTGGTGCTCGCGCTCCAGGACGCCCACGACCACACCGTCGACGGACACGATCGCGCGGTCGCGGACCTCGGTGCCGACGGTCAGCACGCCGCCGGACGGCAGGTCGACCTCGGCCCGGTACAGGACGAAGCCGCTCGCCGCACCGAGGGCGTCGAAGGTCGGCGGCTCGTCGTACGCCGACCACGTCGTGAGCGTGGGCAGCAGGGAGCGGAGCGACGCGACGCGGTCCAGGCGGACGGCGAGGTCCGCGGCGGGGACGACCCGGGCCTCCCGGTCGGCTCCGTCCGCAGCATCGGACGCGAGCCGACCCGATCCACCCGGCTCCATCGATGCCGGCAGCGGCGGCACGGGCGCGTAGCGCTCGATGACCGCGCGGAAGGCGTGGAACTTCGGAGTGGGCCGACCGGCCTCGTCGAGCGGGGCGTCGTAGTCGTAGGACGTCGCGATCGGACGGTAGACGCCCTTGTCGTTCGCGCCGTTCGTGAAGCCGAAGTTCGTGCCGCCGTGGAACATGTAGATGTTGACCGAGCCGCCGGCGGCGAGCAGGTCGTCCAGGTCCGTTGCCGAGGCAGCAGCCGGCGTGGTGTGGTGGTGCTCACCCCAGCTGTCGAACCAGCCGTCCCAGAACTCGGAGCACATCAGGGGGCCGGTGGGCTGGGCCTGCCGCAGGCGCTCGAGGCGGGCGACAGAGCGCGAGCCGAACGAGCCGGTCTTGTGCAGCGACGGCAGCGAGCCGTCCTCGAGCATCGTGCCCATCGGCTGGTCCACGCTCGTGAAGGGGACGGTGAGCCCGATCGCCCGGTGCATCTGCTCGAGCTTCGACAGGTAGACGGGGTCGGAACCGTAGGCGCCGTACTCGTTCTCGACCTGCACCAGGACGATGGGTCCACCGTTGTCGATCTGCCGCGGGACCAGCACCGGCGCCAACGCGTGCAGGTACGAGGAAACGGCGGCGAGGAACCCCGGCTCGTCGCGTCGGACGCCGACGGTGCCGTCGGCGAAGAGCCAGTACGGCAGACCGCCGTTGGTCCACTCCGCGCAGATGTACGGGCCGGGGCGGACGATGGCGTGCATGCCCTCGGCGGCGACCAGGTCGAGGAACCGGCCCAGGTCGAGCCCGCCCGTCAGGTCGAAGACCCCGGGCGACGGGGCGTGCGCGTTCCAGGCGACGTAGGTCTCGATGGTGTTCAGCCCCATCAGCTTCGCCTTGCGGATGCGGTCGGCCCACAGGTCGGGGTGCACGCGGAAGTAGTGGATCGCGCCGGACAGGACCCGGTGCGGCTCGCCGTCGAGCAGGAAGTCGGTGTCGCCGATGGCGAATCGCATGGTGTGACTTTCTCATGGCCGGCCGGAGCCGGGCGTGGAGCGGGGCCGTGCGGACGTGTCCGCACGGCCCCGCCGAGGGTGCGGTGCCTACTTGGTCGAGACCGTGAAGCCCTGGTCCTTGCCGTACTTGGCGAGGGCCTTCTGCCAGGCCTCGAGGCCGGCGTCGAGCGAGGTGCCGTTCTCGTACGCCTGACCGACGGTGTCGGCGTAGACGCTGTTCGCGTACACCTGGTACGGCAGGTAGGTGAAGTCGTTGTCCGAGGACTTCGACGCGTCGACGAGCACCTTGTTGATCTGCTGCCCACCGAAGTAGGACGGCTTCTCGTCGAGGAAGGCCGACGAGTCGAGGTCAGCGGTCGTCGAGGGGAACCCACCGGACTTCATGAAGACGCCGGTCGACTCCTTCGACGAGTTCAGCCACTTCAGGAAGCCCGCGGCGAGGGCCGGGTTCTTCGACTGCTTCATGACGACCTCGGCGCTGCCGCCGTTGTTCGCGGTCTGGGCGGTGCCGCCGTCGTAGGTCGGCATCGGGGCGACGCGCCAGTCACCCGAGGCCTGGGCGACGCCGGACTCCAGGTTGCCGGGCATCCAGGCGCCGGTGATCATCGTGGCGATCTCACCGTTGCCGAGCTGCTTGTACCAGTCGTCGGTCCAGCCGACGGTCTTCGACAGCAGGCCCTGCTCGACGAGCTCGTTCCAGGTGCTCGTCCACTTCTTCGAGCCCTCGTCCTGCAGGTTGATGGTCACCTTGTCACCGTCGGTGGTGAACGGGGTACCGCCGGCCTGGGCGATCATGCTCGTGGTGAAGCCGGCGTCGCCGGAGTCGGCCGCGATGTAGGCGTTCGGGTCGGCCTCGTGCAGCTTCTTCGCGGCGGCGACGTACTCGTCCCAGGTCTTCGGCACGGCGATGTCGTGCTTGTCGAAGACCGTCTTGTTGTAGAACAGCGCCATGGGGCCGGAGTCCTGCGGCAGGCCGTAGACCTTGTCGTCGATCGACACCGAGCTCCAGGTGCTCTTCGCGAACTTGTCCTCGAGCGAGTCGAAGCCGTAGCCGGACAGGTCGAGCAGCGAGTCGGACAGGGCGAACTGCGGCAGCGCGAAGTACTCGACCTGGGCGACGTCGGGGGCGCCCGAGCCGGCCTTCACGGTGTTCTGGAGCTTGGTGTACTGGTCGGCGCCGGTGCCGGCGTTGACGAGCTTGACCTTCACCTTGGGGTACTGCTTCTCGAACGCGGCGACCTGGGCCTTGGCGGAGGGGGTCCACGACCAGTAGGTCAGGGTGCCACCGTCCTTCAGTGCCTTGGTGATGTCGTCGGACGAGCCACCGGACGACGAGCCGCCGGTCGCGCAGGCGGCGAGGGCGATCGTGGCGGTGACGCCGATGGCGAGGGCGCTGAGCCCGCGCCGGAGACGCTTGTTCATGGGGGTGCCTTTCACTTCTTCGTGGAGAGGGGGGTAGGGCTGCTGCGTTCCGGACCGGATGGCGCGTGGCGAGGTCGCCACGGGCCTCCCGTCCGACGGATCAGGCCTTGACGGACCCGGCCGCGAGGCCGGACTGCCAGAAGCGCTGGAGGAAGAGGAACGCGACCACGATCGGGATGATCGTGAGGAGCGATCCCGTGACGACGAGGTTGTAGATCGGCTGCGCACCGGACCCGGTGGCCTGGGCGTTCCACTGGTTCAGGCCGACCGTCAGGGGGTACCACTTCGGGTCGCTCAGCATGATGAGCGGCAGGAAGTAGTTGTTCCAGGTGGCGACGACCGCAAAGAGCAAGACGGTCACGACACCGGGAGCGAGCAGGCGGAGCGCGATGGTGAAGAAGATCCGGAACTCGCCGGCACCGTCCATGCGGGCGGCCTCGAGGAGCTCGGCGGGGATCGCGTCGACCGCGTAGGTCCAGATCAGGTACATGCCGAACGGGCTGATGAGCGACGGCAGGATGATCGACCACGGGGTGTTGGTCAGGCCGACCTGCGAGAAGAGCAGGAAGGTCGGGACCGCCAGGGCCGTGCCGGGGACCGCGATGGCACCGAGCACGATGGCGAACACCGCGCGGCGTCCGGGGAACTGGAACTTCGCCATGCCGTAGCCCGCGACGGTCGCGAGCAGGGTGGCGCCACCGGCACCGACGACCACGTAGAGCAACGTGTTGCCGAACCACTGCAGGAAGATGCCGTCGTTGTAGGTGACGGTGTCGACGATGTTCTGCCAGAGGTTGAAGTCCCCGCCGAACCAGAGCCCGAAGGTGGAGAGCAGCGACGCCTGCGTCTTCGTGCTGTTCACGAGCAGGTAGAACAGCGGCGCGAACGAGTAGACGACGAAGACGACCATGACCGCGGTCAGCAGGCCGGAACGCTTCGGCTTGCGTCCGTCGACGTGCTGCTCGGCCTTCCGCTCGGCCTTCCGGGAGGCCCGGGTCGAGCGGGTGCGCGGGTCGCGCTGCGTCGTGGTCGCCTCGGTGACCGTGGCCGGTCCGGCGGCGCCGGCCGCGGGGTGCTGGATGGTGCTCATCGGTTCTCCTGGCGGGTTCCGCGGACCTGGACGACGTAGGCGATCACCGCGGTGATCACGCCCATCACGATCGCGACGGTGGCGGAGTAGTTGAACTGCTGGCCGCTGAAGGACAGCGAGTAGGCGTACATGTTCGGGGTGAAGGCGCTGCCGATGACGTTCGGGGCCAGGGTCTTCAGCAGGTTCGGCTCGTTGAAGAGCTGGAAGCTGCCGATGATCGAGAAGATGGTGGCGATGACCATCGGGCCGCGCAGGGCCGGGAGCTTGATCGAGAAGACCGTGCGCAGGGGGCCGGCGCCGTCGAGCTCGGCGGCCTCGTACAGCTCACCGGGGACCGTGCGGAGTGCGGCGTAGAAGATCAGCATGTTGTAGCCGAGGAACTCCCACGTGACCACGTTGCCGATGGAGGTCAGCACCCAGGTGGGGCTGAACGGCTGCAGCAGGTCGATGCCGAGCGCGTCGTTCGCCGCACCGGTCAGGCCGAACTGGTTGCCGTAGATGAAGCCCCAGATCAGGGCCGCGACGACACCGGGGACGGCGTAGGGCAGGAACACCGCGATGCGGAAGAAGCTCGTGCCCCAGAGCCGTGCGCTGTCGAGTGCGAGGGCGGCGACGAGGGCGAGCCCGAGCATGATCGGCACCTGGACGACCAGGAAGATCGCGACCCGACCGAAGCCGGACCAGAACTTGGCGTCCTGGAAGAGCTGGACGTAGTTGGCGAACCAGACGAACTGGTTGCCGCCGATGAGCTGGTCGCGGAACAGGCTGAGCCAGAGGGCGTAGCCGATCGGGACGATGAGCATGGCGATCAGGACGACCACGAAGGGGCCGACGAACAGCCAGCCGGTGTAGCGCCCCCGCGCCTTGGTCCGGCGACCTGCCGGGCGGGGGGCTGCCGGCTGCGCTGCGGCTGCCTCGCCGGGCCGCGCTGCGAGCGTGCTCATGTGACTCCTTCGTCTGCTGCGTTCGGGTGTCCGGTGTCTCGGCCGCGACCCGGGCCCGGTGACGGGCGCTCTGGCGGTCGCAGATGTTGACGTCAACATCGAACGTCAGGACGATAGCATGGCAACGTCAACATGCGCTAGCGTCCGGGAACGCAGACTGCGTGATCCCGCAACGGAAGGAGCTCGAGCCGATGACGACCGAGTCCCCCGCCGGCACCCGCCGCTCCCCCTCGATGGCCGCCGTCGCCGACGCCGCCGGGGTCTCGATGCAGACCGTCTCGCGCGTCGCCCGCGGGTTCGACAACGTCAGCCCGGACACCCGCGACCGCGTGCAGCGCGCCATGGACACCCTGGGCTACCGGCCCAACCGTGCCGCACGGGCCCTGCGATCGGGGCGCTTCCGCACCATCGGCGTGATCATGTTCACGCTCGCGTCCTTCGGCAACATGCGCACGCTCGAGGCGATCGCCGACGCCGCCGGTACCGCCGACTTCACGATCACGTTGCTGCCGATGGCCTCGCGCACCGAAGAAGGCGTGCGCTCCGCGTTCTCCCGCCTGCACGAACAGGCCGTCGACGGCGTCGTGATCATCATCGAGTCGCACATCATCGACACGGCCGAGGTCGTGCTGCCCGACGGCGTGCCCATGGTCATCATCGACTCCACCGGCAGCACCGACCACCCGGCGATCGACACCGACCAGACCGACGGCGCGCGCCAGGCCACCCAGCACCTGCTCGACCTCGGCCACGAGACCGTCTGGCACGTCGCCGGACCGACCTCGTCGTACTCCGCCGCACGCCGGTTGGCCGCGTGGCAGGACACCCTCGAGCGCGCCGGTCGGCTCGTCCCGCCGGTGTTCCACGGCGGCTGGAGCACCGACTCCGGCTACCGCGCCGGCGTCACCATCGCCGCACGCCCGGACATCACCGCCGTGTTCGCCGCCAACGACCAGACCGCGCTCGGGGTGCTCCGCGCCGCGCACGAGTTCGGGCGGTCCGTGCCGTCGTCGCTCAGCGTGGTGGGCTTCGACGACTCCCCCGAGTCCGACTCCTTCTGGCCGCCGCTCACCACCGTGCACCAGTCCTTCGACGAGGTCGGGCGTCGAGCCGTCGCGAACCTGCTCGCCCAGATCGACGGCGAGTCCGTGTCCTCCGCCCCCGACCTGGTGCCGGTGCGCCTGGTGGAGCGGGCGAGCACGGCGCCGCCGCCCGCCGCGCGCTGACGCGCCCGGGCTCGGGCGCCGGATCGCGGCCCCGGTTCGCGGCCCCGGTTCGCGAAAGCGACACTGTGCCGCCAACCTTCCGCGGAGAACTGTCGCTTTCGCGGACCTGACGGCGTAGCGGGCCGCACATCTGTCGCTTTCGCGACCAACAGGCGGACGGGAGGCGCGGTGCCAGCCCGCCACGGGCCTCCCGTCCGCCGCCCGGGGCACACCCGCGAAAGCGACAGTGTGCCGCCAACCATTTGCGGAGAACTGTCGCTTTCACGGACCGGACGCCGCAGCATGCCGGGCGACTGTCGCTTTCGCGAACCGGACCGGACCGGACCGGACCGGACCAGGCCGACACACGACACACGACACGCGCCCCGCCCGCGCCCCGCACGAACGAGCAGAGGACGTCGGGCGCGAGCGCCCGACGTCCTCTGTGCTCACTCGACGCCCGCCGCAGCGAACGCCGAGGCGTCTCAGCCGATCGACACGGCGGTCCAGGACACGGGCGGCAGCTCGATCGTGATGGTGTCGCCGTCGCGGCTGACCGTCTCGTTCGTGCGGAGCCCGACGCGCTCGGTGGACGAGAGGTCGTTCACGGCGTGGATGTCGTCGTCCCAGACGCCCTCGGCACGGACGTCGCCCGAGGCCGCCAGGCCCGCGAGGTCGATCGTGACGGTGGTCGACTCGGACGGGTGGCGGTTGATGAGGAAGACCGCTGCCTTGCCGTCCTCGGTCACGGTGGCGGCCGAGTCCACGACCGGCACCTCGCCGTACTTGCCGCCGTCGACGGTGTCACCCGAGGCCTTGACCTGCAGCGACGTGCCGTTCGCCAGGCGCGACGTCACCGAGAACGGGAAGAACGTCGTCTGGCGCCAGGCCGGGCCGCCGGGCTCGGTCATGATCGGGCCGATGACGTTGACGAGCTGCGCGAGCGAGGCCGAGGCGACGCGGTCCGCGTGGCGGAGCAGCGAGATGAGCAGCCCACCCACGACGACGGCGTCGGCGACGGTGTAGACGTCCTCGAGCAGGCGCGGGGCGACCGGCCAGTCCTGCGGCCCGAAGGTCTTCTGCTGCTCGTTCCACTTCGTGATCGACCAGACGTTCCACTCGTCGAACGAGATGTCGATGCGCTTGTCGGACTTCTTCTGCGCCTGCACGTGGTCGGCGGCGGTGGTGACCGTCTTGATGAAGTGGTCCATGTTGACGCCGGCGGCGAGGAACGACGGCAGATCGTTGTCCTCTTCGTAGTAGGCGTGCGCGGAGATGTAGTCCACGTCGTCGTAGGTGTGCTCGAGGACGGTGCGCTCCCACTCACCGAACGTCGGCATCGACGCTCCGGACGAACCGCAGGCGACCAGCTCGAGGTCGGGCTGGATCTGGCGCATGGCCTTCGCGGTCATGGCGGCGAGCTTGCCGTAGTCCTCGGCGTTCTTGTGGCCGAGCTGCCACGGGCCGTCCATCTCGTTACCGAGGCACCACATCTTGATGGCGAAGGGCTCCTGGCGGCCGTTGGACTTGCGGTACTCGGACAGTGCGGTGCCGGCGTTGATGTTCGCGTACTCGAGCAGCTCGATCGCCTCGGCGGTGCCGCGCGTGCCGAGGTTCACGGCGAGCATGAGCTCCGAACCGACCTGGTCGAGCCAGTGCTGGAACTCGTGCAGGCCGACCTCGTTGGTCTCGGTCGAGTGCCAGGCCAGGTCGAGGCGCTTCGGGCGCTGCTCGACGGGGCCGACGCCGTCCTCCCACTTGTAGCCGGAGACGAAGTTGCCGCCGGGGTAGCGGATGGCGGAGACGCCGAGTTCCTTGACGAGCTCGACGACGTCCTTCCGGAAGCCGTGCTCGTCGGCGGTCTCGTGCGCGGGCTCGTGGATGCCGTCGTAGACGTGGCGGCCGAGGTGCTCGACGAACCCGCCGAACAGGCGACGTCGCACCGGCCCCACGGTGAACGCGGCGTCGAGGACGAGGTGTGTGCGGGGCATGGATCTCCTTCGATCGTGCGAGAGCGGGTACTGCGGGTCGTGCGGTGCGCGTGCTCGGTCCGGCGCCAGGGGTAGCGAAGCGGACCGTCACGAAAGTGAGCGCTCACCTGACCGAAACGCTACCGGGTTCCACGGCGACGCGAAAGGGGTGGCGGATGATCTTCGCGAGCGCTAATGTGAGCGCTCACGGAGCACCGACCCACGGCTCTCGTGCACGGAGCAGCAGTGTTCCGCGAACGGAGCAGCGATGCTCCGGCGGGAGCACCGACCCTGTTCCCGAGCCCGGCCCATCCCGATGGAGTGATGCCATGCCGAACCGCCCAGCAACACCCGCGTCGCGCCTCTCGCGCCGCGGCTTCCTCGCCGCAGGAGCGGCCGCCGCGACGGTGCTGCCGCTCGCCGCGTGCTCGAGCCCGATCGCAGCCGGCCTGGCCGGCAGTGCGCTCAACCCCGAGACGCTCGTCTTCTGGAACCTCTTCGGCGGCGGTGACGGCCTCCGCATGCAGGCGATGGAGGACGGCTACGCGAAGCAGCACGGCGGATCGAGCTCGCTGCAGGCCACCACGTTCGCGTGGGGCAACCCGTACTACTCGAAGCTGACACTGGCCACCGTCGGGAACAAGCCGCCGGACGTCGCGGTCGCCCACCTGACCCGCGCGAAGCCACTGTGGGACGGCGACCTGCTCGACCCGATCACGTCCGAGGACCTGGCGAGCGTCGGCCTCAGTGCCGCCGACTTCAACCAGAAGGCGTGGACCGCGCAGAAGACCGACGGCAACAACATCGCCATCCCGCTCGACACCCACCCCTTCGTGCTCTTCTACAACGTTGATGTGTGCAAGAAGGCGGGCCTGCTCGACAGCGACGGCAACCTCAAGGACCTGTCCGGCATGGACACGTTCGAGAGCGCCCTCGCCGCGGTCGCGAAGGTCACCGGCGGAACCGCGCTCAACGTCGCCAACGTCGTGCCGGAGACCGCCACCCCGTGGCGCTTCTTCTGGACGATGTACAACCAGATCAACGACGCGACACCCTTCATCAGCGACGGCGGCGCGAAGCTCACCGTCAACGAGGACGCCTACAACGAGGTCACCAGCCGCACCCAGAAGTGGGTCAAGCAGGGCTGGATGAACAAGGCACTCGACTACGCCACGGCACAGTCCCTGATGTTCGACGGCAAGGCCGGCTTCTTCATGCAGGGCGAGTGGGAGATCAGCACGGCGCAGTCCATCAAGGGACTGAAGTTCGGCATGGCCCCGATCCCGCAGCTCTACGACAAGCCCGCGACGCAGGCGGACTCGCACACCTTCGTGCTGCCGAAGAAGGACCGGACGCCGGAGCAGCGCAAGCAGCACATGCTCTTCATCAAGCAGATGCTCGAGCAGAGCCTGACCTGGGCCGAGGGCGGACACGTCCCCGCCTACATCCCGACCTTCGACAGCAGCGCCTACAAAGAGCTGAAGCCCCAGTCGAACTACGCGGCCGCAGCCGAGACCGCCGTGTTCGACGACCCCGCCTGGTACGGCGGCTCCGGTTCGACCTTCGAGGGCACCGTCGGCGCCCAGCTGGCACTCGTGCAGCAGGGCAGCTCGTCGCCCGCACAGGCGCTCAGTGCCATCAAGTCGCAGCTCGCGACCTACCTGAACACCCCGAGCCCGCTGTGACCGGGCACGCGACCACCGGGCATGCACCTGCCCGCCACGTGAACGCCGTGAACACCGCGCGAAAGGCACGATGACGTGACCACAGCACCTGTCCTCGACCGGCCCACGGACGCGGCCACCGCGTCGCGTCCGCGCCGGAACCGCACCTACGGCACCAGCCTCACCCGTGGCCAGGGCCGCAGCGGCTGGCTCTTCCTCGCCCCGTTCGGCCTGTTCTACGCGGCCTTCCTGCTCGGCCCGACGGTCTGGATGATCGTCTCGAGCTTCTTCAACACCTCGACCGTCCGCACGGGCCTCGGCAGCTTCGCCGGGTTCGCGAACTACGCCGAGATGCTCGGACGCTCCGACTTCTGGTCGTCGCTCTGGCACACGCTGCAGTTCACGCTGTACACGACGCCGCCGCTCGTCATCCTGGCGTTCGTCTTCGCCGTGCTGACGAACCGGATGAACCGCGGCCAGTGGTTCTTCCGACTGGCGTTCTTCCTGCCGTTCATCCTGCCGTCGGCGACGATCTCGCTCATCTGGGTGTTCATCTTCACGCCGGCGACCGGCCTGTGGGCGAGCATGCAGTCGGCGATCGGCCTCACCCCGGGCTCCGGCATGCTGTCCAGCCCGAACACCGCGATGATCGGTGTCGCGATCGCCACCGTCTGGTGGACCCTCGGCTTCAACTTCGTGCTCTACCTGGCCGGCCTGCAGGAGATCCCGCGCGAACTGTACGAAGCGGCCGCCGTCGACGGTGCGTCGAACTGGCAGCAGATCAAGTCGATCACGCTGCCGCTGCTCGGCCGCACCACGACGCTGGTCATCCTGTTGCAGATCATCGCGAGCCTGAAGATCTTCGACCAGGTGTACCTGATGACGAACGGCGGACCGGGCATCTCCACCCAGGTCTCGCTGCAGCTCATCACGGGCGTCGGCTTCACCGACAACCGACTCGGTGCCGCCTCGGCAGCGTCGGTGCTCCTGTTCATCGTGATCGTCGCGATCGCGGTCATCCGGCAGCTCGTCGAGCGCGCTGCCGCCAAGCGAGAGATCGGGGCCTGACATGACCGCCACCGAGAGCATCACCACCGGCCGCGCCAAGCTCCGCACCGGCGTCTCGGCCGCCGCCCCCGCGAACGCCGCCAAGATCGGCGTCTCCGGCAAGGGCTTCAACCTGGTCGCCGGGATCATCCTGATCGTCTTCGCGATCATCTGGCTCATCCCCAGCCTGTTCGCCCTGAAGACGTCGCTGTCCGACAACGGCGTCGCCGCCCTCGGCGCGAACTCGATCCTGTCGAACTGGAACCCGACGCTGCACTCCTACGCGGCACTGTTCCAGGCCGGTGACATCTGGAACTGGTACCTCGCCAGCGCCATCACGAGCGTGATCACGGCCGTCCTGACGGTCATGTTCGCCTCGATGGCGGCGTTCGCGCTGTCCCGCCTGGTGTTCCGCGGTCGGAACATCGCGTTCCTGCTCATCATCCTCGGCATCATGATCCCGACGCAGGTCCTGATCATCCCGATCTTCCAGGAGCTCAACGCCGTCGGCCTGCTGAACACCTACTGGTCGGTCATCTTCCCGCAGGTGCCCGCCGTGATCGCGGTGTTCATCTTCAAGCAGTTCTTCGACGGGATCCCGAAGGAGCTGGAGGAAGCGGCACGCATCGACGGTGCCAACATCTGGAAGATCTACTGGTCGGTCATCCTGCCGCTGTCGCGTCCGGTGATCGCCGCGGTGACGATCCTGACCTTCGTCGGTGTCTGGAACAACCTGCTGCTGCCGCTGTTCGTGCTGTCGAACCCGGACCTCATGACGATCCCGGTCGGGCTCGCCACGGTCCAGGGCAGCTTCGGTCAGCGCTACGCGGACATCCAGGCCGGAGCGATCCTGGCGGCGTTGCCGCTGATCATCCTCTACCTGATCTTCCAGCGGCAGATCGTGGAGGGCGTGACGGGTTCCGGCCTCAAGGGCTGACGCCACCCCACGACGGACGGGAGGCCCGGTGCCAGCTGGCACCGGGCCTCCCGTCCGTCGTGCTGGTCGCGTCCCAGGCGCGGGCGTAGCTGGCGGAAACGGGCGTACCTGGTGAGAAGTTCCGTGACGGTACGCCCGAAAGCACCAGGCATCGCACACGCCATGGGAAGGAACGGGCACCGCTCAGGCGGAGACGGACTCCTTGGCCTCGTGCTTCCAGAAGCCCGAGAACGTGATGCGCGCCTTCGGCAGACCCGCACGGTGCAGGTGCCGGCGGCCCTCGGTGGCGAGGGTCGACTCGCCGACCACGAAGGCGTACCCGCGGTCGTCGACGGGCACGTGCCGCTGCAGTTCGGCGAGCGCGGCGCGGCCCGGGACGGCGTGGTGGTCGACCTCGTCGCGGACGATCCACGTGACCGCGACCCCGGCCGGTGCGTCGATCTCGCGGACGTCGCCGGCGGTGGGGACCTCTTGGATGATGCGTCCGACGGCGTTCCGGGGCAGCGATGCGGCGATGCCGAGCACGCCGGGCAGGCCGGTCTCCTCGGCCGCGATCACGATCTCGCTGGTGTCGTCCGGGCAGTCGAAGATGCAGCCCTGGTCGAGCATCGCCAGCTGGTCGCCTGGGCGGGCGCCGCAGGCCCAGATCGCGGCACGGCCCTCGGGCTCGCCGTCAGCGTCGGTGTGCACGACGAAGTCGATGTCCATCTCGGCGGTGCCGTCGGGCATCGGGCGGAACGCGGCGACGGTGTAGTTCGCGCAGTGCGGACGGACGTCCTCGGGGATGGCCAGGAACGTCGGCCACCACTTCTTGCCGTCGAGGTCCGGCATCCGGAACGCGTCCTGGTCCGGACGCCCGGTGAACAAGCGGAACCAGTGGTCGAAGCCGAGGAACGGGAACTCGTGCAGGTCGTCGCCGGTGACGGTGACACGCTGCATCGACGGCGTCGTGCGCTCGGTGCGCAGGACCCGGGCACGGAAGAGCCGGGGATTCTCGGGCAGGAGCCGCGGAGTCTTCGCCATGAGGCAAGGCTAACCTAAGATGTTCTCCGTGCCAGCCCCCTCCCCCGCCCTGGCTTCCGTCTCGGAGGCCCGCACCGCCGATGCGTCAGCAGCCCTCGGTGTCCACCGCACCGCCGTCCGTCGCCGCGTCCTGGTGATCGCCGGACTGGTCGTCGTGCTGGTCCTGGTGGCGGTCGCGAGCATGCTCCTCGGCAGCAACCGGATCGGCGTCGACCGGGTGCTCGACGGCCTGTTCCGGACCGGGTCGACCACCGATGAGGCGATCGTCTGGGGCTCCCGGGTCCCGCGCACGCTCATCGGTGCCGCGGTCGGTGCGGCCCTGGGGATCGCGGGGCTCCTGATGCAGGGGCACACGCGCAACCCGCTCGCCGACCCCGGACTGTTCGGGGTCTCGTCGGGCGCCGGGCTCGCCGTCGTCCTCGGCGTCTACGTGTTCGGGGTCACGAGCACCGGCGCGACGGTCTGGTTCGCACTCGGCGGCGCGCTGGTCGCGAGCGTCGTGGTGTTCTCGGTGACCATCGCGGGCAGCGGGACGGCCAGCCCGGTCCCCCTCGCCCTCGCGGGTGCCGCCGTCTCGGCCCTGCTGGGCGCGCTGACCTCGTTCGTCGTCCTGACCGACCAGGACTCGCTCGACGCGTACCGGCTGTGGGTCGTCGGCTCCCTCGCCGCACGGCAGCTCGACATCCTCGGCGCGGTGTGGCCGTTCCTGGTCGCCGGGCTGGTGCTCGCGATCCTGAACGTCCGGGCCCTCGACGCGCTCGGGCTCGGCTCGGACCTGGCCAAGGGCCTGGGCGAGAACGTGCTCGTCGCGCGGCTCGTCGGGCTCGGGGCCATCACGTTGCTCGCAGCCGGAGCGACCGCCGCCGCCGGGCCGATCGGGTTCGTCGGCCTGACGGTGCCGCACGTCGCCCGGGCCCTCGTCGGCACCGGGCACCGGTGGACGCTGCCGGTCTCCGGGCTCGTCGGAGCGGCGCTCGTGCTGCTCGCCGACGTCGTCGGACGCCTGATCGGCGGGTTCTCGGAGGTCGAGGTCGGCATCGTCCTGGCCGTCATCGGCGGCCCCGTCTTCGTCGCCGTCGCCCGTCGCCGATCGCTGGTGTCCCTGTGACGGGCGCAGCGGTCCGTGCGCCCGGCCGGACCGGGGTCCGCATCGGTCCGATCGGCCTCGCCTGGCGCCCGCGGGTGTTCTGGTACACGGCCGCCTCGCTCGGTCTGGTCCTGGTGCTCGTCGTCCTCGGTGTCGCGATCGGCTCGACCTGGATTGCCCCGGGCATCGTGCTCCGCTCCCTGGTCGGGCTCGAGACCGGCCCGGACGGCTTCATCATCACCACGCTCCGACTGCCCCGTGTCCTCACCGGAGCGCTCGTCGGGCTGACCCTCGGCATCGCCGGCGCACTGACCCAGACCTTCACGCGGAACCCCCTGGGCACCCCGGACATCATCGGCGTGACGTCGGGCGCGAGCGTCGGCGCCGTGGCGGCCATCGTGCTCGGCGGGGGCACGTACTCGGTGTCCTCGATCGTGCTCAGCGGCGGGATCCCGGTGGCCGCGACGATCGGTGCGCTCGTCGCCGCCGCCGTCGTGTACGGGCTCGGCTGGCGCGGCGGGGTGCAGAGCTACCGGCTCATCCTGGTCGGCATCGGCGTGAGCGCGACCCTCGACGCCGTGACGAGCTACCTGCTCGTCCGCGCCAAGATCACCATCGCGACCGCGGCGTCGCAATGGCTCGTCGGCAGCCTGTCGAGCACCTCGTGGTCGAGCGTCTGGCCGCTGCTGATCGTCGCCGCGGTCGCGGTGCCGATCGCCCTGGCGACGAGTGCGGCGCTCGGCATCGGACAGCTCGGTGACGAGGTCGCGACCGGGGTGGGGCTCGCCGTCCAGCGGCACCGCCTGCTCGTGATCGCCCTGGCCGTCGTGCTCACCGCCGCCGCCGTCGCCGCTGCGGGACCGGTCGGTTTCGTCGCGTTCGTGGTACCGCAGGTCGGACTCCGGCTGGCCGGCACGAACCGTCCGCCCCTGCTGCTCGCCGGTCTGCTCGGCGCAGCGCTCGTCCTCGCCGCGGACCTGCTGTCCCGATCGGCGTTCCCGTGGCAGGTGCCCGTCGGCATCATCACGACCGTGATCGGCGCCCCGTACCTGATCTGGCTCCTCATCCGTCACCGCAAGGAGATGTCCCGATGACGACACCCCCGTCCACCCCGCCGTCCACCCCGGTCCTCGAAGCCCGCGGCCTGTCCGTCGGCTACGACCGGCACCCCGTGCTGACCGATCTCGACCTGCGCATCGAGCGCGGCACCGTGACGACGTTCCTCGGCGCGAACGGCTGCGGCAAGTCGACCCTGCTCAAGGCCTTCGGGCGCGTGCTGAAGCCGCAGTCCGGCGAGGTCCTGCTCGACGGCGCCCCGATCCGCAAGGAACCGAACCGCCAGGTCGCGCGGAAGCTCGCGATCCTGCCGCAGTCCCCCGTCGCACCCGCGGGCACGAGCGTGCTCGACCTGGTGATGCGCGGCCGCAACCCGCACCAGTCGTGGGCGAAGCCGTGGACCGCGGACGACGCCGACGTGGCGGAGCAGGCCATCGCGGCGACCGGGCTGACCGACGTCGCCCACCGCGACGTCGCGAGCCTGTCGGGTGGCCAGCGACAGCGTGCATGGATCGCCCTGGTGGTGGCGCAGCAGGCCGACACGTTGCTGCTCGACGAACCGACGACCTACCTCGACCTCGCGCACCAGCTCGAGGTCCTGCGCCTGGTGCGCCGACTCAACCGCGAGCAGGGCTCCACCATCGTGATGGTCCTGCACGACCTGTCGCTCGCGGCCCGGTTCTCCGACCGGCTCGTCGTCCTGCACGACGGCGGCGTCGCTGCCGACGGCGCACCGCACGAGGTGCTGACCCCCGCGTTGCTCGAGCACGCCTTCGGGCTGCACGCGCGCGTGTTCCCGGACCCCGTGACCGGTGCCCCGATGATCGTGCCCGAGGCCGACGAGCACGACCTGGCGGCGCATGCCGAACCAGACGTCGAACTGGCGGGTACCGCGCACTTAGGTTAGCCTCTCCTAACGTGAAGCTCTCCCGACGCGGCTCCCTCCGAGCCACTCTCCTGACCTCAGTGGCCGTCTCGGCCCTCCTCCTCGCCGGCTGCTCGAGCACCGACTCGAACGACTCCGACGGTGACACCGCGGCGTCGAAGGCCTGGTCCTACGAGGACGCCACCGGCACGACCGTCAAGGTCGACCACACGCCGAAGCGCGTCGTCGTGCTGAACGACATCGCGATCTCGTTCATCGAGTACGGCCTGAAGCCGGTCGGCACCTTCGGCCAGCTGACCATGGCGAAGGACGCCCGCTTCGACGACCTGGACACCGACGGCATCACGCAGCTCGGCACCGGGTACGGCGACGTCGACCTCGAGAAGCTCGCCGCGCTGAAGCCCGACCTCGTCGTGACCTCGGTCTACCCGACCGACGAGAAGGGCACGCTCGACGACACGCAGCCCGGCTACGGCTTCAAGGACAACGAGCAGGAGAAGCAGATCGAGGCCATCGCGCCGGTCGTCCAGGTCAAGTGGGGCGGCAAGGGCGAGGACGTCATCGAGAAGATCGCCGACCTGAGCGAGTCGCTCGGTGCGAAGGAGTCGACGATCGAGGCCGCCGAGAAGCGCTTCGACACCGCCGGTGACGAGCTCGAGAAGGTCGCGAAGGAGCAGGACCTGTCGGTCGTCTCCATGTACGCCGACGGTGACGGCGCCTACGTCACCCGCCCGACCGACGAGCCGCTGCTGCAGATGTACTCGTCGTTCGGTGTCGACTTCGTGAACCCGAAGCCGAAGGGCTTCTACTGGGGCATCTACTCGTGGGAGAACGCGGGCCAGATCAAGGCCGACGTCCTGCTGCTGTCGCAGCAGGGCTACCAGGTCGCGGACCTCGAGAAGCAGCCGACCTTCGCTGACAACGCGGCGCTCGAGGCCGGCCAGGTGCACAGCTTCACCTTCCCGGCGCTCGACTACGCCTCGCAGGCCGGCTACATGACGGAGCTCGCGGGCTGGCTCGAGGACAGCAAGAAGCTGTCCTAAAACGCAACCGACGATCAGACGGGAGGCCCGTTGCCAGCTGGCAACGGGCCTCCCGTCTGTCCGTGGTGCGTTCTCGTGCACGTGCCCCGCCTGGTGTCGTCAGCCCACCGGCAAGACGGCGTTCACCGCGGTCTGCGCATCGCGCCAGACCGCTGCGCGGGACCCCGCGTAGGTGCCGCCCTGACCGTTCGAGTAGTACCGCAGGTTGTGCTTCCCGCCGTCGGTGTTGCCCTGCCAGTACGCGGTCACAGCACGCGAGCTCCCGCCGACCAACCACACCTGGTCGGCGGCGTCGGCCGTTCCGGTCTTGCCGAACAGCGTGGTGCCGTCCGGGGTCTGGCCGCCACTCGCCGTGCCGCCCCGGAACGCGCCCTGCATGACCTCGAAGGCCGTCGCCGCGGTCTGCGGCGAGACGGCCTGCGAGCAGGTGCGCGGCTGCCCGCCGAGCTCCGTGCCGTCCGGTGCGGTGACCTGGTCGATGACGACCGGCGCGCAGTACCGACCACCGTTCGCGACACCCGCGTACGCCGCCGCCATCGTCAGCGGCGCGATGCTCTCGGTGCCGAGCAGCGACGCGGGGTTCCACGGCAGCTCGCCGCCGGCGGCCAGGTGCACACCGAGGCGCTTCGCGACGTCGCGGATGTCGCACAGGTCGAGCTGCGCCGCCATCGACTGGTAGGCGGCGTTCACGGACTGGGCCGTGGCCGAGCGGACCGAGTACGGCCCCTTCTGGCCAGGCGAGTCGTTCTTCGGCTGCCAGAAGGCCGTCGTCTGCTCGCCGCACGCCGTCCACGTGCTCTGCGGGTGCGGCGTACCGTTCACGACCGTGTCCGGGCTGCGGCCGGCCTCGAGCCACGCCAGCAGCGTGAACATCTTGTACGTCGAGCCGGTCTGGAAGCCCGTCGAATCTCCGTCGGCCTGGTCGACGGCGTAGTTCAGGGACGTCGCGGTCGGTGGCGCCTGCTCCGACCGGTCGTAGTCGGTGTTCTGCGCCATCGTGAGCACCCGGCCGGTGCCCGCCTCGACGGTGTTCAGCGTCGCGCCCAGCGCCAGCCGGGTCTCGGTCTTCGGGTCGTACCGGTCGAGCAGTTCCTTCTGCTTCGCGTTCAGGTCGAGGTCCAGCGTCGTCTGGATGCGGTACCCACCCGTGCGCCAGGCATCGGCGCGCTGCTGCTTCGTCGCGCCGAGCTGCGGCAGACGTTCGGCGACGCGCTTGGCGTAGTCGCAGAAGAACTCCGCCCCGGTCTCGACGGCCTCGCACCCCTGCTGCGGCGCGGTGATGCGCACGTAATCGGCCAGCCGCGACAGCCGTGCCGTGCGGTACTCGTCGGTCGTCAGGTGCCCCTGCTCGTGCATCGAGCGGAGGATCACGTTCCGCCGTGCAGCGTTGTCGCGGTAGTGGTCAGGCGTGGACAGGTCGCGGCGCTCCGGCCACTGCACGATCGCGATGAGCGATGCCGCCTCGGCCGGGGTCAGGTCGGTGGCGGACTTGCCGTAGTAGTGCTGCGCGGCTGACTGCACGCCGTAGGTCTGGTCGCCGAAGTAGGCGATGTTCAGGTACGCCGTCAGGATCTGCTCCTTGGTGTACTTCTTCGCCAGGCCGATCGCGAGCTTCATCTCGGCGAGCTTCCGCTGCGGCGACCGCTTCGTCGCCTCCTTGTAGCCGGCCTTCTGCTCCTCGAGCGTCGGCAGCTCGCTCGCCCGCTGGATCTTGATGTTCCGGACGAGCTGCATCGTGAGCGTCGAGCCACCCGCACCGCCCTCGCCCTGCGACGCGGCGACGCTCACCAGGGAGCGGACCATCGACGTCGCGTCCACACCACCGGTCTCGTAGAACCGCTTGTCCTCGCCGTCGACCGCAGCGTGCTTGAGCTGGTCGCTGATCTGGTCGAACGACAGCTCTTGCCGGTCCTGCGCCCACACGTTCGCCAGGTGCACCGGTTCGCCACCGCGGTAGGCCCAGACCTGGTTGCGCTGCGGCAGGTCCCCGATCTCGATGTGCTCCGGCAGCGACTCGAACACCCCGATCGCCGACTTCGTGCTCACCCCGGCGACCGCGATCATCGGTGTCACGCCGACCCCGACCATCAAGCCGGCGAGCACACTGCCGCCCACGAAGCCGAGCGCGGCTCCCCCTGCACGTCTCATCGTCATCGCTCTGGATCCCCCGTGGTGCATCACCGCACCGATCTGGTGCTGTCGTTCGGGAGCGTCCCAGCCGATCTCGGGCGGTCGCCGGGACTTCGCCGCGGAACACCGCCGTGTCCGCTGGGAATGCGCCCGTCGTGACGGGATCGTGACGTCAGTGGGGGCGATCTCGGCCCTCCGGACGATGACGGGCGAGTCCGAGAGCGCCCATCCCTGCGCGTCTCGTCGCCAGGCGGTCAGTTCAGTACGAGCGTGCAGCACGTGAGACACGAGCTCCCGATGGTCGTCGCGCGCACGCCCGCGGCAACGAGGTATTCCTCGCGCCGAGCCGTGTCCCCCTGCCGGACGCACAGGCGAGCCAGACCCGATCTGCATCGCCACGTTGTCTCGCAAGCCTCTGTGACGAGACCCTCACCGAAGACGCTTGCGAGACATGGTTGTGAGAACCGCCGCACCCCGGATCCCGCGGGACGGAACGCCGCGGCCGTGCTACCGACGAGACGTTTCGCAACCGTAGCGTTGTGAGAGGCAGAAGGGCGGATCATTTCGTCTAGCGACGCTTGAAGCAGAACGCGGCCCCCACCGATACTTCGGTGAGGGCCGCGGGCTGTTCGGCCGCGAACGGTCAGCGCAGCTTCTGCTTAGATCTGTAAACCGCCGCTCCTGCTGCTACAAGAATGCCGATAACGACAAGCGCTACGTAGCTTGCTCCAAACCCTCGCACCAGCCCGAGGATCAGACCGACGATGGCTAGTACGGCGCCCAGTGCGATCAAGAGTCTCAGCGTCAGACGTTGGGCATGCTGCTGTCGCTCAGAGCTCATTGCAGTTCACGTCAGTAGCGTAAAGCACTCCAGCGATGGCGCCAATCGGGACTGCTGCAGGTTTAGTTGACTCCTGACCTCTGAGGACTTGGTCCTCGGTGGAAGGATGTCGATCATGGCCAAGCCCTATCCGGAGGAGTTC